>JAZMZI010000143.1:0-51008 GCA_045585895.1 Eubacteriales bacterium
TCTGATTGCCCTCAGCGCCCGTGGTAGTCTCGCCGCCTATAGGAGCTGTCGTGCCTTCGGTTCCCGATCCCGTCGCACTTTCGGTGCTCGTGTCGGGTCCTTCAAACACTTCTTCATCCGTACAGGAGAACAGAGAAAATACCATTGCAGCCGCAAGAGCAAGAAGCAAAAATCTCATGCTTTTCGTGACTTTCATAGAAAATCCTCCATTTGTATGTATTTTAGCGCACAATTCATCATTGCGCACTACATCAATAATAATTATATCATTACTATAAGAAAAAATCAAGCAAAATAAATTTAACTATGAAAATTTCGCTGTTTTGAACAATCAAAAATCTGAATTTTGTGCACTTTGCACCTTGACCGATAAAAATCAGCCTCGGCGCACATTCTCTTATGGCAAACGCACAAAAAGGACCGTGAATTATAAAAATTCCCGATCCTTTTACTTAACTTGCATTTAGCGTTATTCTATTGCGCTCTTTCTTATGAAAAGAACCCCAAGGGTATTCCTTCCGCAGTGCGAAGAAACGGTGCATCCCGCGCGAGTTATCATCACATTCGCCGAGGGCGCAAGCTCCTTTACCTTTGCCACGCAGGCTTCAACGATCTCCTCGTCGCATCCCGCGTGGGTAACAAAGACCTTATCGAGATATATATTGGAAGCGTCACCTATACGCTCAGCTATATACTGAGGCAATATTGCGGCGAATTTTCCGCGATATTTCTTGGAAACACCCATTTTTCCGCCTTTTACCACGATGCAGGGCTTGAGCTGAAGCAGATTAGCTCCGAAAGCCGCCAAAGCCGAGCATCTTCCGCCCTTGTGAAGAAATTCCAAGCTGTCTATGACGAAGGACGCGTCGACGTTTGCCGCAAGGCGAGTGCACTCCTCTGCTATCTCCTTGGCGCTCTTTCCGTTCTGTGCCATTTCAGCCGCAGCCGCAACCAAAAGTCCGCCGCCTGTCGAAAGGTTTCGGCTATCTACTGCGTATACGTTTTCATAATCCTCTGCCGCAAGGCGCGCATTACTAAATGTGGACGACATATCCGAGCTGATAGTAAACACCACTATCGAATATCCTTCGGACGTGTATTTTTCAAAAAAATCTTCAAAATCGGCAATGTTGACCGCAGACGTATTAGGAAGTTCACCCGTTTTTTCATAATTTGCGTAGATCATATCGGGGTTGATATCAACGCCGTCGGTATAAGTAGTCTCTCCGAGAGTTACTCCGAGGGGGAGGATCTTGATACCGTATTTTTTGATAAGCTCCGCGCTGAGATCGCAAGTGCTGTCGCTTGCTATAAGAACCTTTTCTGCCATAATAGCCTCCGTTAAAAAGTCAATATTGGGGGGTCGTATTTATTATATCATAATATAAATTTGTTAACTAAATTTTAATTTTTGTAATTTTTTGCGTTTTTGGGGCGATTTTTGCAAAAATATAAATTTTCAGAAAATTATTTAAACTTTTTTCAAAAAAGCTATTGCATTTTACACAAGTTTGTGATATAATAATCAAGTCGTAAATACGGAGGCATAGCTCAGTTGGTTAGAGTACTTGCTTGACATGCAAGGGGTCGCAGATTCGAGTTCTGCTGTCTCCACCATAACAAAAAATCAGAGGTTACCGACCTCTGTTTTTTTGTTATGCCGAAATACGCCAAGAACGATGAATCTCTACAACGCTTGCGTTGTATCGTTTTGCGGAAATAAACGATATCTTAAGATAAATATCGCCGCAAAACCGGATTCAGAGTTCTGCTGTCTCCACCATAACAAAAAATCAGAGGTCATCGACCTCTGATTTTTTGTTATGCCGAAATATGCCAAGAATGATGAATCATTAATAGTCAATATCGTCGAAAATCTTAACACTTCTGTCCTCACAGATCTCATCAAGACAATATTTGCACTTAACCACGGGCTCACGGTTCTTCCATTTACCATTTGTGAAATCGGGAAATTCCACGGGAATACCGCCGCCGGCTATCGACTGTTCGGAAAGTGCTCCGATAGCAAGCCAGGTAACGCTGTCGTAAGCATCGATAGGAGTATTGGTCTCGTTCTTTACGGCTTCAACGAACGCGCGACATACGAGCCAGTCCATTCCACCGTGTCCCCCGCGAGGACCGAGCATTTCATACTCTGCGTGGAGGGGATGGTCGTAGGTTTTGCCCATCTCGTTTTCATTGTTTCCTATTCCCTCTTTCATACCTTCAAGGAAAACCACTCCGTGTTCCTCGGTAGACATACCCTTTGTTCCTCTAACCGAGAAATTACGGCTGTAATATGCTCTCGGGAGAGTGGTATCGAGGTTTATCGAAACGGTCTCGCCGCCCTCGCAGGTAATGATCGTATTTACTATATCGCCCTGCTTATAATCGATATTTGCATACTCGCAATCTTCACCGAAATGCTCGGCGGCAAAGGCTTTGAGTCCTGCGCTCTTGGACGCGAAGGAAGAAAGACGGACGAAGCGGTTGCCTCTGTTTATATTAAGAACCTTGGAAATCGGTCCTATTTCGTGAGTAGGATAGTTTTCGCGGTTACCGTCAATATAATGCTGAAGTCTGTAATGGCTGACCTTGTCGGTGGGATTTTTGCCAAGCATTTCGGCAAAAAGCTCGCACTCATTAAGATAGTGAGCGTAAGCGCCCGTACAGTGAACTACTTCTCCGAAAAGACCCTGCTTGACCATATTGAGCACCATCATCTCTCGTCTGCCGTAACAGCAGTTTTCAAGCATCATAAGGGGTGTTCCGGTCTTTTCGTAAATGTCTATAAGCTCATAACATTCCTCAAGGGTCTGTGAGCAACCGACCTCGATTGCGGTATATTTGCCCGCAAGCATCGCCTTTTTCGCCATTTCGGGACGAGAATCCCAACCCGTCATAATAACGATTGCATCAACGTCATCACAATTCGACAGCATTTCATCATAATCTGTAAAGCAACGAGGCTCGGGTCTGCCTTGGTCCTTCAATATCTGTCTTCCCTTTTCGATCATCTTTTCAGAAAAATCACAGATGACGGGGATCTCAACGTCACCCATCTGCGCAAAGCATTCTCTGAGTATGATACCGCCGCGTCTACCGATTCCTACGTAAGCAATTCTTACCTTTTCTTTCATAATAAAACCTCCGCCGTATTTAACGGCAAATTTTCGCTTGACAAAGCTTTTGCTTTGTGTTATACTCATTATAATATATCTTTTTTTGTATTTCAATGTGATTTCAGTCACAAAATTTATGATTTTGGATAGTGTGGAGTGATTATGCTAAAACTAATTCCTATAGAAACCGCCTTCAATATAAAAGGTTTTTACAGCGCAATAAAATTTGATTGGAATGAAGATTTCGTTTTTAACGGAGAGAGCCATGACTTCTGGGAGGCGGTTTTCGTCGAGTCGGGAGAGGTTGAGGTCACCGAGGATGAAAACATTTACGTTCTCGGCGCGGGAAATATCATCTTCCACGCTCCCATGGAGTTTCACCGTATCAAAAGTTCCGGAGGAAGCTCTCCGAATGGATTTATTTTTTCTTTTTCCGCATCGGGAGAATTGCCTGAAGCAATAAAAGGCGGCGTTTTTACCCTTGAGCCGTCGCATATAGGAAGATTTAAGAATATATGTGATAAAATATACGATCTTATGCAAGGCGAAGGTTCTCCTCTTCTTGGCACCGAAACGGGAGCGCTTCTGACGGCGTTTATCATTAAACTCAGTTCAAGACAAGCCGTATCGGGCGGCTCTATGACCCAGAGTGCCATTGAATACCGACGTATCGTTTCATTTATGTCTCAACGTGTTTGTGATAATCTTACACTTGCGGACATTGCGGGAGAAAGTAACGTAAGCGTAAGCTATATCAAGCTTTTGTTCAATACCTACGCGGGAATCAGTCCGAAATTTTATTTTAATCAGCTCCGCATCCGACGCGCCACCGAGCTTCTCTGCGAGGGTATTTCGGTAACGGAGGTATCCGACAAAATGAATTTTTCATCACCGAACTATTTTTCGGCGTTTTATAAGAAGCACACAGGTCTGTCTCCTTCCGAGATACAGAAAGGAAACTGACTAATAAAAAACCGAGGATCTCTCCTCGGTTTTTTATTAATTATCTGAATTACTCAGCGTCGGTTGCAACTTCCTCTGCAGCTTCCTCAGCAACCTCTTCCTCGGGCATAGCCTCAAGCATAGCCTGAGCTTCCTCAAGGAGAACTCTGATAGAAAGGCTTACCTTCTTCTTCTCATCGTCGATCTCAACGATCTTAGCGTCAACTACCTGACCGATCTCAAGCACGTCTGCGGGCTTTGCGATTTTGGTCATAGAGATCTGAGAGATGTGGATAAGTCCGTCTACGCCGTCAACGATCTCTGCGAATGCGCCGAAAGGCATCATGCTGACGATCTTAACGGAAACGATATCGCCAAGCGCGTAGTTGGTCTTGAAGATGGTCCAAGGATTGGTATCGTCGGTCTTGTAGGTAAGAGAAATTCTCTTCTTCTCTGCATCGAAGCTCTTAACGGTAACGGTAATAACGTCGCCGATAGCAACTACGTCTGCGGGAGACTTAACTCTCTTCCAAGAAAGCTCGGTGGTATGTACCATACCGTCTACACCGCCGAGGTCAACGAATGCGCCGAAGCTGGTCATGCTCTTAACAACGCCGGTGTACTGCTTGCCCTCTTCGATGTTTGCCCAGAACTCAGCCTCAGCCTTCTTTCTCTCCTCACGGAGAACAGAGCTGATAGAGCCCTTTGCCTTCTTGTTCTCTACCTCGGTAAGACGAAGCTTAACGGTCTGACCGATCATAGTGGAGAGGTCCGTGTTCTTGGGAGTTCCGGTCTGGGTTGCGTGTACGAATACGCGAGTGCTGTTGTCTACGAGAACGATAACGCCTACGTTACCCTTAACAGTCTCAACAACGGTACCCTCGAGAATCTCTCCTGCTTCCTTAGCGGCAACGATTCTGCCCCAGTTTCTGTCGGAATCGACTCTCTTCTTGTCAAGCGTTGCGAAGCCGTCAACGTCGCTAACGCGTACTACGAACGCCTCAACGGCGTCGCCGATCTTGAACATCTCGGTCAGCTTTGCGGCAGGATCATCTGTTATCTTGTCTGCTTTGATGATGCCCGTGACTTTAGCGCCGATGTCAAGCTGTATCTCGCTGTCGTTAACAGCGGTTACGTATCCGGTAACAGTATCTCCTGTATTTAAAGTTTTGAATGATGTCTCAAGAAGTTCTGCAAAATTTTCTTTGCTCATGGTTCTTTCTACCTCCTTAATTATATCGTGCGGGGTAGACGCTCCCGCTACGATTCCCACTTTTTCGTGGTTTAACGGAAAATACTGCTTAATTTCGTCGGCATTTTCTATCATAACGGTATTCTCACATTCTGCTTTGCAAATTGAATAGAGCTTTGCAGAATTTGAGCTTCCCTTACTGCCTATAACGACCATAAGATCATTGGCTCGTGACAGCTCTGCCGCCTCGGTCTGCCGCAATTCCGTAACATTACATATTGTATCAAAAATAAGGGCGTTTGTATATAGATAATTTGTAAATTTTTTGGTTTTCTCCCATTCGCCCAAATTTTGGGTCGTTTGCGCCACTAAAATTGGTGCTTTTGCGCAAGTCTTTTTTATTCTGCCCGAAGCTACCGCCGCCTCAAGCTCACTTGCCTTTTCAAAGGCAAAAACGTCTCCGTCAAACCTGCTGCAAAAGCCCTTTACCTCGGGATGAGACTCTGTACCGAGCACCAAAAGAAGCCCTTCGGGATCGTTATGCTCCGCAACTATTTTGTGTATTTTTTTCACGAATACGCAGGTGCAATCCACAAACGAAAAATACGGATTTTCCCGTGAGCATTTCAAAAGCTTTTCCTCGGTTCCCGCCGTTATTCCGTGTGCGCGGACGAATATTTTCACGGGCGACTTTTCGGTTGCCGCATCACAGAGTTCTTCGATATCCCCGATCTCAGCCACGCGTACGCCTTTATCTGCAAGACGCGCGTTATACGTGTCATTGTGTATCAATTTGCCGAGAGTAAATATCCTTTCGCCTTTATCGGCAGATTCTATTTCCTGTTCTACCAGCTTTGCGGCACGGGCAACTCCAAAGCAAAATCCCGCTGATGCCGCCACCGTGACATTCACGTCATTAGTCACTGCTCTTATCCTCCTCGGCCGACTTATAAAGCTCACGCACACGGTCAAACATAAGCTCGGTGATTCTCGCATACTCACCCGAAGCCTCACCGTCGTAACCCAACTCCTCGAATTTTATCGGCTTTCCGTAATAAACGTCGATTCTTCTGAAAAGCTTGAACTTATTGTTCTTCGTCTTTATGCAACAAGGGAAAACCGTAGCTTGCGCCTTCACGGCTATCATAGCCGCGCCGGTTTTCAAGTTAGCCTCCATAGGAGTCTTGCCTGCCTCGCGGTGTCCCTGCGGGAAAATGCCTACGCATTTGCCGCTTTTAAGGGTGGCAATAGTATTTTTGATGGCAGAAACGTCGGCTCCGCCGCGGTTGACGGGAAAAGCTCCGAGAGCACTTACAAGCTTGCCGAGTATCGGCACCTTGAAAAGCTCCTTTTTTGCCATGAAATGAGGCTGCTGATTCTTAAGTCCAGAGCAAAGAAACACCGGGTCGGGATTTGAAATATGATTGCATATAAGAATATAAGACCCATCCTCCGCTTTTGGCTCGTTGTCCGCGTTATGAAATCTTACACCGAACAAAACGCGCGCCAGTGGACTGACTATATGCCAGATAAAAACGTAAAACCTGCTTTTCATTTTTCTTCTACTCCGGTCTTTTCAGCTATGTGCTTGATAATATACTCAACAGAGCCCTCGAAGGTATAATCGGAATTGTCGAAAACGTGAGCGTCGTCAGCCGGCTTGAGGGGAGCGACCGCGCGGCTGGAATCGGCGGTGTCGCGCTCAACAAGCTCACGGAGAACGTCCTCGAATTTTACCTCCTGTCCCTTTGCCAAAAGCTCCTTATATCTTCTCATAGCTCTTGCTTCGTTGCTTGCGGTAAGGAATATCTTAACGTCGGCGTCGGGAAGAATGACGGTTCCTATATCGCGTCCGTCCATAATAACGCTGTTCTCTCTTGCCAATTTTTTCTGAGCTTCAAGAAGGAATGCTCTTACCGTGGGAACGGATGAGCAAGCCGAAGCGTACATGGAGATGTCGGGCTGACGGATCTTGTCTCCGAGGTCTTCCCCGTTGAGAATGACGTGCTGTGCGCCGTCAACGTATGCTATTCCAATATTTATTCTTTCAAGTAAAGGAGTAATCAACTCACTTATCTTCGAGTCTTCAACGGAAAGTCCGTTTTCGCGTGCAAAATATCCAACGGTTCTGTAAAGCGCGCCGGTATCAACGTAAATAATACCGAGCCTCTTGGCGATCTCCTTTGAGATAGTGGATTTGCCCGCGCCTCCGGGGCCGTCTATTGCAACGTTAATGTGCTTCATAATATGTTCCATTCCTTTATAAATATTTTTAAATTTTGATTTGTGGGGGAGGCGCGAGCCTCCGGCGGCAAGCTTTTTGAAAAAAGCTTGGCAAAAACTCTCAAGAAAAAGGAAACAGATATCCCATTCAGTCAATTTAAAATTCGTTTGAATTTGATTAAAAATTATCTTCTATCGTGTTTCGAGTGTATTGCAAACTCATTGTAAATAAAAGATTTGGTAATACTTGCAACACGATAGCAGTAAAACTCAGGTTAAGATCCTCACTGTTTTCTATTATTAAACGTTGTTTTTGTTTCCTTTTTTCTTGAAAGTTTTTGCGGAGCTTTTTCCCAAAAAGCGACTCGCCGAATGCCACGCGTCTCCCTAACCCTCATTCTGCCGCGCTCTCCCCCGCGACAACTGCGGTGGAAAACGCTATCTGAAGATTGAATCCGCCCGTATATGCATCAAGGTCAAGAACCTCGCCCGCAAAATATAATCCGGAAACCTTCTTGGACTCCATTGTTTTAGGGTTCACCTCGTCTACGGCGACGCCGCCCTTGGTGATTATTGCCTCGTCGATAGGTCTGAAGCGAAGCAGCGGTATTCTCATATACTTAATGGCTTCAAGCAGTTTCCTTCTCTCTTCTTTGGTAATAGAATTGACCTTTTTACGGGGATCGATGCCGCAGAGATCAACTATAGGCTCTATAGCCTTCAAAGGCAGAAGGTCTCCGAGAGAATTAATAAAATCTTTATTATTATACTTTACGAAATCGTTTCTTATTCTCGTGTCAAGCGCGCTTTCGTCAAGCGCGGGTTTTAAGTCAATGACAGCGTCGTAAATCCCCTTTTCAATATCGGGTATATGGGCAGAGGCAGACAGCACCATAGGGCCCGTCATACCGAAATGAGTGAACATCATCTCTCCGAAATCTTCGTAAACACATTTGCCGTTATCACGACGCACTATTTTTAAGGACACGTTTTTTAGGGATAATCCCTGCATTCTCTGCGCAAGATTGCCACCCGTAACCACGGGCACAAGGGATGGCTTCAATTCGGTTACGGTATGCCCCGCCTGACGCGCAAAACGGTATCCGTCTCCGTCGGAACCCGTACCGGGATATGATTTACCGCCCGTACAGACTATTACCGCGTCACAGGGGTATCTTTTTTCTCCCGCAAGCACCGCGAACACTCTGCCTTCGGATATTTCAAGAGACGTTATCTTATCGTGTATCGTCTCAACGCCGCAGTCTCGGCATCTGTCTGAAAGCGCCTTGACGATATCCGCCGCTTTATCTGAAACAGGAAAAACTCTCTTTCCTCTTTCGACCTTCAACTCCACACCGCAGCCCTCGAAAAAGTCCATAGTATCCGAGGTTGAAAAGCGGTTCAATGCCGCATAAAGGAAGCGCGGATTCGTAGGCACGTTGGTCAAAAATTCGTTGGTGGAGCAATCGTTGGTCACGTTGCAACGCCCCTTGCCCGTTATGCGGAGCTTTTTACCGAGGCGATCGTTTTTTTCAAACATGAGCACCTCTGCATCCATATACGCCGCGTGTATAGCCGCCATCATTCCCGCGGCTCCGCCTCCGATAACGGCAACAGTCTTTCTTTTACTCATGTTGCCCATCAACCGTCGTTCTTATTATATACGTGATACTCGTCCCAAGCCTCTTCAAGACGTCGGAGCCTCTTGGAAAATTCTTCGCTTCTCTCTCTCGTTATCGCAACGATAAGCGCGTTGATAACCGACATCGGAGCCACCAGAGAATCCGCAAAGGACGCCATATCGCTTTGCGCTACGAGTAACTGATCGGCATTCTCCGCTATGGGAGAATTTTCACTGTCGGTAAGCGCTATAACGTCCGCGCCCGCGCGCTTTGCGAAATCAACTCCCTTTATTATGCTTCGTGAATAACGGGGAAAGCTCAGAGCAAAAAGCACGTCACCCTCGCCTATGTTCATCATCTGCTCAAAGGTCTCGCTACCCGACGTGGTCTGTATAAGACGGACGTTATCGGAAAGCATACGCAAACTGTAATTGAAAAACTCCGCAAGATAAGAGGACGATCTCATTCCCAAAATATACAAGGTTTTAGCATCGATTATGTTCTTTACAGCAGCATCAAAGGCATCCTTATCAATACCTTCGAGGGTTCTTTTTATTTTATCGATATCCGAGCACAGGACGGCGTCGAGAACGTCACCTTCGCCTATCAGACTGTTGGTAACCTCTATTCTCTGCACCGCGGTCAGGCGCGCTCTTATAAGTGATCGGAGCGACTTTTGGAAATCGGGATAGCCTTCAAATCCAAGCTCCATTACGAATCGCACGACGGTAGATTCGCTGACCCCAACCTCTTTTCCAAGCTTTGCGGCGGTCATATAAGCCGCTTTATCGTAGTGTTCGGTGATATAAGCGGCGATCTGTCTCTGCCCCTTGGAAAAACCCGAATAATTGTCGTCTATATATTTCAAAATATCGGTCTTCAATTCTTTATCCTCACATTCGCTTAAGCTTTCGCAAAATGATACAAATTATATTATATTACATTTTTATGTTTTTGTCAATCGTTTGCGTATGCTTTTCTGACCTTTTCTGACCTTTTTTCATTTATTATATAAATTGCACAGTTTTAAGGTGATTTTTTCTATCCTTTAAATCATCCGAAAGCTATTTACAAGATGCGAAAAAAGTGTTAGAATGTTTTTGTGCGGATCTGCTCTTTTTCGTCAAAAAAATGCATTTCCCTCAAAAATTTTTATTCGGAGGATTCTTTATGAAACTCATCTACGGTGTTAAGGACAAGCCGAAATTCGGTCAGGTGATCGTTTTCGCTCTCCAACAGCTCCTTGCCATTATGGCGGCAACTCTCGTCGTTCCCGTTATCATCAACGGAAACGTTGCGGAAATGATTGCAGACGGAAAGCTCAACTGGGCGTTTGAAAAGCCTATGAGCTCTACCGTTGCCCTCTTTGGCGCAGGTATCGGTACCCTTGTTTATCTGCTCTTCACCAAATTCAAAAGCCCCGTTTTTCTCGGATCTTCCTTTGCATTTCTCGGCTCTATGGCAGCGGCCTTTGCAGGCGCATCGTCAATGGCTCTCGGATATGTCGGTCTTATTCTCGGTGCGGTCTTTGCGGGACTCGTTTACGTAATTATCGCCATTGTCGTTAAATTCGCGGGCGTTAAATGGATAAACGTGCTTATGCCCACGGTCGTTATCGGTCCTACCGTTACCATTATCGGTCTTTCACTTGCGGGAAACGCCGTTTCTGATCTTCAGAAAGCACCTGCAGGCGGAGATTCCAAGATAGCTATACTTTGCGGTCTCGTAACTCTTACAGTTACCATCATCTGCTCTGTCTACGGCAAAAAAATGATAAAGCTCATTCCCTTTATCATCGGTATTCTTTCGGGATACGCCGTTGCGGCTGTTTTCACCGTTATAGGAAACACCGCTGAGATCGACGCGCTCAAGGTCATTGATTTCTCTGCATTTAACGCTCTCGCTCCAGAGGGTAAGATCTCTCTTGAAACCTTTATAACTCTTCCCGAGTTTACTTTTCTCAACGCTCTCGGCGGATTCTCGGAGATTAACGGTTCTTACATTGCAACCGTTGCGGTAGCTTACGTTCCCGTTGCGTTCGTCGTATTTGCCGAGCATCTTGCCGACCACAAGAATATCTCCTCTATAATTGAGACCGACCTTCTTGAAGATCCCGGTCTTCACAGAACGCTTCTCGGTGACGGCGTCGGTTCTATGGTGGGCGCATTCTTCGGCGGCTGCCCCAACACCACCTACGGTGAAAGCGTAGGATGCGTTGCAATTACGGGTAACGCTTCCATAGTTACGATCCTTACCACCGCCTTTGCGGCAATTGCGATATCCTTCCTCGCTCCCTTTGTAGCTTTCGTTAATACGATTCCCTCTTGCGTAATGGGCGGAGTTTGCATGGCGCTTTACGGATTTATCGCGGTTTCGGGTCTTAAGATGATACAGAAGGTTGACCTTGAGCACAATGCTAACCTCTTTACCGTATCCGCTATTCTTATCGCGGGTATCGGCGGTCTTACTCTTACCTTCGGTCAGATCAACATCACATCAATCGCTTGCGCTCTTATTCTCGGTATAATCGTTAACATTATCGTTAACAAGTCCAGAAAGAACGTATAATCGCAATTTCACACAATAAAATGAGCGTTAACGCTTTTGCGTTAACGCTCATTTTATATGCTCGCTGATTTCAAGATCTTTCATAAGGTTGCTTATCTCGTCAACCTTGGCATCGTTTATAGACGAATTGGTCTTAAGCTCATTCATTGATACGGAGTATCTGCCTTGAAGAATAACGTCAATCCATCTTCGCACCTGATATATGGGAATCCATACGCGATTTTTCAAAGAAGGGTATCTTTTTCGCAATGTATTATAAGATGCAAAAATTCGCTTTCCGGCAAATCTGAATTTACTTCCCTCCACGGTTCTTCTAACGGCAATATGAGAAGTCACCGTTCCAAACAAACCGCCTGTCAGTATATAACATTCAAGCCTTTCGGTAAGTTCGTTTATTTCAGCATCGCCAAACCAAAACTCCGAAAGATTCATTATCTCTTTGTAAAAAGTCTCGATCTTCGCTTCTCGGCAAAGCTCAAGAACCTTTCTCTCATCATAGCCAAGCTTATGTCTGCACAGATAGAGATCACAAACAGGTCTTATTCCGCAACCGCCAATGCCAAAATGACACAGAGCATGAACCGTGAGATAAAACACCAAAAACTCGGTATTCATCACATATTCGTATCCGTTACCAACCGAACTTGAATAACTCCAGACTCGGTCGAGAATACGGTCTGCTCCGTCTATATCCTCACGGATGCAATAATGCAATTCAAGAAGAACACCACTCTCGCTGTAAAGCGAAATATCGTGCTTTGATTCTTTCTCCTTAAATACGTATCCTAATCGCTCGCAAAGAAGCGCCTTAGCCGCCTCGAGATCACTTTCACGCACCAATACATCTATATCGCTGCTGGTTCTCATCCAAGGCTCGGGATACAGCGAACGGAGTACCGCACCCTTAAGAGGAATATGATCTATACCGCCGTCCGAGAGCGTTGCTTTGATCCTTTCAAGCTCGTAAACGATTTTTTCGCAACGAAATGCCGCCATCAGCTGCGCTTTGGCTAATTTTTGCGCGATTTCGCCCTCTGCCTTTATTGAGCATTTTTCAATCGCAGGGCCAATGAGTTGCGCCATATCGTGTCTTTTTGATACACTGTATAGCTTTTCTATCTTTTCATTATCAATCTCTTGTATAATTTTTTTGTCGGGCTTCTCGTCCAGAACGATGGAGCGCAAAAGCGCGAAAAGCGTGTTATTCAATTCGTTCATTTTACGCTCCTTTCTGTAAGATTTAAAAAATCAGAATTTTCTCCAGACCATCTTATTTACCACACCGGTATAAGACTGAATTATTTTAACCACCTTAGTTGAAACGTTTTCGTCGGTATATGTGGGAACGGGGATACCGTAATCGCCCTCTGTGTTCATCGAAACCGCGGTATCAACAGCCTGAAGCAGAGAGTTTTCGTCGATTCCCGCAAGAATAAAGCAAGCCTTGTCAAGAGCCTCGGGTCTCTCGGTAGACGTCCTTATGCAGACAGCGGGAAAAGGATTTCCCACGCTTGTAAAGAAAGAGCTTTCCTCGGGCAGAGTTCCGCTATCGGATACTACCGCGAATGCGTTCATCTGCAAACAATTATAGTCGTGAAATCCGAGAGGTTCGTGGCAGATCACGCGACTGTCAAGCTCAAATCCGCTTGCCTCAAGTCTCTTTTTACTTCTGGGGTGACAGGAATAGAGCACCGGCATATCGTACTTCTCCGCCATCTTATTTATCGCGGTAAAGAGGGAGAAAAAGTTCTTTTCCGTATCTATATTCTCTTCTCTGTGGGCAGATAAGAGAATATATTTTTTCTTTTCAAGACCGAGGCGGGCATGAATATCACTTGCTTTGATCTCATCAAGATTTGCGTGAAGCACCTCGGCCATAGGTGAACCCGTAACGTAGGTTCTTTCCTTGGGGAGACCGCAATCGTGAAGATAGGTTCTCGCCTGCTCGGAGTAGGCAAGGTTCACATCGGAAATGATGTCAACTATACGGCGGTTGGTCTCCTCGGGAAGGCATTCGTCCTTGCAACGGTTACCCGCCTCCATATGGAAGATCGGAATATGAAGTCTCTTCGCGGCGATTGCGGAAAGACAGGAGTTGGTGTCACCGAGAATAAGAAGCGCGTCGGGCTTTATGGCGTTCATCAGCTTATACGAGCAGTTGATAATGTTGCCTACGGTCGCGCCGAGATCGTCACCCACCGCATCCATATATACCTCGGGAGCTTCAAGCTTAAGATCCTTGAAGAACACTCCGTTGAGGTTATAATCGTAGTTCTGCCCCGTGTGAGCGAGAACGCAATCGAAATACTTACGGCACTTGTTTATAACCGCCGCAAGACGGATGATCTCGGGGCGAGTGCCGACTATTATAAGAAGCTTAAGTCTGCCGTCGTTCTTGAAAGAAACGTCGCTGTAATCAAGTTTAATGTTCATTTCCATTATTCTACCACCTCGAAAAATGTATCGGGTCTGTCCTTGTCAAACTGCTCGTTTGCCCACATAAGGGTGACGAGATCGTCGGTATCCGACAGGTTAATTATATTGTGGGTATAGCCGGGCAGCATATGTACCGCCTCTATCTTCTCTCCGCTGACCTCAAAGTTGAGAACCTCGTCAGAGCCTATTTTCCGTTGCTGAATAAGTCCCTTTCCGCTTACGACGATAAAGAACTCCCATTTCGTATTGTGCCAATGCTGACCCTTCGTAACGTTAGGCTTTGAGATATTGACCGAAAACTGACCGCATTTTGAAGTCTTTAAAAGCTCGGTAAAGCTACCTCTCGCGTCGACGTTCATCTTCAACGGGAATGACACCTTTTCCTTTGGTAAATAGGACAAATAGGTGCTGTAAAGCTTCTTCGCAAAGCTGTTTTCCGGGATTTCGGGCATAACAAGGGTTGCAGGCTGGTCGCGGAAGGATTCGAGAAGCGAAACTATCTCTCCAAGAGTGACTTTATGTGTCACGGTCGCGGCGCAGTATCTTCCACCTTCACAAAGCACCGTATTTATGCCGTCAAACTCACAACGGTGCTCACTGTTTTGAAGCGCCGCGATCATTTCATCAACGAGATCGTCGATATAAAGCAATTCAAGCTGAACTGCGGGGTCATTAACGGTAATCGGCAGATCGTTTGCAATATTATTACAGAACGTTGCCACCGCGCTATTGTAATTGGGTCTGCACCACTTACCGAAAAGGTTCGGGAAGCGGTAGACAAGAACCTTAGCTCCAGTCTCCTCACCGTAAGCAAATACAAGCTCCTCCCCTGCTCTCTTGCTTCTGCCGTAATCGCTGTCGTAGCGACCTATACAGGTAGCCTGAATAGAGGACGAGATCATCACCGGGCACTTGTTATTATATTTTTTCAGTGTGTCGAGCAATTTTGACGCAAATCCGAAATTGCCCTTCATAAATTCTTCCGCATTTTGAGGACGGTTTACGCCTGCAAGGTTGAAAACGAAGTCTGCCTGCTTGCAAGCCTCCTCCAAAACGATCTCATCGGTGTCGACGTCGTAAAGATAAAGCTGGTCTACCGTAAGAGACGGAAAACGTCTGTCCTTACCGTCGCGGATATTTTTCAAAGCCTCGGCGAGGTTTTTACCCACGAATCCTGCAGCACCGGTTATAAGTATTTTCATAATTATTTACCCTGTTTTTGAAGCTCTTCCCGAATATAAGCCAGAGCCGCGATCTTTGCCTTGGTCTCTTCAACGTTCAGAAGCTTTGTGTTGTGAGAGTTGAACTCGGTAAGCGTATTTCTCTCGGTATCGCCTTGATTGAAATACTTATCGTAATTAAGTCCTCTCTTGTCGCAAGGCACGCGGTAGAAGTTGCCGAGATCGATAGCGTTAGCGCACTCCTCGTTGGTAAGAAGGGTCTCATACATCTTTTCACCGTGACGGATACCGATAACCTTGATATTCTCCTTATCACCGCCGAAAAGCTCGCATACCGCCTCTGCCTGCGTCTTTATCGTGCAGGCGGGCGCCTTCTGAACGAGAATATCTCCGCTCTCACCGTGTTCAAAGGCGAAAAGCACCAGATCGACCGCCTCGTCAAGAGACATAATAAATCTCGTCATAGTGGGGTCGGTGACGGTTATGGGGTTTCCCGATCTTATCTGGTCTATCCAAAGAGGAATGACAGAGCCGCGGCTGCACATAACGTTTCCGTAACGGGTGCAACAAATTTTAGTTTTTTCGGGACTGACGGTTCTTGATTTAGCCACTATGACCTTTTCCATCATAGCCTTACTCGTTCCCATAGCGTTGACGGGGTAAGCCGCCTTGTCGGTAGAAAGGCAGACGATATTCTTAACCCCCGCGTCGATTGCGGCCGTAAGTACGTTTTCCGTACCAAGCACGTTGGTCTTTACCGCCTCGATTGGAAAAAACTCACAGGAAGGCACCTGCTTCAGCGCCGCCGCGTGGAATATGTAGTCAACTCCGTGCATAGCGTTGCGAACGCTCTGAATATCACGGACGTCTCCGATATAAAACTTTATCTTTTCAGCCACGGAGGGTTTCGTTACCTGAAAATAGTGACGCATATCGTCCTGCTTCTTTTCATCACGGGAGAAAATGCGTATCTCACCGATGTCGGTTTCAAGAAAACGGTTAAGAACCGCGTTTCCGAAACTACCCGTTCCTCCGGTTATAAGCAGTGTTATTCCTGTAAAAAGACCCATTTCAGTTATCCTCCAGATATTTCATAAAGTTTTCTTTGTTTTCCTTGGCAGTAGTGGTAGGTCTGCCAAGGTCCTCTCTCGCGCCGATAGAGCACATTACCTCGATAAAGGTAAGCTTGTCCGCCGCCTTAGCCTCGGCAAGTGCCGCATCAAGCGCTTCAAAGCTGTCTGCGGAGGTATACGCGGGATAGCCGCAACCCTCGGCGATCTTCATAAGGTCTATCTTCTCGGCAACGGTAGGGAGACCTCCCACGGTTTCGTGAGCGCCGTTGTTTATAACGATATGAACCACGTTATCGGGAGCGTTGACACCGAGAAGAGCCATAGCCCCCATATGCATAAGCAAAGCACCGTCGCCGTCGATTATCCATATCTTGCGATTGGGCTTCTCCTTGGCGATCGCAAGCGCGATGGAAGAAGAATGACCCATAGAGCCAACGGTCAGAAAATCCGATCCGTGAGTCTGTCCGCGTCTCTCTCTGATCTCAAAAAGCTCTCTTGACGCTTTACCCGTAGTGGACACGACCACGTCACCTTGGCTCGCAGTGGCTATATGCTCGATTATCTCCTCGCGAACCATGGTGTTTTCGTTGGAATACTTAACTTTCCCATCGAATTCCAAAGCTCCCTTGCGGATAACGAGTGCGGTCTGCTTGCCTTTCGCCCACAGAGCGCGGAACTCGGTCATTTTAGCTTCAAGCTCGGCTTCCGAGGTCTCCTTACTGACGACAAATGCAGCTATATCCATATCCTCAAGGAGCTTTACTGTGACCTCACCCTGATAGATATGCTGAGGCTCGTCCTTCACGCCGGGCTCTCCCCTCCAGCCTACGATAAAGAGGCAGGGGATGCCGTAGACCTTATCGTTCATAAGCGACGCTACGGGGTTGATAATATTGCCAAGACCGCTGTTCTGCATATAGACTACGGGAACTTTTCCCGTGGCAAGATGATATCCTGCCGCAAGTCCTACCGCGTTACCTTCGTTTGCGGCAATAATATGCCTATCGGAAACACCATACGTTGCCATAAGGTAATTGCAAAGCGGTTTGAGAAGCGAATCGGGTACTCCCGCAAAAAACTCAAATTCCTTTAAAAAATCCAATTTCATTTTATAAACATTCCTTTGTAAAGGTTAAATAAAGCTTCATTATCAAGCGCTACGGGGTTGTTTCCGAGTCTTTCTACATTTACCGAATCGGCAAAATAGCGCGCTTTATTCTCGGTATCCTTTTCCTTGGGATATTCTATCTCCAATTTATAAAGCATCTGCTCAAATCCTTCTGCGGCAGCCTGCGCCGTTTCATATCCCAAAAATCCCGCTATCTCTTGAAAGGTCTCAAGCAGATATTCCACTCCGCGAGCATCACTGCATTTTTCGGGATGCGAGAGCATATATTTCCATACTCTCGGCAATCCGATAGCCACCGAATGACCGTGAGGGAAACCGTAGGTTGTAGTCAGCTTATAGCTCATAGCGTGAGGAGCGGTAGTTGACGTTATACATATAGCTCTGCCCGCAAGATTTGACGCGGACATTATTTCGGCTCTCGAACCCTCCGTATTTTCGTAAACGTATTCAAAAATGCTATCTCTGATCTTCTCAATAGCCTCTTTGGCATATGCTTTGCTCTCCTCGGTCGACCGCACCGACCAATAGGATTCTATCGCCTGACAAAGCGCGTCAAGCACGGTGCACTTTTTCTGGTATACGGGAAGACCTTCAAGCACGTCGGGGTCAAGTACGGCTACGTCGGGCAGTATGCTTCCGTGATGTACGGATTGCTTCTCCCCTTTATAATATATGACCGAAAACGGGGTTGATTCACTACCCGTTCCCGCCGTCGTAGGCATTGCGATAAGCGGTACTCCACTATCGGTATAGGGTTGCTTGAGATATATCCCGTCGCCCTCCATCTTCGAGTAGAGCTTGATACACTTAGCCACGTCAATAGCACTTCCTCCGCCGACGGCAAGGATAGCGTCGCAACGGTTTTCTCTGAACATCTCAACGCCTTTTACGATCTCCTCGTACTTGGGGTTAGGAGTAAACTCGTTGAACGTCACAACAACTTCGTCAAGACCCGTAACGTATTCCCAAACAGGAAGTCTTTTTGCCGCGTTGGTATACACCAGCATACATTTTTTGACGTTAAGCTCGGTAAAAACACCGTCAATGCTTTTATAAGAGGCTTTTCCCTCTATAATTCTTTGTTTCACTGAAATTTCCTTTCACTCGATAACGCTTATTCCTCGGGAATAAGGGTGATTATCTCCTTTATCGACATGCACATATCGTCGGCTTCTTTCGCTCTGTGATTCTTAAGGATCGTTTCCGCGGTTCTCTGCATTGCGGGGAATCCGCTTCTCGTCAGCTGGTTAGCGTATATTACCACGTTAACGCCTCTTTCCTTGAATTCCTTCTCGGTCACCGCGTTGAAGGAGGTGGGGACTACGACGATGGGCGTAGTCTTATTCTTCTGACGGAACTTTTCAACGAACTCAAATATTTCCGCAGGATCTTTCTTTCGGCTATGGATCATAACAGCGTCGGCGCCCGCCTCGGAGAATGCAAACGCTCTATTCAAAGCGTCATCCATTCCTCTTTCAAGTATAAGCGACTCGATGCGCGCGCAGATCATAAATTCCTTCGTCTTTTGCGCTCTCTTACCCGCTTTGATCTTCTCGCAGAAGTTTTCAATGCTGTCCTGTGTCTGCTCTACCTCGGTACCGAAGAGAGAGTTCTTCTTAAGTCCGGTCTTATCCTCGATTATTACCATAGAAACGCCCATTCTCTCAAGCGTTTTGACAGTATAAACGAAGTGCTCGGTAAGTCCTCCAGTGTCTCCGTCGAAGATGATGGGCTTGGTAGTTACCTCCATAATATCGTCGATGGTACGGAAACGCGAGGTCATATCAACAAGCTCGATATCGGGCTTACCCTTTGCAGTACTGTCGCAAAGGCTGGAGACCCACATAGCGTCGAACTGATAGGTCTTCCCTTCTTGGAGCACCTTGGTCTTTTCAACGATAAGCCCCGTTATACCGCTGTGCGCCTCCATAGCTGTCACAAGGCCCTTCATTTCAATAAGCTTTTTAAGTCTGCCGCGGCGCATATCGGGCATAGAAAGCTGCGCTCTCGAAAGCTTTTCCATTTCGAGATAGGTCTCGCCCTTGGAATAAGGATACTCCACCAGCTTGCCGCCGTATTCGGCAAGTATCTCAACTACCTCGTCGCGGATAGGCTTCTGAAATCCTTCGCGCCAGTCGTCACCGTGAACGACGTAGGTAGGACGCATCGCGCGGATGTTACGGGCATAGCTAAGCTCCTTTTGCTCAACGACCTTATACACTCCGCTTATATTTTCAACGAGAGATTTCCTTTCGGCGTAAGGCATAAGAGGAAAACGCTTGTATGAAGCCACCGCCTCGTCGGAAAGCACTCCGATGATGAGCTTACCCAATTTCTGCGCCTTCTTGATGATGGCGATGTGACCCGAATGGATCATATCGGTTGAAAAACACATATAGACAGTTCTTCTTTCAAGCTCGGCTATCCTTGAAGCGACTACCGCAAGATCCTCGGGGGTATCGATCTCACCGCAGAGGGTGTTTTCAACGTCAAGGGGATAGATTGGGCACTTATCGGAAACCTTGTTGAAGGCGTTCTCGGCATAGCAACCCCTCTCGTCTCTCTCACAGAAAGCGATTATCTCGTCAAGCCAGACCTTCCAATCCTTGGCAGTGAGCTTGTAGAGAGGCTGCGCCGCCATAGCGTCGGTGAAGAACTCAATTCCAACCGCCTTTATTCTTCCCTCACCTATTACCGCCTTGAAATCCTTTTCGGGCAGAGGCAGGGTGGAGCTGACGGTCATGCAGCTCGTTTCACTTGCTATTACTCTGTCAAACACCTGACCCTCGAATACGAGGTCGCCGTGCATCATAACGATGTCGTCGTCAAGAAGACAGTCCTTTGCACAATAGATAGAATAAATATAGTTGGTCTTATCGTAGATCGGATTGTTCACGAAGGTATAGTGTAGAGGAAGATTCAACGAGTGGCAGTAATTCACCAAAACCTCGTCAAAATATCCCGTAGTCATAACGACCTCGTCGATTCCCGCCTCGGCAATCAGCTTAAGTTGACGTGAAAGTATGGTGTCGTTTGCCGAAATCTCGGTCATACACTTGGGATGCTCGCTGGTAAGCACGCCCATTCTTCTGCCAAGACCCGAGTTTAAAATCAATGCTTTCATTTTTGTTTACCTTTCTTAAATATTTATTTTAAAACATCGGCAAAACTTATATCTTTTTTGCTGAAAGTCTTTTCAACGTCTTCTTTATATGTCTCTTGATAGTAATTAAATATTTATTATACGTTGATACTTTCAGACAGCCGTATATCAAATCATCGATGTTGCTATTTTCAAGCTTTTTAAAAAACCTGCTTCTTTTATTGTGTGGAGTAACAGATGTTAAAATTGCAGAATTAGCTTTTACCGCAAACTCCAGATCTGCTTTTTTTACTAAAACTTCGGAATCAAAATTCTCAAACAATTCTTTTCCTTTATCAGAATGAATTAAAACAAGGCTTGTTCCTTTGTCATCATCCATTTTTAAATCTGACACTTCAACACCCCAAAAATCTGCCAAAGTAATATCAGCAATACGATTTACAGTTTTAAAATTGCAATTATGACAACTTGGTCTCAGAAACAGATTGGAAATAAATCCTTTCATATATAAATCGTTTTTGTATGATTTACTATACTCGGTACCGTCTTCAAAAACAAATCGCACCAAAAAATTCTTCCAACCTGTTTCCTTGTTTCTGAAAAACACTTTTTTGGTATATGAACCGGAGACACTTTCTCGATTTTCCACATATTTTTCCCATACCAAAGGAGAAGGAACACCATGACAAATTATATCTTGAGTATATAAGTTATCATACTCTTTTCCAAGATAAGAGTACAGCCCAGATATTTGGCAAGGAGTACCGCTAAAATATACAGGCACACCTTTTTTTAAATAAGCTTCAGCTTCTTTATAAGTATTTCCTATTCGGCTTTGAAGATATTTAGATCCTCGCAATTTGAAAAGCTCGTTAATCTCAGACACGGAAATATGTTTCACATATTTAAAATCTTCCGAAAAGGCAGCTCCAAAAACAATACCGCCTTTTTTTATTATTTGCTCTGCCAAATATGTAAAAATACCACCCGATGAGCTTTCCCCTCTTATCCCTTCATCGTTATTTATTGCCGCATATGCCGATACAGCTACGTTTGTTTCGTTTTTTTTGTTTATTATCGGACAAGCTTTAACGCACAAATCACAATTAACACAGTGGGATACATCAATGTTGGGATAAAGAAAGCCCTCGTTATCTGAAATCATAGAAATACAGTTTTGGGGACAAGCAGATGCGCACGCAAAGCATCCCGAGCATTGGCTTATGTCTGTTATTTTAATCACTTCATTACCTCAATTAGCTTTTTTGATTTTTTTGATCATGCCTAACATTAGATTCTTTTCATATTCATTCATACTTAGTAGCCATACACTTGCAAAATATACCGCCGTGTATATAAATACCCAAAAGGCAAAATTAAAAATATTAGTTATGGTAACAAAATTCATTATCACAATTCCAACAGCAAACGCAGGTAACATTCCGAGTATCATTTTTAAAATATTTTTCCAAAACTTCAATATGTCAATGTTACATTTTTTGTGATAATAAATATTCATTATCAATCCATTTGCTAAAATCAATGCTGACGCAGTTCCTATTGTGCTTCCGATAGCACCGAGTTTTTGGCAAAGGAAAATTGAAGCTATAAGATTTATTATAGCCATTCCCAGATATACAATGCTTCTGAACTTATGCCGATTTTGCGCTCTTTGAATCTCTATTCCAAGATTTTGAATTAGGGCAACGGATGCCGAAACAACCAATAAAACCGCAACGTAATATGAATTCCCGTATTCTGCCCCTGCCCAAAAACGAGTAATGAACACCTTGCCGAAAAAGACTACTCCACTGGCTATAAGTGCTAACAGTAAAAATTGAATTCTTCCAACCTTTACAAATATTTTTGTCAGTAGATTTCTTTGCTTAATTTTATCATCAGCATTTTCATTTACAAGTTTATGAATTCGAGGAGTAAATACACTTGATATAGACACGGAAAATAATTGATAATAAGTATAAACCGAATATCCGACAGAATAGACAGCCACCTCCGCAGTACCTTTGAATCTTGTCAAAATCAGCTTGTCCACGTTCCAATTTATTTGGTCTATTATCATATTTATAGCAATGAAAAACGTAAATCCAAATAGTGAATAAAAAAGTTTTTTTTCGAATTTTTTAAAAGAAAATCTGCATTTGAGCTTAACAAACACAAACACTACGAAAATAACGTCTGCAATTATATTCATAGAAACGGATACCAGCACTAAAGCAATAGATTTAAATCCTGCAAACAAAAGAGGTAACGTTGCTATTGGAGCAAGGATAGTCTTGATTAATCCTACTCCTTTTAAAACAACGTATTTCTCGTGAGCGTTTATAATATTTGAAAAAACACTCATTGGAAAAGATAATGCAAGATTGAACGTAAGCAAAAGCGACAGTATTCGAGCCGTTTTGTATTCCGATTCGGTAAGACCGGTATCAAAAACAATGCTTAAATTATTTGTAAGAATCAATCCACAAATTAGGGCAATTGCAGCAATACAAGTGAATATGGTTAAAAACAATCCGTTTAACCTATCTATTCCTTCTTGATCGTTTTTAACCTTATATTGAGAATAATATCTAATGTAGCTGCTGCTGAATCCCAAATTAAGGAGAGACAACAGAGAAATAGTTGCCGATACGGTATTGTATAATCCGTATTCATTTTGTCCTAACAGCCTAAGCATTATGGGCGTATACGTAATAGAAAGCAATACGTTCATTGCCACCCCTAAATAGGTTAATAAAACACCCATTTTTAACTGATTAACCTTCAATCTCACCCTCACTCAAATAATCCAGTACTTTATTTAAATTGTTCTTTAAATAAGCAATAGATGTCTCCTTCATTTTTAAGTATTTTTCTGATTTTTTTACGTATGCAGTTCCATTTATACTTTCAAGATAAGAAAAAGCATACTTTTCTTCGCTGTCACACAGTCTTGATGAACAATCAAACAATTCAGTAAGATCAATCAGTCTTGATTTCATCGCGGGATGATCTTTTCTCGAAAAAACAAAGAATTCTATATCAAACATGATTGAAAAAACACTGGCATGGAAGCTATCTGTAAATACGTAATCGGAATATTTGATCAATGATAAAAATTCAGCCGGACCAATACTATACATATTACGATCAGAATAATGAAAATTCTTTTCATACACGGGGAGTTCAATGTATTTCAAACCCTTATTTTTTGCAAATTTTACGGCAGCCTTTCTGAAACTGGAATCTCCTGAAATATAAAACCCCAAAACGTATCTTTCATTCTCTATTCTTGGAGATGCTATTTCATCCCAATCTTCACAATCAAGGATTAATGTAGGATCGAGATTCCATTCGATCTCCGTACCTTCTATAACGTCCTTTAACAAATCCACGGACGTTCTCTCTCTAACCGAAACGGCAAGATAATTCCTAACTTCATTTCTGAATATGTTTTTTTCTTCCTCATCCAAAGAAAACTTAGATACACTTGCAGCATACGACATTTTAAATTTGTCATTTCGCACAAAATTCAAAAAATAAACTGAATTATACCATTTTGTGTTCCAAACTTGGTCACTACCGGTTATAAATAAATCGTAAACATCGTTACTATTGACAATGTCGTCATCACCGTAAACCAACTCGCTATGATTTATTACTCCAAGATTAAAAGAGCAAAATGCTTTACTTCTCAAAATCTTGTTATCTCTCACCATCCTTCTGTATATCTTATTTTCAAGCACTCTTATTGCTCTGATAGGATTCTTCAAATATCTCTTAAGTCTAACACCGATTCCATTTTGCAATTGCGAGGAAGTCTGCTTACCTGATGAAGCATCGTAACATATTTGTTCAGCATCAAAACCAAGTTTATTTATAGCGCGACATAGTGCATACGCCTGCAAATTTCCACCGTAATTCTCACTTCTATAATATTGTGTAACTATTCCAATCTTCATTACTTTACAAAAAACCTCACTACAAAATCACTTTTTCAATTTTAAGAATCGTAACAGTTTCAATATTCTTCGCGTGTTTTTTACACCTATAAAACTAATGAATTTTTCTTTTTTGCTGTGCCACGAACAATTATAATGGTGTACAGAATATGAATTCTCTGCAATTTTCCCATCCTTTTTTAAGCCCAATGGATTAAAATATGTACTATCATACACCTTCAAACCATTTACGGTTTGACACGTGTTGTCTAACACAAGCCCCCAATCAACAAGAATGTCTGTCATTCGCTGGCATACAGTAAATTTATTTAATCTGCCATCCGGTAATACAAAACGGTCATTTTTGTAACTGTCAAGCATCTGTTTGCAGTGTACGTTGGTTGCATGTGCACCAAAAATTAAGCCGCTTGCAACATAATCTGCACTTTCGAATCCAATAAAATCAGAAGATAACAGTTCATTATCAAGTGGCTTAAGAAGTTCTACATCAGTATCAAGATACACTCCGCCGTATTGATAAAGTATATCGTGACGAGCATAGTCAGAAACAAAAGCCCACATTTTATTCTCATAGGCTTCTCTGCAATAATCGTTGACAAAAACGTCGTAATTATCTTCGTTCCATTCGATAATTTCAAAATCGGGACAATACTTTTTCCACGACTTGATACACTTTTTTATCAATTTACTTTTTGGATTCTTTCCAAACCAACAATAATGAATAATTTTCGGAATCATTTTATCTTTTTTTCCTTCTTATAAACAACTTTATTTTATGAACTATTTTAAACGCAATCACGCTTTTGGGAAAAAATCGAACACAAAGCTTCAAATCTTTTCTCATCGGTATGTTTAGCAATCTCGGGCGCATTTCAATATATTTTTGTGTGATTGCTTTTTTAAAATTACAATAATTCTTATAATCTGTTTTTTTATACGATATTAACGTGCCAAAAGATGCACCAAGATTATTTGCTGCTCTTTCACAAGCTGTCTTATATTCACCCTTTGTTTTGAAAAAGTCATATTGCTCCAAATATATCGTCAAAAGATCTATCCTGTTGTTCTTTATCTTGGAACCCGTTATTCCTTCGGGATTAACGTAATAAAAATACAAATCTTCATCAACAACAATTATCTTTTTAACGCGATCAAATATTTTGTACGTCGTAGCTAGATCCTCGTGTATCCTTCCTTTCGGGAATCTGATTCCCTTAAAGAGTGCAACATCATACAATTTGTTACAAGCAATAATATCTGAAACCGACATATTATTAATAACGTCTGTACTGTCCGCAATGCAGAACTTTACTCTATCTGATTGCTCAATTACTTTACGTATTTCATTTTCATTTGAAAATCTTTTGAAACCACACTGCGCAATCTCTGCTCCGTATTCATCGCAAGCGTTTTTCATAAGCTCCACATACCTTAGGTCAATCATATCGTCGCTGTCAATAAAACATACTTTAGAACCTAACGCCATTTCAATACCCGCGTTTCTGGCATCGGACAATCCTCCGTTTTGCTTATGTAAAACTTTTATCCTATCATCACTTTCTGCCAATTTATCGCAAAGATCTCCACTGTTATCCGTTGATCCGTCGTCAACAAGAATTATTTCAAGATTTTTGTAGCTTTGATCCACTATGCTTTTAACACAACGGACAAGGTATTTTTCCGTATTATACACCGGAACTATTACGGAGACAAGTGCTTTTTCATTCATATGAATCACCCTTTTCTAATAAATCTTTACAAATCAGCAGTTACATTCTACAGGATCGACAATATATTGAAATGCTAGGTGTTTTACGCATTGGAACAAGGACCGTCACTGTGAACCGCTTTCAGTCCGTTATTCAGAAGTTCTATAAGTCTATCAGCGGCGATTTTGGGACTCCATTCGTTACGAATCGTGTAGTAAGCCGCCGAGGAAATTGCCTTTCTTTCGGATTCATTATCCATTAAATGCTTTACACTTGCATAAAGTCTGTCGACATCTCCGTCGGAATACAAAAGTCCGTTTTCACCGTCATTTATAAGAAATGGCACCGAACCGATAGCTTTATTTGCAACTACGGCACAGGCGGAGTTCATCGATTCGTTAAGCACGACTCCCCACCCTTCCTGACGGTCGGAAGTAAAGAGATATATTTCGCTTTGCTCCATATATTCCCTTACCCTTTCGGGCAGCATAGCCCCCCTCATAAATACGCAATCGGAAAGGTCGTTTTCCTCAATCAAAGTCTTGATCTCGTACTCCATATCCCCTGCCCCAACTATGTCAAGGGAGAAGGAATAACCGTCTTTCTTAAGTCTTTTGGCAACCTCCACCGCCAATTCCGGATGTTTCCAATCGATAAGTCTGCCACACCAAAGCAGAGAATTTTTCTTTTTGGACGCTATAAGCGCGTCAATGTCGTCGTATTGCTTACACTCCGGGAAGTACCCCCATTTGAAGCATTTGTTTTTATACATACCGAACATTGCAAAATCAGACGCAGTATATGCACTGGCACAGAGCATATATATCGGTTTATTCTGAGGATTCTGCACATGCCATTTTATCAGTCTTGGGAAATACTTAAAAGGTTCTATTCCCTTTTTCAGTGGTCTCTCGGCATATCTTACGACAGTTTTCCCCGCTTTAATTCTATCATTTATTAAATCGTGAGGGGCCGAACCCCAAATTACCACGTCTGCTTCGTTTATATCTCTAACGATTTTATCATTTGATTGAGCATACGTTTCATACTTAACAACATAACCAGGAACACTATCGTTTTGCCATCCAAGCTTTACTCTTTCGGAATCCATCTGACTAGTCTCAACAAATCTGTATCCGTCGCCGATCAATGCATACAATTCGTCTGACAGTGGCTTCTGGTGATGGTTAAAAAAGTTTGACAGAAAAATTATCCTCATTCTAAAATTCCTTTCCCATAGGCTCTGTGTCATCGGATGTAAGGCACGCAGGTAACACCAGAATTACAAGATAGAATCCGCCAATTCCGACGAAAACCGATGCCTCGAAGCAACCGCTTATCAGCAACGAACAGAATGCTACCGCCGCTAAGGGAGAAATGAATTTCTGCAACATTACGGCACTTCGGTACATAAAATAGCAAGCTGACGCTACCAGCGGCAAGCCATATGTTCCAAACAAAGTCAATAAAGAATTGTGCAGATTTCCGCCATTATAAAGATCGTATCTGCCAAAAGCAAGATAATCTTTTGCGTTACTCATTACCATTCCCCAAATTTGTTCTCTCGTATTGATACTTTTATCTATTCCAAGAAAACCCGTAAATTTCTCGGCAATCGGCAAAACTGCATACATATATACGAAAAATACGATAATTGGCGCGGTGACGGCAAGAAACAATACCCATTTTGGCATATTCCTCTTTCCGATTATTCGGTATAACACAATAAAGGCTAAAAATACGATTGCCGCTATCATAGAATTTCTTGATTCCGTTGCGAATATAACGTGCAATAATCCCGCCAACACCAAAGCGTAGACTATTTTCATAAACCATTTATGCTCGAAGAAAAAGCAACCGTTAATTATAAAAATACCCAATATCCAAAGACCTGCCGCATTTGGATTTCCAAAATCAAACGCAATGGATTGAGTTGTGCCGAAATATATAGTATCGTATCCCAAAAAGTAAAACATTACCAGAGTTATAACAGCAACCGCCAAGAATATATAGGAGACTGTCTTTCGGCCCCATTTCTTCATTCTTATCTTGGGGGCATAAGAAATACATATAAAAGTACAAAGAGTTATTAAAAAACTCTTATAATAGTCAAATTCAATTTTGATTCCGCCGTAAAGAACTGCCAAAATCATAAAAGCAGTTACTATAATAAGCCACGGATCGACTTTTCTGCGAACAAGCACATCCATAGCCGCAAGCCCGATCACCATCATAATAGAAACGGCAAAAGATAAGCTTATGATAGAATCTATACCCAATAATCCACCCAAATAGCTTACCGCAGTCAAAACTGCAATAATGACCAATATAGGAGTATTAAAAGTATAACTCTTATTTAAAGAATCCTTCAGCATTATTAACTCCTTGCTTCATATACTGCCCTATAGTTTTCGCACATAACACTCTTTGAATATTTAAGTGTTGCCGCCGCAGAGATCTCGCCTGGATCAAGGCTGCGTCCAATAATATCCTCGGTCTTTGCGACCAAAGCGTCAATGTCGCCGTATTCGACAAAATCGCAATACTCGTCGATAGCGATAGTCTCGGGGCCGCCGGCTTTAAATCCAATAACCGGAGTACCGCAACAAAGACTTTCCGCAACGATCATTGAAAAAGTCTCCTTTTTACTTGCGATCACCGTCACGTCGGCAAGCGAATAAAGCGCCGCCAGACGCCTCTGATTCGAAACTCTGCCAAGCAACGTCAGATTTTCGGGAACGCTTATTCCGTCGGAATAGTCACCCGCAACTATAACCCTGACTCCCTTGTCCTTCAGTGCCTCGGCAAGCTTTATAACGTAATATCCACCCTTGAAATTATCCTTTTCATCGCTGAAATAAGGCGTGGCGTGAAAAATCACCTTTTCGTCGGTAAGCCCAAGCTCACGACGAAGCTCATCGGTCTCATAAGGATGAAATACCTCGGTATCAAGTCCGTTAAGCACCACCGTGTGCTTATGATCCTTCAAGATAGGTGAGCGCTTTGCCCTCTCCATAAGCCAAGGAGATACCGAGGTTACAGTGAGATTCTCAAACCCATCAAAAGCCTTTTTCATCTTGATCCAAGAAGCGTGGGTGCCGTCGAAAAGCAGTGATTTCGTCTCTTTTTTGAGCCTCGGACAGTTTCCGCAGCCCGTTGTCCACCTTTCGCACTCGAGAGCGTGTCCGCAGTTAGCGGTGTGCATAAACTCGGCGTGAAGAGTAAGAACAGTCTTGATTCCGCTCTTTTTAAGCCATGAAATAAGTCGGTAAATATTCACGAAATACCCGTTGATGCAGTGCAGATGCACCACGTCGGGCTTTTCTTTTTTTATGATGCTTATGAGCTTGTTCGTTGAAAGCAGGCAACCGCCGTACATAATTCCCGTAAAGCGCGTCAGCAGATTATTAAACTTTGAGTAAAGCTCTCCGCAGGTCTTGTAAACGCCCGCGTCACCCGTCTTTTCCCCTCTGCCGTAGCAGATAACGGAATCCACTCCGTTGGCAAGCAGTTCTCTATGTACGTCGCACATGATCTTGCCCGTGCTTCCTTTGTTATACACGCAATTAACCTGTAATACCTTCACGATTACCTCACAAACCGTTTAACAATTCATTAAACTTCTCTCTGTTTTTAACGGCACTATGGTTGCGCTCCGCCACCGTTATTGCCCTATTAATGTAATAATTTCTCTTTTCTTTATCTTCAATGATTTCCTCAAGCCTGTCTTTCAACTCGGAAGGCTCGGAGATAACAAGCGCGCAATCATTCTCTTTTACGTATTTAGCGCAAGTAATGTTCTCGGGAACGTAAAGCACGAAACAGGTTCCTCCGGCAAGACTATCTGCGATCTTGGTTGAAAAACCGTGAGCGATATCCTTGGTATAAAATTTTTCAAAGCTTTCGGTGTGAAAAATAAGCATACTTCTTTTGATGACCTGCTTGACCTCTTCGTAGCTTACGAGTCCCTTGTAATCGATAGCGTCACAGCCCTCAAATGCCGACTTTACTTCGTCATTAGGCAGCCTTCCGTAAACGTCAAGCTTATATTCACCCGAAATACCGTTTAGGGCCTTGGCGATCTCGATCAATCCCAGATGTCGGTTCAAACCGAGGTTTCCGAGATATGAGAACACAGGCTCGTCACCGTCCTTAACGCAAGGCAGAACGTCGGTAGCGGTATAGATAAAATCGCTGTTTTTATTAAACTCGCCGTCGTATAAAAGCTTAAGATCCTCGCTGATATATATAGAAAGAGCCGAATGACCGATCGCCTTTTTCACGGATCTCTTTAAAATACCGCTGAATATGGGATAAAGCAATCCCGACAGTCCGCTGTTACGGAAATAATTATAATTTTTAAAGTAATAATCCTCGCTGTTGTAGATAGCGAGAGGAGCGTTATACTTCTTGGATATTTCAACGGAAATGTCGTATAAAAATGGACAGTCTCCCGCTTGAAGCAAAACTATCTCGGGCTTAAATCCATCCACCCAAGAATAAAATTCTTTTCTCCATCCTTTTCTGCTCCACACGAAATTTCTTACGAGCATCGTAAAGGGATTTCGCTTCGTTTTGCGCTTATTGGCCGTTTTTACTCCGACCTCATTTTCCGCTGCGTCTTCTGCTATTACGCTACCCGCGCTCTTTCTTTTTAAAAAGGCTTTCAACACCTGACCGTCGGTAGCTCTGAAAAAGCTTCGGCAAGCGGAGTGATCGGGCTTGTCCGACTGTATAAAAAACTGCGCAAGCCTTTCTCTGTCCTCGCTCATAAAGAAGTTTTTTAGCGTTCTTCCGTTTGAGCTTGCGTCGCAGAGCGCGTTGTTGGAAATTATCAGCACTCGTTTATTTAACATTAGAACCTCGTTTTTTTAATACAAGAGACAAATATTTTTGTATATAGGTTTTGGCGAAATATATTGCGGAACAAATTATAAATGCAACCACAAAAAAAATAGCAATTGAAAAATAATCTGTCGTTTGGGGAATACAAAATGCGTGTACAAGATACAGCTCGTTCGAAATCATACCGATAAAAATGAACGGTAGCATTAACTGATTAACATTTTTGAAAAACTTACTGAAAATACTTACAATAGCTACAAGCGCCAAAGCTAACAAAACAGCTTGCAACGCATAAACCGTGTTGTAAACTACCCAGTGGCTCTCCCTGATAATCGGAATCTGCCTTAACGCTAACATTCCCACACCGGAAAACAAAAACATTAAAGCGAAATACTGTTTTTCAAAAACGAATTTTAATCTGTTTCGGTTAATTGCGTAAACTACTCCAAGGGTAAAAGAGAACACCTGTTGCTTAAATAGACCTCCGAGGAAGATAAACATAGCAATAGCGGACAAGCCAAGAACCACATACTTAAATATCCGCTTCTTTTTTGAAAGTAGCTCTGCAATATAGAAAGCAATATAATACAAAAACAGACATTGCATATACCATCCGTACGGATGCATGGTATCGATCAACAACAGATCAAGAATTACGTCAATAAAAGTAAAATCACTATATAAGAAAATGTACCCGAAAACTTCTATGACTAAATACGGAAGATATGCAACCTTTAGTCTTTTCAGCCAATAACCCTTTACCCCATTCTTTTCTGCCGACAACTGCAATCCGTATCCCGATAAGAACAGAAAGACGGCGACTCCAAAGGAACCCAAAGGTGTCATATACCTTACTCCAAAGGCATTCGCTATGTGAGACATCATAATTAGAGTTATCGCAATTCCCTTGCAAGCTAAAGAGATATCCTTGGAAATAGGCACCGAAGAAATACTAAGCGTTTTTCCTTTTTTACAAAAGTTAAGGATAACAACCGAAAACAAATACAGCAATGCCAAAAAGCCTATCATAAAAATCATTTTTTTCATAAGCCGTTAACTCCTTTCGGCACTTATATCTGCCTTTTTGCTCCCGACATCATAAGCTTGACCATCTCCGTAAAGCTCTTGTCGGTCTTTTTGCGGAGTCTCAAAGCGCGTCTGCATATTGCAATCAGAGCAAGACGGCCGTAAATACGGGAATAAACGTACCCGATCGAAACGAAATATTTTTCGTTATAGCCTCTAAACCAAGAGCTTTCGCCTTGATTGATATAGCTCAACAATACGGGGCTGACGTATATTTTCGCTTTACAAGCTATAAGGTCACTGAAAAACGCCGAATCCTCGCCGCAAAAATACTCTGCGCCCGAACCCAGGTTTGTCTGAAAATAAATATTTTTATTTACCAAAAAATCACGCTTTATTACAAGACAAGGCACACCGGCAGACATAAGCTCTTTCTTTTTAGCTCTATGAAGCTTAGACGGTCTTCTAAAGCTCATAGGTCTATCCTTATTTGTGCTTTCGCAATAAAACTTAATTCCGTCGGCGTTAGGACATTTTTCAAATTCTTTTTTTATTATTTCCTCGTATCCGTCCTCCATTACCTGATCGTCATCGGCAAACATAACGTATTCAGCGGTGGAATAAGCCAATGCCATATTTCTGTTTCTGCTGAGTCCTCTGGTATTGGTGGTAATCATCCCGACTCTGTTTTCACCGCGCTTTTCTTCGAGAAAAAAGCAATCGTCCGACTGATTGGCAATTATAGCATCGGTCTGCAAATTCATACTTTCGTACTTTGACGTATCCTTTTCAAACATCGTAGTAACGAGAACCTCTAATCTACCCATAAGCTCTCCTGTGATCAAGAATTAAAATAATGCGAATAATCCTTCTCGGTATCGTATATCATAGCGTGCACCGCCGCCTTTTGAGCCTCTTCACTCGGAAGCTTCATATAATCTCCGTAACGGTATTCAAGATACTCTTTTATCCTTTCAGATCCGAGCAAAACCGTGTCCTCAAAAGGAATATCCACGGGCGACTCGAAAAAGCTCTTATCGAAAAGTCCGTTTCTGAATTTCGCGGGGGTTATCCAATAGCAATACATAAAATTATCAGTACGGTCATCAAACTTAAATATCCGCTTATAAGCGATCTTTGCCATAAGCTTGCAAGGCATGAACTTTAAAGATTTAAGCACCAACGCCTGTCCGCGCGTCTTAGGCTTCCAGTTTCTCTGTGAAAGGCCGTAGAGCGTTACGAATTTCGACTCGTAGTAGGTAAGCTTCTGTGAAAAAACGCTCTTTGGTACTTTATGAAGGATCATAATATCAACGTAGATGCCGTGGTGCATCTCCTTGCAATCCTTAAAATTCTCCTCGATAAAGGTGGTGCCGTTCATTCTTATCTTTGCGTATTCAAGATAATTTGGCGTAGTTCTCCACTCTTGAAGCACGAAGCTTTCGCTCTTTTGCTCCTCGAATACTTTTTTAAACTTTTCATATTCCGAGGGGGTCATAAAAATATCGAGATCGTCGTCCCACGGAATAAACCCGCCGTGACGAATAGCGCCCAGTGCCGTACCACCCATTATGTAATAGACTATTCCGTTTTCGCGGCAGAGCTTGTCTATATATTTCATCGTTTCAAGGATCTTTTCCTGAACGTCTCTTACGGAGTTTTCCATATTTTTGCCTTTCGACTATATTTTCTTCGCAAGGTAATAATACCTGCTCATAAACTTCTTCATTAAGGGGATTTTTATCAAGATCTTGGCAACCGTTTTAATTGCCTTGAACAAAAAGGTCTTAAAAACGTACTTAAAAGCCGATTTCGTCCATCTGTGAGGATGAGTGCTTATAATGTTGCCGCCGTCTCTCGACAGCGCCTTAAGCAGCGCATCCGTATCCTTATAAAGTACGTTCTTATCGTCACTTTTGACGCGGTCATTGTTGATAGGGTCAAAAATCATTTGAAAATGTCTGCCTGCGTCGGAAAAATAGAGATAATCGGTCTTATATTTTCTCTTGAAATCCACCATAATATCCGACATATTCGGATAAAGGCTCTGCACCTTTTCACTGCGAAAGAAATCGCGGTTTGAGGTATATCCTACTCTTTCGACGATCGGATTTCCGTGCTGACACAGGGTTTTAAGATAAAATCCGTTGTTTTCAAAAACCTTAACGTTTGCATCAAACTCAGCGATAGCTTTTCCCAAATCACCCTTAGAGCTGTCCATAACGTCGTAGTGATAGGATATCTCGTGCCCCATCTCCTGCATTTTTTTCAGCATTTCGACGTTCTTTTCATCACTCATAAGGTACGCCTGAACGTAATACGATCCGCGATGACCGTGCTTTTGCTCGATCTGCGCCATTTTAAACGCCTTTGCTACGTCGGTCTCAACGTCGTGCTTTAAAACAACGTATTTTTCTTTGTCGGGCTTGACTTCTTTCGCGGGAATACTCTGCACACCGCCATCCGATAGCTTTTGGCAAAAATCATTCCATTTTTTATAAACAAAAATCATTTATTCAATCTTTCTCTCAAAATCGTTGATGAAATTCCGTCGGTGTGGTCGAGATACACCACGGTGCAACCCACCTTTTTGAATTCCTTTTCATATTCGTTCCAAGCCTCGGTTCCTTTCCAGTCAGAACCTACAAAAACCGCATCAACCTTATGCTCTATAACGGGTTTTATCTTGTCCATATCGGATTGAAGAACGACTTTATCCACGTATTTTATAGACTCAACGATCTCAACGCGGTCTTTTTCGCAAATAACGGGAAACTTATTTTTTCTCTCCATGCAGAGCGCATCGGTGGTAACTCCCACTATAAGAAAGTCGCACTGCTCCTTGGCTCTTTTTATGATATTAAGGTGTCCGATATGGAACATATCGAAAACGCCCGTGGTATATCCGATCTTATACTTCTTTTCAGACATTCTTACACCGTCTTTCTCGCAAATTTTTTGAATACCCAGCCGCGCAACTTATTGGGAAGAAGAACCTGCACGACAAGTCTTTTACTTACGTTAATCACGTACTTTGGAAAAGATATGATCTTGTTTTTAAGCATAAAGCCCTGCAATTTTGCTTCGCTCTTGAAATACTTAATTCCGCCTCGGCGCTGGTACATCTCTTTTCCGACGCGCACGTTTACTACATCGCGTGAAATATTGGCGAATTTCATATTGCAAAGCGCCATTCTCAGCCATAGGTAATAATCTTCCTCGCAAAACCAGTCGATAAATCCGCCCGCCTTCTCAACGCTTGACTTCTTGAACATCACCGTAACGAGATTCATAGGGCATCTCGTTTTCATATCGTCCTTTATCTCACCGTCGGAGAGAAAGACCTCGCGTCTGCCGATTATATTCTCGGGGGCGCCTACGAACTCGGTAATGTTTCCGCCGACTATGGCGATTTCACTATCCTTTTCAAAAGCCTCAAGTTGCTTTTCAAATCTGTCGGGCGCGCTTATATCGTCGGCATCCATTATAGCTACCAACTCATTGGTACAATTTTCAAGCCCTGCGCGTCTGGCTTCGCCGTGACCGCGGTTGACCTCAAAGCGAACGACCTTGAAAAAATCAAGCTTTTCGTATTCGTCAATGACCGCCGAAAGCTCATCGGGCACGGGCCCGTCGACCACCAGCACTATCTCGTCGGGTCTTTTCGTCTGCTCTATTACGCTGTCAACGGCGGTCTTGAACCACGCGGGGTCGTCCTTGCCGTAGACGCACATTGAGACAGAAAACTTCAAATCATTCATATCAAACCTTCAAAAGCTCCTTCGCTTCTTCTTGGAGCGAATCGTATTTTTCCCTGGTGACCTCACCCTTAGAGAGCAGATAGTCGCCGAGGTCGGTGGCGGTCGCCTCGCCCTCCTCGGTAATACCGTCCCTTGCAAAGACCTTGAAAACCGTCTTAAAGATTATGGCAACGTCTCCCCAAAGGGTTATTTCTTCAATGTATTTAAGATCGTACTCAAATTTCTTTTCCCAAGACATAGCGTTTCTGCCGCTGCACTGCGCCAAGCCCGTAAGTCCGGGGCGCACGCTGTGTCTCTCTCTCACCTCGTCCGACATAAAGACCATATCGCGCACCAATTGGGGGCGAGGTCCCACTATCGACATCTGACCGATAAAGATATTGAAAAGCTCGGGCAGCTCGTCGAGCGAAGTCGAGCGCAACAGCTTACCGTACTTAGTAAGACGCTTTTCGTCGGGCAAAAGGTTGCCGTTTTCATCCTTTTCGCAGGTCATGGTGCGGAACTTTATAAGACGGAAAATCTTCTCGTCTTTACCCGGTCTCATCTGCGTGAAGAAGGGATTTCCCTTCATTTTGACAGCCCCCAGCACGATAAGTATCAAAAGAACGGGAGATAACGCCACGATCGCCGCGCCGCTGAGCACCACGTCGTAAAATCTTTTAAAGCACTTGCCGTAAAAGAGATCGGACAGAACGTAGAGTAAAAGCAACGCTACGAACACCGCGCAAAGGACGGCAAGCACCGTAAGAAACGGTTTTTCCTCAAAAATACTTATAATTTCGTTTACGTTCATACTCAAAAGCATTCCTTTACAGCTTCAATTACGTAAGACTGCTCTTCCTCGGTCATTTTGATATCCGAGGGGAGGCAGAGTCCCTTTGAGAATATTTCTTCGTTTACGGGAGAGCCTTCTACCGAAATAAAATCGCATTTTTTGAAGACGGGCTGCATATGCATCGGCTTCCAGATAGGTCTTGCCTCGATATTTTTGTCCGAAAGGCGCTTCATAACGTCCATAGGATCTACCTTGCAATCCTTGTCGATAAGCATACAGGAAAGCCAGAAGTTGGGGGTCATATCGGACGTATAGGGGTTCATCGTAACAGGCAATCCCGCAAGTCCCTTTTTATATCTTTCGTAGATAGCGGTCTTTCTCGCTCTGTGCTCCTCAAGATACTTGAGCTGACCCCGTCCGATGCCTGCAACTATGTTGGACATACGGTAGTTATATCCGATCTCCTCGTGCTGATACCAAGGAGCAGGCTCACGGGCTTGAGTTGCAAGCTTGAATGCGTGCGCTCTGTCTGCGGTGTCGTCGGTTATGAGCATACCGCCGCCCGAGGTGGTGATTATCTTATTTCCGTTAAAGCTGACTACTCCGTATTTGCCGAAGGTTCCGCACTGCCGTCCCTTATATGTAGCCGACAGCGCCTCAGCCGCGTCCTCGATAAGGATCGCGCCGCGGCGGTCGCATATCTCTCTTATCTCGTCCATCTTTGCGGGAGTGCCGTAAAGATGCGCCAGCATAACTATTCTTGCTTCGGGATATTTCTCAAACGCCTTTTCCAGAGCCTTGGGATCCATATTCCATGTCTCGCGCTCGGAGTCGATATAGACCTGCTCACCGCCCTCGTAGGACACGGGATTGACCGTTGCCGCGAAGGTCATATCCGAGCAAAGTACCTTTTCTCCCCTTTTAAGTCCCGCAAGCTTAACTGCCAGATGCAGTGCCGCAGTACCCGAACAAAGAGAAAGACAGTTTCTGCCTTCACCGAGATACTCTGCCATTTCGCTTTCAAAGTTATCGCAATTAAAGCCCAAGGGCGCTATCCAGTTTTTTTCAAACGCCTCCTCAATAAATGCCATTTCGTTGCCGTGCATGGTAGGAGTCGCGAGAGGAATTCTTTTTTCCATATCAAAAAACCTTTCCTAATAAGCAATTTGATGTTTTTTGTCAAATTACATAATATCACAACTTACATTATATCACTTCGTCACTATTTTGTCAACATTTTTTCACAATTATATAATAATATAAAATATTTACAAATCAAAAACAAAAAAAGAGACCGCCGAAGCGATCTCTTCTTTATAGTTATTATTGCACGGCGGTAGATATACATTTTATCATAATGAAAGTATTAAGTCAATATAACATTTTTGCACAAAACATAAAAATCCTTCACAAACACAAAAAAAGCCGAGATAATTTATTCTCGACTTTTTTGTATTAAAATATAATTTTTCGTTATTTCACAAGCTCTTCGTACAGCTCGCGGATATTGTTTCTTATGTAGGTAGGCTTAGCCTCGCTTTCTTCGAGATCAGCCATAGTTCCCTCTCCGCTGAGAACGAACACGGTATCTATTCCCGCATTAACTCCGCTGGCGATATCGGTGTAGAGACGGTCACCGAGCATCAGCGCATCTTCCTTATTATATCCTGTTTTTTCAAGAGCAAGATATATCATATCGGGCTCGGGCTTGCCTATAAATTTCGGTCTCTTTCCCGAAACGCGCCAAAGCATTTCCGCAAAAGAACCGCAATCGGGAACGCTGCCGTACCAAGTAGGGCATACCCAGTCGGGATTGGTAGCAATATAATCGATCTCGTGCTTCAAGAGCAGGATCGACGCATCCTCAAGCTTTTTAAAGGTCAATTCCTGATCGTTCGACAGACACAGGCAATCTATCCCCTCCTCCAATTTATCGGTGATGCAAAATCCCGCATCCGATAGCTGACGGCGAAAAGACTCTGTTCCGAACGCATATATTTTTTTGTGGTTTTTGGTACGAAGGTAAGCTATAGTAGCCTCGGTAGAGGTCAAAAAGTCGTCTGCTACAGCCTCAATGCCGAGCCTTGCCAGCTTTTCTACGTATTTGTCCACTCCCTTTGAGGAATTATTGGTAAGGAACAGGTATCTGCCGCCGATCCGTCTGACGTATTCGAGAAAATCAAGAGTTCCGTCGAAAAGCTCATCGTCTAAATATATGGTGCCATCCATGTCAAGCAAAAATAGCTTTTTATCTTTCAAAGTGCTCATAATTGCCCCTTTCGTTTTTTTGATCAGTTCCAAAGCTCACTTTTTGCGGTCGATACCGCCGAAGCACCGCTGGCAAGTATTTCTCTTACTTCGCTTTCGGTCTCGATAAGACCGCCCGCGATTATCGGAACGTCAACGCTCTTTTTTAATCTTTCAACCACCTTAGGAAGAGTTCCCGGCATAATTTCTATCATATCGGGTTTGGACGTCTTTACAGAATCGATGGTGGTTGCGAGAGAATGGGAATCAACGATAAAAAATCTCTGAACGGTAAAAAGTCCTTGATCGCGCGCAAGCTTTATAACTCCGACCTTGGTGCTTATAACGCCGTCAACTCCTATTCTCATGAGAAATCTTATACTGCTCTCGTCCTTACCGAGGCCTTTGGTAAGATCGAGGTGGGCAAGATATTTCTTTCCTGCCTCGTGAGCCTTTTTTACCTTTGCGGATACGTTCATAAGATCGGGATCAAGATCAAAAACCACCTTGGGAGCAGAGTCAAGCGCGCGCAAAAACTCTTCGTCCGAGCGCGTTGCGGATATAACACTGCATTTTTCAAATAAATTCATTTTGTTTTCCATAAAATGATCCTTAATAAAATTATTCAAGACAGTTTGCGGTCTCAAAGAATCAATCTTCTCCGATCTCCTTGTTTGCGGTAACGACTACGCGGCTGCCGAAAACGTCTTCAAGAATAACGTCACCGACGTGTGCGGGAAGCTCGACTACGGTATTGTTGATGATCTCCATGCACTCAAACATCTTTTCCTTCGGGATAGTCGTCTCGGTCTTGCAAGCCACGACACCGCCGTCGCTGGTCTTTGCGGTGGTGGTTACGGTTCTCATGGGATTGGTGCACTCGTTCTCGGCATACACCTTACCGCGCTTGCAGATATTTCCGCTGACCGAGAGGACGTTTTTGCCTTCAAGCTCAACGGTAAGCTGACAACCTCTGGGGCAAACGATACAAGTTAATTCTCTTTTCGTCATTTTATTAGTCCTCCAATCCGAATACAAGCTCATTTACGCCCGCAAGCTTATCTGCGGTGATCTTCACGCACTCCATCTCACCGGGGGCGAGCTTCTGGTGCTTCTTAGAATATATTACGGTGTCTCCGCTCTTAACGGTGACCTTTTTATCTCTGAACACGTCGGCAACTCTGAAGTAAACGCTGACGTCCTTCTCTGCAGTAATTCTCTGGGGAACTGTATAGCGAACCTTACCGTCAGCCTTAACGGTGATGTTAACGCCGCTCTTCTCAGCCTCGCCCTTGATGTACTCTGCTGCGCCGCGTCCCGCAATCTCCGCTTCCTCGGAAACGAAGTCAACGAGGTCGTGAACGTGAAGCACGTTACCGCAGGAGTAGATGCCCTCTACCTCGGTCTGTCTGTCCTGATCGACGTACGCGCCGTTGGTGATCCTGTCAATGGATACGTTTGCGGATTTGGTAAGCTCGTTTTCGGGGATAAGACCTACGGACAAAAGGAGAGTGTCGCAAGGAATGTACTCACGGGTCTCGGCGATAGGTCTTCTTCTCTCGTCTACCTTAGCGATGGTAACGCCCTCAACTCTCTCGCGTCCGTGAATTTCAACAACGGTGTGGGAGAGCTTAAGCGGAATGCCGAAATCATTAAGGCACTGCTCTATATTTCTTGCAAGTCCTCCCGAGTAAGGCATAAGCTCGCAGACTGCGTGAACCTTTGCACCCTCAAGGGTCATTCTTCTTGCCATAATAAGACCGATGTCACCCGAACCGAGAATAACTACGTTCTTTCCGGGCATATAACCCTTCATATTAACAAGCTTCTGCGCCATTCCTGCGCTGTAGATACCTGCGGGGCGGTCACCTGCGATGTTGAGCGCTCCCTTGGGTCTTTCACGGCAACCCATAGCGAGGATTATAGCCTTTGCCTGAATCATAAAGATACCGTCCTCGGTATTGGTCGCGGTAACGACCTTATCGGGGGTAATGTCAAGCACCATAGTATTGAGCTTGAAGGGTATCTCAAGCTCTCTTACCTTCTGCTCGTATCTCCAAGCGTATTCGGGGCCTGTAAGCTCCTCGCCGAAGCGATGGAGTCCGAAGCCGTTATGTATGCACTGACGGAGGATACCGCCAAGAGCTACGTCTCTTTCAAGGATAAGTATATCACGGATTCCGCTTTCGTATGCCGCAACCGCCGCGCTCATGCCCGCGGGGCCGCCGCCGATAATTACAAGTTCCTTTGTTATCATTATCTCATCCTCCTATTATTTAGTTCTTCCGTAGACCATTACGGACTCTCCGCCCGACTTGGTTACGGTCTCAAACGCTACGTTTCTTTCCTTTGCGATAAGCTCCATGACGTAAGGACCGCAGAAACCGCCCTGACAACGTCCCATACCGCTTCTGGTTCTTCTCTTAACGCCGTCGATGTCTCTTGCAGGGGGATTGGATCTTATAGCGTCAAGGATCTCACCCTCGCTGACCGTCTCGCAACGGCAGATGATTCGTCCGTAGGAAGGATCCTTCTTGATGATCTCGTTCTTCTCTTCTACGCTTGCCTCTCTGAAGTGGTGCTTGGGCTCACGGATGGGGTTGAAGTCAGCCTTTTCATTGAGCACAAGACCATTTTCCGAAAGCATATCGCGAACGTACTCGGCAATAGCGGGAGCAGAGGAAAGTCCGGGAGACTCGATGCCCGCGCAGTTGATGAAATTCTCGGCACCGACGGTGATGATAAAGTCACCCGTGCTACCGACCGAACGGAGACCGCAGAAGCTTGTTATCGACTTGCCGCCCACGGGTACACCGCCCTCGATGTTCTCTCCGCACTCCTTGATGACCTTTGCAAGTCCCTCGGGAGTGGTGCTCTTGTCGCCCTTGTCCTCCATATCAACAGAGGTAGGACCGAGCAGAAGATTTCCGTCAACGGTGGGAGAAACGAGAATACCCTTACCCATCTTTGAGGGGGTACGGAAGATAGTATGCTTTACGATTCCGCCGCACTCTCTGTCAAGGAGAATATACTCTCCGCGACGAGGATGAACGGTAAAGCTGTCGTCACCGACCATCTTTGCGATCTTGTCGGAGAAAATACCTGCCGCGTTGACGATATATTTTGCGCGAACGGTCTCACCCTTAGCACTTGTGATCACGTACTCTTCTCCGTCCTTTTCAATGCTTGCAACCTCAAACTCAACCTTGAGATCGGCTCCGTTGTCCATAGCGTTGCCGATAGAAGCTATGCAAAGCTCATAGGGGCAGACGATAGCGCCCGTGGGAGCGTAAAGCGCGCAGGTAGCGTTGTTTGAAATGTTGGGCTCGAGAGCCTTCAGCTCGTCCTTTTCAACAAGGCGAACACCTTCAACACCGTTCTTGATTCCTCTCTCAACGAGAGCCTCAACAGTCGCTCTGTCATCGTCGTTAAATCCGATAACGAGAGAGCCGTTTCTCTGATACTTGACACCAAGCTCAGAGCAGACCTGCTCCATCATTTTTGAACCGCGCACGTTGAGAAGCGCCTTAAGGCTTCCCTCTTTTGCGTCAAAGCCGGCGTGAACGATAGCCGAGTTTGCCTTGGTAGCACCCATTGCCACGTCGTTTGCCTTTTCCAGAATGCAGATGCTCAGTTCATATCTCGACAGAGAGCGAGCGATCATTCCGCCAACCACGCCGCCGCCGATAACCACTACGTCGTACATCTTAAATCTCCTTTTATTTCAAAATATTTTTTACCTTATTTATGTAAGAAAAGAGACAAAAAAAGCGCACCAAAACGAGAAGCCGCAAAGTGCTCCCGTTCCGATACGTCTCCAATTCTCTGTATCAACTTATATTATATAATACGATCGACGGTTTGTCAAGTGTTTTTCAAAAAATACAAAAAAACATTTCATATACATATATATCGTTGACAAATCTGTATTTTTATGTTATAATCTGTACAATATTTACATTGAAAGGAATTTCATCTATGAGACAGACCCGTATTATCTCATTAGCTTTGGTGCTGATAATGATCTTATCCATCGTTTTCAGCTCCTGCGGCGCCCCCGAAGCGGAGACCACCACAGGAATTGGAACCGAAGCTACAACCGAACCAAAAACCGAAACTCCTACCGATGTTACGAGTGAAGAAACGGATGAGACCAATGACCCTGTTATCACCGAAGGGGCGACTACATCCGCTTCGACCACCGCTGAGGAAACCGAGTCCGAGACCGACACCGTTGAGCTCTCAGGCGAGACCACCGCTGAGGAGACCAACGAGATCACTTCCGAAAAGCAAGAGGAGACCACCACCATGGAAGAGACTACAACCGTAGAAGAGGCTACTACCGTAGAAGAGGCTACTACCGTAGAAGAGGCTACTACCGTAGAAGAGGCTACTACCGTGGAAGAGACTACAACCGTAGAAGAGGCTACTACCGTAGAAGAGGCTACTACCGTGGAAGAAACCACCACAGTTATCACCGACGCAATGATCGGCGACACCTTTGAGGCTGAATATGCCGCAGATTTCTCTGTTTCAAGAGTATTCTCCAACGATATGGTCGTCCAGAGAGGCGAGCATATCAGAGTATGGGGCTTTGCTCCCGAAAGTGAAAACGGCAAGAAGGTAACCGGTGAATTCAAGGGTATGTTTGCCGAGGCTCTTATTGAAAACGGCGAATGGTGCCTCACCTTCACCTCCCGTCTCGAGGCTGATACCGTAGGCGCTGAGATGAAGATCTACGCAGGCGAAAACAAGACCGTGACCTTTACGGGCGTCCTTGTGGGCGACGTGTATATGGTTGTCGGTCAGTCCAACGTCGAATATAGCGTTCAGACTCATATCAACAACACAAACGCGGCTACCCAGGGCGGCGGCACTGCTGCAATCGACGAAAATTCCATAATCCGTCTCAACAAGATCAATAACAGCTCGGGCGGATATTTTGATAAAAAAGGCACCGACTACGTATATAAGGATGCACAAAGCACCAAGCAGTGGACAAAAACCACTGAGTCCGACACTCTTGGTTTCTCGGCTATCGGATACTACTTCGCTAAAAAGGTAGTTGAAAAGACAAACGGTGAGATACCCGTAGGCGTTATCGAGTTCGGATTCTCGGGCGCGCCCCTCGGCTCTTACCTTCCCAATGAAATAGCCGAAAAACACAATACCGATTCCCTTTCCTCCGCAACGGGTACATATATAACCACGGGAGTCAATGCTGCCAGCTCTCCAGGAAGATACATCTACAACTGCCATATGGCGGCGTTTGAAAAATTCGCTATGGCAGGACTTATCTGGTATCAGGGCGAGAGCAACAACTCCTACGACGAGGCGGTAAAGTATAACGAAATATTCTCTTCCCTCGTTGAGTATATGAGAGACACTCACAACGTAATAAACAAGGATTTCCCCGTATTCATCACCGAATTCCCTTCGATCTACAAAAAGCCCGAGGGCTTTACCGAGACCTGGCACTTTATGGAGCTGGGTATCATTCGCTCCTTCATGGGTAGCATCCCCACCGTGCTTGATAACAGCTACGTCGCTGTATCAAGCGATCTTTGGAGCAACAAGACCTTCTTCAACAGCCTTCATCCCAACTGTAAATTCGAGCAGGCAGAAAGACTTGCCGCTCTCGCAAACGTTGTTATATACGGCAACGATACCCTTGACAAAGCAACCGGTCCCGTTTTTGAGAGCATGACCCTCAGCGCCGACAAGAAGACAGTAACTCTCACCTTTACGAACGTAGGCGACGGGCTTACCACAAAGGACGGCGGCATTGCGGTTTCGGGAATCGTCGGCTTTGGCGCAAAGACCGTCGGTCTGTTCAGCCGTATTACCCCCAAGAGCGCGGAGATCACCGCCAAGGATCAGATCACCGTTACCTTCGACGAGGAGGTCAAGGGCGTGGCATACAACTTCCTATCAAGCGACCTTTACGGCGAGACTCTCAATCTTTGCAACAGTAACGGTTGCCCCGCATCTGCATTCGTTACTCCTTATGAAGAAATAAATCTTGGCAGCTTCAAGGCAGAGGACTTCATTGAAAGAGACCACAAATCTCTGGGGCTTGTGAAAAAAGCCTTCGATGCTCTGAACGCAGACGGCGTAAAGCTTTTTGAAAACGGTGGAATCGACGCAAAGCTGCTTGCGGCAGGAAATAAGGTGGCAATAACCAAGGGAACAGGTATTCTTCAATGCAACGGCTGGATCGGATTCAAACACAAGATCATCGTATTCGGTTATTCTATTGACGGAAGTAATGCGGTTCTGAAATCCTCTCCTGCGATCCCCGAGCAGGCGGTCATTAACGCAGGCGGCGAGCATGCGGTAAGGTTTTACGTCAACATTGACGTAAGCGAGCTCTCGGTCGGCGATCATACGGTTTCTCTCCTGGCGCTCGTCGACTACAATGACGGCACCGTCGCCAAGCTCCTCACCTTCACAGTGACCGTCACCGAGCCCGAGGAAGCTCCCGACGATCCCATAGTAGACCCCAACGCTCCCAATAATACCTATCCTTCCTATAACACCTCCGGATACGGCATCAGAGGATTCGCATTCGATCTGCTTTCCAAGGACAGCACCATTATCTACACCGATGGCGGTGTTGTTAATAAGCTGAAGGCAGACGGCAACGTAGTAACCGTAGCCAAAGGGACAAAAACCATCCGTATGTACGGATGGATAGGCTTTGAAACGGCTCTTGATAAATTCGGCTGGGCGATCGATGGCAAGGAAGTCATCGCTACCGATCCAAGCCCCAACCCCAGTCAGTCAATTATCAATTCGGGCGGTGAGCATGCCAGAAGATTTGACGTTCTTGCCGATATTTCCGAACTTGAGGTCGGAGATCACACCTTGGAGCTTTTGGTTCGCATCAACACCAAGGACGGACAGACCGCTACCCTTCTTATCCATTCCTTCACCATTGTCGTAACCGAATAATTAAGCATTCAGCCTCCCTCGGCATGTGAAAGCATAGCCGAAGGAGGCTTTTCTTATATTTAAGTAAGTAATCACATCAATATGGTGAAAATTGCAACATTTTCATTGAATTTTGCCTGTTTTTTTGCAAAAATTTGTGTTAAAATGGTCTTACCGAATACATTTATAAGGAGATATCATTATGGCAGCTCCAAGCTATTGGAAAACAGATCTTGAATATATAAAAAGCGTGTATGAGAGTGCTACAGCTTGCACCGAAAAGCGGATTTTATGCCAAAGTGCGGGAAATCGACCCGTCTATATGCTGGCGTATGGCGAAAAAAAGAGGCTCGGCACGGCAAATCTATCATCTGCCCTCGGAGCACGCGATAAGGGCTGCTATTGCCCTGAGGGTCAGCAAAAATGCGTCATACTTATCGGCGCGGTACACGGTCAGGAGACCGAGGGCGTCGCCGCCATTATGAATCTTATTTCCCTGCTCGAAACCGGGGTCGACCTTGCGGGAAAGCGCAACGACGCTCTCCTTGAAGCCACGAAGGGTATCCGTCTTGTGCTTGTTCCCGTGGCAAACGTGGACGGTCGCGCGAGAGTTGAGGTCGACTGTATGGTTGGCAGAAGATTTGAGGAGCTTCGCTATTGGGGACAGGGCACTTGGGCAGACGGCTCACCCTGCAATTGGCCCGAATGTAAGAGAGTTCATCCCATCAAGGACGCGGCGGGCTTTCTTGGCGGCTATTACAATGACGACGGCGTAAACCTTATGCACGATAACTTTTTCCACCCAATGGCGCGGGAGACGCAGGCTATTCTCGACCTTTGCGAGGGCGAGGCGGCGGACTATATCCTGCACCTTCACGGCGGCGGTAATATAAAAGGCGGTATGCTACCAACCGATTACGTCACCAAGGAGTGTTCCATGGCGATCGAAGAGCTTTATCAACGCTGTCAGGCGGTCGGTGACCGAGAAGGGCTTGAGTTCTTCCACGGAGCTATTCCCGATATTCCCTCGGGCAAGAATCCTCCTCCCTTTAATCTTGTCAGTGCAACTCATCACGTCAGCGGCGGTATGGCAGCATGCTACGAAAGTAACGAGGGCATACTTGACGAGCCTATCGGCAAACCCCTTGATTGCGAAACGATCCTCCGTATGCACGAGATCTTATTTGAAGAGTGCTTCAAAATGGCAAAAAACAAATAAATTACAATTTATCTGTCAGTTTGTTTTTGTTCATTTCTTGCCCGCGTCGGCAAGAAACGAACACATAAACCCACCGATAAATCAAAATTTGAAATACAAAATAGAATTATGAACAACAAACTTTACAACACTTCTCTTTTCACCGATGATGACTTTAAAGCCGCGCGAGACAGTTGGCGGCTTGATCTTTGCGGTGATTCCTCTTCTAATTCCCCATCGATAGAAGGCATGAAAGAGCTTTTAAGAATGCGCGACGCAGACAGTTTCGATCTTCGTAAAAAAATGAATCCCACCTCCGACGCGCCCATTCTTTTCGGCAATCATCCTCCGATCCTTTCGGGTGAGTTGAAGCCGCAATACGACAGACTTCTCCGTATAGCACTTCCCTTCGGCACTGTCGGTTGCAACGGATACCGCTCTAAAGAGCTGCTTGATGATATTCTTTGGGGGCTTGAGCTTTTATATGATAAAATGTACGGCGAAAACCTAGTCACCGACACAAGCTTCCGCTCCTGGAAGGAGTTCGACTGGTGGGATTGGTACGTAGGTGCCGCATGCCCTCTTATGGATATTCTTATGATAATCGAGGATTTCGTCGAGCCTTCCATTATCAAAAAATTCATTACACCCGTGGCTTTTCTGCGCCACGAAATGAGAACCGCGCCCACCGCCGCCGAGGCTATGTCGCGTATCGTCACCCTTACTCCTCTCGCGCTCATAACACATGACCGAGAGCTTTTAAATACTCTTTTTTCCGAATGTGAATTACTGCTTGAAAGCCACGATTCGGGTGACAATATGCGCCGTGATTTTTGCTGTATGACCCACGGTATGCCTTATAACGTTGCCTACGGCGTCATCAACCTCTCCCGAATCGGCAAGGTAGTGCAGATACTTTCCCGCTCACCTCTCGCCTATCCCCTGAAAAACCTTGACAATCTCAAAGGCATGCTCCGCTACACCTTTGCCCCCATCCTCTACCGCGGAAGAACCTTTGCGGCAATGAACGGTCGCGCAATGCAATACGATAACTGCGCCGCCACTATTCTGCGCGAGGTGCACTATCTTTACGGACTTTTCGGCGAGGATTTCGACCGAGAAATAAGCTCTCTTATCGCGCGCAACGACTCGCCGGAGGTGAGAGAACAGCTAATTTCCTCATACGCCGAGGGAATGAGCCTTGAAAAATACAGAAAAATAAATTCTATCGTCGGCACGCGTTTTGCCGAATGCCCCAAGACTCATATTTACTCGTATTCCCGCTATTCGGAGGCTTTATCAAGCGTAAAATTTGCCCAAACCGAGCCTTCCGACAGCGCATACTTCTGGTACTCGGGCGATATCGGAGTTCAGCACCGCCACGGCTGTATGGCGGGACTGCGTATGCCCTCTTCCCGTTCATTTGGATACGAATGCATGAACGGAGACAACGGCGACGGCTGGTACACGGGCGAGGGCGCGCTCTATCTCTACACCCCCACGGGCTTTGACGAGTTTTCGCCCGAGTGGTGGAAAAACGCCGACAAGCATCTTATCCCCGGCACTACCGTTGACGAAAGAAAACGTGAAATTATGTTTTTCAATCGGGCTTGGCGATGCCAACGGGATTTCGTAGGCGGCGTTTCGCTTTCGGGCGAATATATGACCGCAAGCATGGATTACGAAGCCTTTAACAACGAGATCGACGAGGGCAGACCCGATACGGGATACGGCAGAAGCCTACCCGTTTACTACTGCACTCTGACGGCTAAAAAAAGCTATTTTTTCTTCGACGGCGCAATTCTTTGTATAGGCTGTGACGTTTGCGCCTACGACGGCTACTCTGTACGCACCGTAGTGGAAAACCGCGCTCTCGACTCCGATGAATTTGTAATAGCGGACGGCAAAAGGCTGAATTTCGAAAAAGGCGAGTTTCCTATTGCCGCAGAAAGGATATTCATACCGCATACGGGCGGTTTTATCTTCCCCGAGGGCGGCAATTTAAGGATAAGATTCTACGAAAACGGCGGTGTGCGTTTCGTAGCGGTTTGGTTCGATCACGGGATCGATCCGAAGGATGAAAAATACGCTTATATAATCCTGCCGAATGCTTCCGACCGTGACGTTTTTGACTACGACTTAAACAACGTCGAAATTCTCCGCAACGACGGCAAAATTCAGAGTGCAAAAGAAAAATCAAGCGGACTTTTTGGTATCGTTTTCCGCGAGGCAGGCGAGCTTTGCGGCATTACGGCAGACCACGGAATGATCGCTATGGCGAGGCAGACCGACGGCAAAACAACAGAAATAACTGTTTGCGATCCTACTCAAAAAAGGACCGATGTCTCTTTTGCCGTCGACGGAAAAAAACTTGAAATTTCCACCGATTCGGCAAGAGGCAGAGGTTACCTTTTTGATCTGAAAATTTAACCGACCGAACATACTTCAATTAACGCGAAATAAAAGCCAATAATAACGTGCGTCAAAACATATCCCGAAAATTTCCAATGATAAATTTCGGACAAGGTAGTTGACAATTCTCTGCTTTGGTGTTACAATATCCACATAATTGACGTAAAGGAGTCACTCAATGAGGAACTCAAACATCGAAGCTTTGAATAAGGTAACCATTCCTATCGAAGGGGTTTTCGGCGCAGCGCCAAGCGTCCTTTGGATAAATGCTGCTTGCAGAGAAAACAGATACACTCTTAACCTCAAACCGCATAATCATGCCTTCTTTGAAATGCATCTTATTATCGGAGGAAGCATATCTTACAGATTCAACGACGGAGAATTTACCGTTTCCGAGAACAGTCTTATCGTAATCTCGCCTCACGTTATCCACTGCATTCCCGAAGAAAGCGACGACTTTCAAAAGGTCACGGTTGCGTTTGAGATCGAAGGCGACGGTGAGATTAAATCGATTTTGGAAGGCAAAAAAAAGGCAGTAGTAACTATGAACGACGACATGAAGCGAAGCGTGGATTTTATCATCCGACGTGCAAAAAGCAAGTCCGTTTGTTCGGAGCTATTGATAAAAAACAGACTTTGCGAGCTTATCTACTCCGTTGCCGAAAGCCTCGGCGCGCGCCCCGCCGTATCTTCCGAAAACTACGACACGAGGGTGATCAAAGCAAAAAAATATATTGAGGATAATCCCCATATCTTCCTCACCTGCGACGAGGTGGCGCGATACTGTAACGTCAGCTCCAAGCAACTCGGAAGACTGTTTTATCAATATGAAAAGATCTCTCTTTTAGCCTTTATCCACGGTCAGAAGATCGAAGACGCTAAAAAATTGGTGCTTGAAACCGACGAGCTTTTTGAAACCATCAGCCAGCGTCTCGGTTTTTCAAGCGTTAATTATTTCGGTAAGTTCTTTGCCAAGCACACGAGCATGACGCCGGGAGATTTCAGAAAAACCTTCGGTAACGATCATCAATAAAATATTACAAAATAGACAACAAGTCCGCTTCGGCGGACTTCTTTTTATACATTTCGGACAACTACTTGAAATATCCTTAGAATATGATATAATGAATACAGGAATAAAAGCCGAGTAAGTTTTGCTGCCGTCCTTGTTTTCACGGCGCGGCAAAACTCGGCGTCAAGAATCAGAAAGGATGGATCTTTATGAAAAAATCATTTCTCAGCATAATCTCCGTAATTTTGGTTGTGCTTATGATAGTGGGTACTTTTGCATCCTGTAACCCCTCTTCGGGTAACGATGCGGAAAGTTCTAAGGAAACCTCTTCCGCTACTCAAAACGAAAGCTCTGCCAACGGAGGCGAATCCAACGGAACCGCTTCTTCTCAAGGCAGTGTGTCAAGCGCTCCCGAAAGCAGTGATACCAACGCTCCCGAAAGCATCAACACTAACACTCCCGAGGGCAGTGATACCAACGCTCCCGAGAGTAGTGATACCAACGCTCCCGAGAGCAGCGACACCAACGCTCCCGAGG
>JAZMZI010000144.1:0-64841 GCA_045585895.1 Eubacteriales bacterium
TTTTTGTCATAATATGGGCGGTGTTGTATGCGATAATTGCTTCCATACAGTTCATTATTGCTCATTGGATATGGTTTGCAATTGGCGGGGGAGCAATAATAGTAGGGCTATTAGTATGGTTCTTTATAAGCCGAAAGCAAAACTAAATAAGTACTAAAAACGAGGCCGCACGAAAGTGCGGTCTCGTTCAGTCTGTCGAAAAACGCCCATCACGCGAGAGCGATGATGGGCGTTTTGGTGAATTTGAAGCAAAAGAACGAAAGAAAAGCCAAGAAGTCGGAGGGATGGTTATCTCTCCACTTTCTTTTAGCGAATTTTTTGAGATTCATGGCAGCAAATTTAAGCCTTACCCAATTTGAAACTTGAGCGAGGCCGCGGTAAGGCGTATAACGCATAGCGTGTTTTTCTTTTGCATCCGCAAAGACACGCTCGATCGTCTCCTTGCGTTGCTTGTATAGGTCGGCATATTTGGGAGTGTATCTCGCATCGTCTGCAAGCTCCTCGTAATCCTTCCAGATATGTCTTTGTACGACCTTTACGCAATCCTTGGAATGTGTGCAAAGATGTCTCGTCGGACAGTTCTTACATATCTCGGGATTACTCTTGTATTCTCTGTAGCCGTCCTTGTTAGTCGTACTGTATTCAAGTGTATGAAATTCGGGACAGATGATGCAATCAAAATGCTCGTCATAAACGTATTTCCACCACTCATGTCCGCCTTTCATTGTCATAGGTCTCTTGTATGCCGTACTGAGAACCCTATTGTCATCAAACACTTTCTTGCAAATATGAGGTGTTTTGTATGCGCTGTCTGCTACTACTGTCTCTACTTCGGGAAATTTTTCTGTTACTTTATCATATACGTCATCAAATGCCACGCTGTCGTGTACGTTTCCGGGGGTCACTACTGTTTCAAGAACATATCCATGCTTGTCGCAGGCGGTGTGTGCTTCATATGCAAACTGTCTTTTGTGGTCACCCTTTACAAAAAGTCCGCTGTCGGGGTCTGTAACGCTTTTAGTGACCGTCTTCATCTTCTTGCGGCGTTCTAACTTCTTTTTTGATGTGTTTTTGTTGGGCTTTGATGGCTTGGGTGGATCGTTGTTGTTATCGTCATCATCGCGAAAAGGCTTTTTGCCGTGTTCCTCTCGGTCGGCGTTAACTTCTTCCATAAGCTCCTTTGCATACCTTTTGGATGCTACAGGAACCTCCTCTTGTATTTTCTTTTTGTTGTTTGCGTTTGCTTTGATGTGTGTTCCATCAATGAATACTGCCGAGGGGGACAGATATCCTGCTTCTGCGATCTCATTCAATATCCAAGCGAATATCTGATCTACCGTTTCGCTTGTGAATCTATTCTTAAAGTTGTAGCTCAGTGTTGAGAAATGCGGTGTTTCATCCTGCAAACTATATCCGAGAAACCAACGGTATGCCATATTCACCTCTACCTCTGCCGCCGTTCTTCTCAGCGAGGGCAATCCGTACAGATGTTGGATCAACACCATTTTGACCAACACTACGGGATCTATGCTCGGTCTGCCGTTGTCCTCGCAATACAGCTCTTCTACCATTTCATAGATCTTGTCAAAATCTACGGCTGCATCTATTTTCCTGAGCAAATGATCTTTTGGTACCAGATCTTCAAGCCACACCATTTGCATTATATCTCTTCCGTTTTGTCCTCTGCTTAACATTCTTTCACCGCCTGTCTTTTCTTGCTTCTATTATACCATATTTTACGCAAAAAAGCCACCCTTTCGAGTGACTTTTTCGACAGACTGAAATGACCTACCGAAATCGGTAGGTCATTTTTGATTTACCTTATTTACTTTACAAGTATTACAACCGAAGGAACGTCCTCTTTATAAACCCTGCTTCCCTTGAAGGAAAGTCTTTCGTCTGTACGGAGGTCGCATCCGTCCATATCAACGTCGAAATAGATTTCGGCGTTTTCGGGTATTTTCGAACAAATATTTACCACGGGAGCATTGGAATATACTATCCAACCCATTTTGTATCCATCGGGAAGTCTGTCCTCCTCAATGGTAGTAAAGACAGTATTGGAAGGCTCTTTTGTAATATTGTACTTCTTGCCATCGATAGTTACACCGCAAGTCGCGTCTCCTCTGAAGGCAACAAGCCTACCTCTGGGGCTGAGACGGTATTGAAGCAAATTCTTACCCGTATAGCTTACCTTGTGTCCCTCAATAGAGAATTCATTGAACTCAAGCTCAAGAGGAACCATAAGATCGTAAGTTTCAAGGAATTTAGCATCCGCCTCTTCGTTACGTCTAAAGCTTCCGTCGGGCCAAAGCTCACGCATGGTCTTATAATGACGGCAAATAGAGATTGCGCCGTTATTGAAGTGAGTTGCGAAATATTCGGTCTTTCTCGAAATAGTCTCGGTGTTGTCAAGAACACCTGCGCCCCCGTATGCTCCCAGCGCCTTAAGAACGTCAAAAAGGGTAGAGGGAGCGTCACCTGATTCGCCCGATTGATCGTCTCGGAGACGGCAACCGACGTAAGTAGCTCTGCCAAGCCCGTATTTTCGCGTGGAACCTATTACTGCGTTTCCTGCGTTGGCAACCGCCTCGCCGCTTCCAATCTTAACTTTGTAAACTCGGTCGGGAAGCATTTCGGTCGGTATCTTCATCTTTTGAATATCTGAAAGTATGCCCGAGAATCTTACCTCGTGCGCCGAACCTCCCTCAACGAGAGTTTCTGCTGATTTAAGACCAAAGAGTTTGAGCCATCTCGTGGGTATCTTGCCGTTGGGAGCAGCCGCAGGAGCTGCATTCCATACAAGATTGCCTCCGCCTCTGACAAACGCCTCAAGCAGCTCCATAAATGCTTCGTTATAGAAAGGCTCAAAGCCCACTACGATAGTGGAATAAGTGCCTATGCCAAGCTTAAGCTTGCCTTTTTCAATCTTACCGAGGTTTACAATCCTGTCAGCGGGGCAGTAGTTACAATATCCGTACTGTACCATCCAGCTACCGAATCTTTCCTCAACCGAAGTAAGATCCTTGGGGTAAACGTAAAGCACGTCGATCGCTCTCGGTCTGCCAAAGGTCACGAGAGCCTCGCGGAGACCTCTGCCGCCGCCCGAGAAGGATTGAGAAACGTTTGAGAATCTCTTTCGCGCCTCGGTCGGGAATCCCCAAGCACCCCAGGATGCTACTTCATTTCGGTTAAGCGTGCCGAGAGATGCCGACATAGCTCCACCGTAATAATTACGGTCAAACCAACCGCATTCACAGAAATCAGTACCGCCGTATGAAAAATAGTCATTCCACTTAAAATAATCGTAGCATCCGGAGATTGCCTCTCTGATGGTACTCGAATAAACGTAATCGGGGGAATAATCAAAAGTGCAATAGCCACGCCTTAGCGCGTGGTGGAATCTGCCCTCGCCGCGTCCGGGAGCGTAATGGTCACAGGTGGGAGATTCCTGCCATGTCGCGTGACCAAGACAGAGAGGATCCCAGCCCTTGTGCTTGACGTAAGTATCCCTGATATAATCTCTCGCGTCACAGCACATACCGACCACCTGATCCTGAAGCATTTCAAAATAGATGCGACGCATACGGAAGGTGCGGTAAAGGTCTGCCGCAGAGCTGCCCAAAACGTGCTGGGTGTGTGATCTGCCAAGCTTCTCTCTGTCGGCAAGCATATCGTAGCCGAAATAGATAAGTGCCTTATCAAAATCGGCGAAAATAGGATCTTCCGCCGCAAGACGGCTCTGGAAATTTTCGGTCATATAACGGGAGGGGATCTCGTAAGGTCCGAAATGAGCAAAGTTCCAGTCGAACTGGATGTGCATCTCGTCGGAGTAAAGCTCCATAAACTCTACTCCTTCACGGCGGTACATATCGATAACGCCGTGGATGTAATCTATTACATCGGGATGGAAATAGTCCATCTCGGGTGTGTCAACGTAGAAGATCGCAAAAATTCTGTTGCCGGGAATGTCTGTCTTTCCCTCGACTATCGCGTGCTGATTACCGAAATAGGTGCTGAGCTCGTAAGGCTCTTTACTTATGGTAACGGTATAGTCGCTTTCGGGAATTTCAAGGATCGACTCGGGCTTAATAACGAGATACGCGCTTCCGTTATCCTCCTCGGTGTAGGCAAATAGCCTTGCGTGATTATACTGAGGATAGATATGTCCTTTATTGTTAGTCCAACGCTCTGAAACTACACCGTTGAACTTAAAGCTTCCGTCGCTCTCGCGTATTCCCTCAGCAAAGAAACGATGCTGACCGCCCACTCCCTTGTCTTGCTTGAAATTCCTTCCGAGATCGAGGGGGTTGGTAACGCTTGCGCCTATGCCAATGCCATATTTTTCGGCATATTCGGAAAGTTTTTTGGTGCAATCAATAAATTCGGGATGGGTCAGATGAAGCTCTCTCTCTCCACCTCCAAAGAAATGGTCGTGAAAGAAGGTAATGACCTCAACCTTCCTTTTCTGTGCGCGTTCACAAACGTCCTTCATTGAAGAGCTGGCTCTTGACGTCTGATTGTTGGCAAGCTTCGGTGTATACTGCTCCTCGGGAGCATTAGCATAGGCGCGAAGCTTATCGTCCTCGGTCAGAAGGATATTGTCGCGTCGAACGATCGAGTGCAGGGGCGGATTTTTCTTTAGCTTTGGTGTAGACATAACAGTTTACCTCCGGTTTTCAGTATTTGGCGGTCAACCTTCGCTTGACGGTGCACCGCCTTTATCCGCAGGGCTTTGCCCGAAATAATTCCTTCTCACCGACTTTTAGCTTTCGTGGAGAAGGAGTATAACGAATCTATGTTATACTGTAAAAATTATATCATAGCAAAAACACGAATGCAATACTTTTTTGAAAAAAATTGTGATTATTTCACATATTTTTTTGATTTCACAGATTATAAATATGCAATGTGCAACAAAAAGCCCGTTCGGGCAATATTATACTCGAAACGGGCAGATTTTATTCAGATAAAGAGCTTTCTCGTCTGTTTTCCTGATAAAGCGTTTTCAAGGGTTTGCGGTAACATAGAAAGGTCAGCTACCAAAGAGTGAGGCTTTTTAACCGGTTCATCCTGAAGCATAGGCACAAAAAATATGTTTTTTCGCGATAACAGCGTGCCAAGATTGCCTAAATTTGCCGACATAGCGTCGTTTGAAGCTAAGGCGATCACCAAGGGGCGGTCGCTTCTGAGATGTGCCTTTGCCGCCATACATACGGGTGTGTCGGTAATACCGTTTGCCAGCTTTGCCAAGGTGTTTCCTGTACACGGAGCGATCACGAGGGCGTCAAGAGAAATCTTTGGACCTAACGGCTCTGCATCCGCAATGGTGTGTATTACCTTTTTACCGCATATATCTTCGATTTTTTTAATCCATTCTTGGCTTTTCCCGAATCGGGTATCGATGCTGTAAGCGTTAAAGCTCATTATAGGCAGTATTTCATCATAGTTTTTCTTAAGCTCCGTGAGCACGGCGTAAGAGGCTGAAAACGTGCAGAAAGAGCCGCAAAGAGCATATCCTATCATAATATTACCCCCGTTTCTTTGAGGATCTCGCAAATGGTCTCGAAAATGTATTTTCCTGCGGTTATCGGAGAGTATTTGCCGGGGATCGAAGGGGCAAAAATTATTTTGATGCCGTTGTCTCGCGCCGCCGAAAGATCAATGCCACCGGGGGCGGACGCGATCTCGATATAAACAGGTCTGTTTTTGATTTGATCGGTTACTGTTTTCGTAAATATTGCGGCGGGAACCGTGTTGAATATTACGTCGCTGTTTTGAGAGGCATAGACAAGTTCGGGGTGAGATGCACCGAGTCTTATTGCATTGAAGCCGTTAAGTGAGATCTCGCAGAGAGTTTCATCCCGTCTTGCGCCGACCGTTACGTTTGCACCGAGTTTTCTCAATATGTCTGCCAATACCGAGCCGGTTTTACCGTATCCGCAAACCAGCGCGTTCATTCCTTGAACGGTAATGTCCGTGTTTTCCATAGCGATCATCAAAGCGCCCTCGGCTGATGGCAGAGCGTTCTTTTTTTGCAGCTCTTCACTTGCGTAGTAATCAAATACGGGAATGCCTTCGATCACGCATTTCTTTTTAATGTTTGACGGTATTGAACCGCCTATAATTATCGAGCCGTTTGCCTTGGCAAGGGATATTATATCGCAAAGACTGATTTTCAGATATTGAGATGAAACGTGTTCGCCGTCTCGGGTCGCAGGCAAGGGAAGTATTATAAAGTCAACGTTAGACAGTGCCTTCTCGATGTTCGTGCAGATCTCCGCAGGCATACCGTCCGCAAGTGAATGGACGTCCTCGGTTACTCTGACACAGTGACCTCTTTTCAGAAGCTCGTTTGCTATCACACTTTGTCTCTTGTCGCTACCTAAAATTGCAAATTTATATATTTTTTTGTCGTCAGTCATAAGTAATACCTCGTTGGTATTTTAGTTTGAAGTAGCAAAAACTGCGACCTCATTCCATTTTATGCCGAGGAGCGAAAAACAGTGACGGGTGTCGAATCGGAAAATCCTTTGAATTTATTTGTATAAAGAATGTTTTATTAACAAAATATTCAAACAATTATTTGCTAAATATGATATAATTTAATTTGTGATGCTATCACTTATAGTAATATTGTATTTTTTTATTCAACGGAGGTATTTATGGCTGAACTTAAGATGCTTGCCATCGACCTTGGCGCTTCCAGCGGCAGAGGTATCGTAGGCTCTTTTGACGGAAACAAACTCACACTTCGCGAAAATCACCGTTTCTCCAACGATCCCGTATTCGTAAACGGCAGATTTACTTGGGATATTCTCAGAATATTCTTTGAGATCAAGAACTCCATCACCAAGACTGTTATCGACGGCGACAACGTAACGAGCATGGGTATTGATACTTGGGGCGTTGACTACGCATTCATCGACAAGAACGGCAGAATGATGGCTAACCCGACTCACTACCGTGATACGAGAACCGTAAATATCACCGATTACGTTAAGAATTTCGTGTCCCCCGAGGAGATCTATAACGTTACGGGTATTCAGGCTATCGACTTCAACACTCTCAATCAGCTTGCAGCAGACCGCCGCGACGACCCTGAGATGCTGGCAAGAGCAGACAAAATGCTATTCATTCCCGACCTCCTTAACTATTTCCTTACCGGAAAAATGGCTACTGAATACACCATAGCGTCTACGGGTATGATCCTTGATGCCGCTAAGAGAGATTTTGCATTCGGTCTCACGGACAAGCTCGGTATCGACAGAAATCTTTTCGCTCCTCTCGTTCAGCCCTGCAACGATCTCGGCGCACTCCTGCCTCAGATCAACGACGAGGTTGGTAAGAATAATATCAAGGTCGTTAACGTGGCTTCTCACGATACCGCCAGCGCAGTTATCGCTGTTCCCGCAAAGAATAAAGACTTTATCTACATATCCAGCGGAACATGGTCGCTTATGGGTGCTGAGCTTCCCAATCCTCTTATCAATGCAGAGACAAGAGGCGCAAACTACACCAACGAGGGCGGCGCTATGGGAACTATCCGCTTCCTTAAGAACATCATGGGACTTTGGATCATTCAGGAATCCAGAAGACAGTGGAGAAGAGAGGGCAACGAATACTCCTTCGCACAGATGGAGGCTTGGGCTAAGGAAGCAACTCCTTTCGCTTCACTTATCAATCCCGATCATCCTTCCTTCAACACTCCCGGCAATATGCCCGAGAAGATCAGAGAATTCTGCCGCGAGACAGGTCAGCGCGTTCCCGAAACCGTTGGTGAGGTAGTTCGTTGCATTTACGAGTCTCTTGCGCTTAAGTACAGATATACCGTTGAGACTATCGAGCGTCTGATGGACAAGAAGACCTCTATGATAAACGTCGTAGGCGGCGGAACCAAGGATAAGTTCCTTTCCCAGATGACCGCAGACGCTTGCGGTATACCCGTTTGCGCAGGCCCCGAGGAGGCTACCGCTATCGGTAACCTTATGATGCAGGCGATCGCTGCGGGTGAGGTCAAGGATCTCAGCGAGGCAAGAGAAGTCGTTGCTAACTCGTTTGAACTTAAGCACTACGAGCCTACCGGCGACAGAGCTGCTTGGGACGCAGCATATGAAAAGTTCTGCAAGCTTCAGTAATAAAAAAGAGTTATAATCATTCGGAGGATATAAAATAATGAAGGACGAACAGTACGGCGAGCTTAGTGTTATAGGAATGAAAGGTTGTGAGGCTTTTGCCGAGCAGGTAGACTATTACCTTAAGGAATGGAGAAGACATACCAACGAGGAGACCTACCTCGTTGAGGCGGTCTGCCCCAGATTCGGTACGGGTGAAGGTAAGGGTCTTATCCATCAGAGTATGAGAGGACAGGACGTTTACATTATTTGTGACGTATTCAATTACGGAGTTACTTACCGTATGTACGGTCAGACAGTTCCTATGAGTCCTGACGATCACTACGCAGACCTTAAAAGAGTTGTTGCAGCTATCGCGGGCAAGGCAAGAAGAATTACCGTAATTATGCCTATGCTTTACGAGGGCAGGCAGCATAAAAAGTCTACGAGAGAGTCTCTTGACTGCGCTGTTATGCTTCAGGAGCTTGTGAATATGGGTATTCACAATATTATTACCTTCGACGCTCACGATCCCAGAGTGTGCAACGCTATTCCGCTTCACGGTTTTGATAACGTTCGCCCCTCTTATCAGATGATAAAAGCTCTCATCAAAGCTGTTCCCGACATTGTTATCGACAAGGAAAACCTTATGATGATCTCCCCCGACGAGGGCGCTATGGGCAGATGTATGTATTACTCCTCGGTTCTCGGAATCGATATCGGTATGTTCTATAAGCGTCGTAACTACTCAGTTATTATCAACGGAAAGAATCCCATCGAGGCTCACGAGTACCTCGGTCAGGATCTCACAGATAAGGACGTTATCGTAGTTGACGATATGATCTCTTCGGGAGAGTCTATGCTTGACGTGTGTTCTCAGCTTAAGGAGAGAGGAGCAAAGAGAATTTTCGCATTCTCTACCTTCGGCCTCTTTACCGACGGTTTTGATAAGTTCGACAAGGCTTATGAAGACGGTATCATTTCCAAGGTGTTTACCACTAACCTCGTATACCGCCGTCCGGGTCTTCTCGAGAAGCCTTGGCACGTTGATGTTAACATGTGCAAGTACGTTTCTTACATTATTGACACTCTCAATCACGACGCGACCATCAGCGAGCTTCTCGATCCCGCAAAGCGTATCAATGCTATCGTTGCAAAGCACAAGGCTGAGATGGAAAAGCACGGACAGATCAAGATGTCTTTTGACACAGAAAACAAGTAAAATCTTTAATGGGGCTGTCTCATTAAGCGCAGAACAAAAGCCACTTTTAAAAGAAAAGCCAAAATTCAACTAAAAAATAATGTTTTTTCTTTTTTAATGTCGAAATCCACCGATTTTTCGGCGGATTTCCTCATTTTATGTGGCTTTTTAGACGCGTTTTGGCTCTCTGGCGTACTTCTGTACGCCGACGAGAACCAAAACACGCCTTCTGCATCTAACTGAGACGGCCCCATTTTTTTCGCTTTTAAGATTTATTGTTTTTTATATGCTGATTTTCATACGGAGTTAATATATTTAGGATAAAATATAATGATTAAAGTATATTTTAAGTCACAATAATAGTATTATTGAAAGGGTAAATATTTTTACAATGGCAAAAAACAATAAAACCTGCAAGAAAACCTCTATCGGCGGTCAGGCTTTGATGGAGGGAATTATGATGCGAGGCCCCGTAACTACCGCAATGGCGGTGAGAAATACCAAGGGTGAGATCGTAATTGAAAAGTTTCCCACCGAGGCTAAACAACGCAGTAAATTTTTAAAGTTGCCTTTTGTTCGCGGTGTTTTTGCGTATATTGATTCTATGGTCCAAGGTTCTAAGTGTCTTATGCGCTCCGCTGAAATTTCCGGTCTTGAGGAGGCAGAGGAAGAGCTGAGACGAGAAAAAGAAGCAAAAAAAGCTGAAAAAGCGGCTAAAAAGGCAGCGAAAAAGCGAGTTCAGGTAGCAGAAAACGCCGATACACCTCTTGAAGAGGTTGTTGAAAAAATAAATGAAGATACCGAAGCCACCGTTGCTGAAAAAGTTGAGGGAGATTTCGCAGAAATTCATACGGAACCGATTTCTGACAAAGCTGAAACTCAATCTGATGATAAATCGGAAAAGAAAAAAGAGGGAACTACTATAATGGGAGTAATGATGCCCGTTATTACAGTTATCTCCTTTGTTATAGCTATCTTGCTGTTTTTTGTGCTCCCCACCTATCTCTTTACGTGGGCACAGGGACCGTTCCCGTTTTTGAAGAACGATAACGAGATAATACAGTCACTTATAAAATCATTGTTTGAGGGAAGCTTTAAGGTTGTTATTCTCGTTGGTTATATGGGAGTAATGCTTTTGATGAAGGACATAAGAAGAACCTTTCAGTTTCACGGAGCAGAGCATAAGACCATATTCTGTTATGAGGCGGGTCTTGAGCTTACCGTTGAAAACGTGAGAAAGCAAAAGCGTTTCCATCCAAGATGCGGTACCAGTTTTCTTATATTGATGGTTCTTGTCAGCGTATTCGTCTCTTTTTGTATCGATCCCGTGTTCCTGCTTATCAGAGGAGAGGTTCCTCCCACGTTGATCCGCGCCGCTATCAGAATTGCACTTATTCCTCTTATAGTAGGTCTTGGATATGAGCTTATTAAGATAGCTGGTAAACACGATAATATCATAACCAAAATCATTTCCGCTCCCGGTGTATGGCTTCAGCATATAACTGTTCTTGAGCCCGACGATTCAATGATAGAATGCGCTATAGCCGCTATGAACGAGGTCGTTCCGAGTGACGAAAGCGACAATTGGTGATCAGATAACGAAAAATTAATTTATATACAAGGAGATTATTTGTTATGAAAATTTTAAAGTTTGCAACCTATGAAGAAATGAGCGCGGCTGCCGCAGATATTCTTGCAAAGCAGATCAGCGTTAAAAAGGACTCCGTTCTTGGTCTTGCCACAGGCTCTACTCCCGTTGGAATGTACAAAAAGCTTGTTGAGATGAACAAGTCGGGTGTGATCGACTTTTCCGATATAAAAACCGTAAATCTTGACGAATACTATCCCATCTCTCCCGAAAACAAGCAGAGCTACCGCTATTTTATGAATGATAATCTCTTTGATCACGTAAATATAGATAAAGCCAACACTTACGTTCCCGACGGTACTGCGGAAAACGCAGACGAGGCTTGCGAAAATCACGAGAAGGTTATCAAGGCTCTCGGAGGTATCGACATTCAGGTTCTCGGTATCGGTCAGAACGGTCATATAGGATTTAATGAGCCCGAGGAAAATCTTTCTCTCTTTACACATAAGACTGCGTTGACCGAAAACACTATTCAGGCAAACTCCAGATTCTTCTCCGAGGACGAGGTTATGCCTACGATGGCGCTTACCATGGGTATGGGAACGATCTTTGGCGCAAAGAAGATACTCCTTCTCATTAACGGTAAAAATAAGAGTGAAGCATTTAAGCAGCTCTTGACTGACAAGATAACTACCTCTTGTCCCGCAACGCTTCTTAAGCTTCATCCCAACGTAATAGTTCTTTGTGACAGTGAAGCGTACGGTGAATAAGAATATGTCTGAATTATACAGAGGTGCAGACGCCGCAGTTGATGTGGCGTTTGCCGAGGAAATAAAAAAGGCGGCAGAGACCGCTATATCCGAGCTTCTTGCGTCCACAAATCTTAAAAAGGGCGATATTCTGGTTATCGGATGCTCATCCTCCGAGATACTCGGTTCAAAAATAGGCAAAGGCTCAAGCTTTGAGGCGGCAAGGATCGTTTTCGAGGCTATTTATCCCACGCTGTGCGAAAAGGGAATTTTCTTGGCGGCTCAGTGTTGTGAGCATCTTAACAGAGCATTGGTGATTGAGAGCGAGTGCGCCGAAAAATACGGATATGACGTTGTGTCGGTCAAACCTCAACCCAAGGCGGGTGGCTCCTTTGCCACTCTTACTTATGAAAATATGAATTCTCCCGTAGTGGTCGAGCATATCAAGGCTCACGCAGGACTTGATATTGGCTTGACGCTTATAGGAATGCATCTTCGTGACGTTGCGGTTCCTCTTAGACTTTCCGTAAACAAAATAGGAGAAGCTCATATCGTTTGTGCTTATACCCGTCCCAAGTTTATCGGCGGTTCAAGAGCTACGTATTAAAAAATTGCCCGAGTCGCTCGGGCAATTTTTTATAATTGAGAAATAGCATCTTTTAAAGATCCCGCCGATTCGAGAAATCGCGATCTTTCGGTTTTGTCAAGAGGAATTTCGAGTATCTGCTCGATTCCGTTTCTTCCAACGATACAGGGAATGCCCATACACACGTCAAAAACCCCGTATTCACCCGAAAGCTTGGTCGATACGGGCAGAATTGTGTGTTCGTCGTTAACTATAGCAGCTACTATCCTTCTGACGGAATCTGCAATACCGTAATAGGTTGCACCTTTCGCTTCAATAATTCTATAGGCGCTGGTCGTTACCTCCGCCGCAAGAAGGTCAAGTACTGAGCGATCAAACTCCATTTTGCGCTCATTGTAGTAGCTGTCAAGATCGATTCCCGACACGTTTGCGCTGCTCCATACGGCAACCTCACTGTCTCCGTGTTCACCTATTACGAAGGAGTGAACGTTTCGGCTATCGACGCCAAGATGCTTGCCAACTTTTTCTTTAAGTCTTGCCGTGTCAAGTACGGTGCCCGATCCTATGACCCTTGAAGAGGGAAATCCCGATTCTGCGAGAGTTATATAAGTCAGCACGTCTACGGGATTGGTAACCACCAAAATCAGCGCCTCACGGTTAAATTCAATTATATTGTCAACGATCTTTCTGAAAATGTTCGCGTTGGTTTTTAATAGATCAAGTCTCGACTGATCGGGAGTTTGATTTACTCCTGCAGTAATGATTATTATTCCGCAATCGCCTATGTCCTTGTAATCTCCCGCTATGATCTCCATAGGAGAATTGAACGGAAGGGCGTGGGAAATATCCTCGGCTTCGCCGATAGCCTTTTTTTTGTTAATATCGATCAGAACGAGCTTTGATAACAGTTTGCTGTGCATTAATGCGTATGCCGTTGCCGACCCCACGTTCCCGCATCCGATTATGGCGCAGGATCTTATATTAAAATTATCATCCATATTTTTCTTGCCTCCGTTTTTTACTTATTATAAACGCAGGAGAGATCTAAAATACAAGTCCGTCCCTTAAACCGTAGAATTTACAAGGAATTCACATAATTAATCCTTTGCGGTGATATAATAAATCTACGAATTAACATTTTAAGGAGTTTCTGATGGATAAAAAATCTTCGATAAAGATAATTCTTATAGTTTCTGCCGTAGTCGTTGCGGTTGCAGCGGCAATTGTAGGTGTATACCTTTATTTGAATAGAAAAGTGAAGGCGGCAGTGCTTGGTAAAATGGATTTTGACGGTGACGGAAAAATCGATGCTATAATGCTTGATACGACCGGAAACGGAGAGGTCGATACTATAATTTTAAATTCGGAAGATTATGAATAAAAAGAGGACTGTCACTTCAATGAAGTGACAGTCCTCTTTTATGTTAATTATTATTTTGCAAGCATTTCAAGCAACAGAGCAAAGCCTACGGTTGCGCTTCCAATTCCCATAAGTCCGACGAGGACTATTGAGAGTATTCTTACCCAAAGCTTTTTTTTCATTTTTTATACCTCTTAATTCTAATGATTTTTTAGTTAATTGGAGAGCCGGAAGCGGGGAGCTTAAGCTTTCTGCATCCTTTTGTGTTATCGGAATTACCATCGAAATCAGCAGTTGCGTATGCGACCGTCTGATTTTTCTTTATGGTCATAAGCTGAACACCGATGGAAGTTTTCGTGGTCTTTACGGGTATCAAAGAGGTTTTGAAGATTATTGCTCTCTGATCGTTGGTTACCGTCATTATTTCAAAGGGTTTCTTTTCATTTTCGGAGAATACGCCAACAATGGGAGAAGCAGTAGAGAATACACCCTTCAGCTTGCGACGCACACTGGACGTTTCATATGCTTTTTCGGGAATTTTAACGCCCTTGCCGTTTTCAAAGATGAACACGTAATTGTAGCCTTCTCTGAAATCACTTTGCAAAGAGACGAAAACGGGCTTTTCTCCCTGATCCATCTTAAGTACGGAGGGAACGAACTGACCCATGACCGATGCCTTGCAGTTTTCGAAATCGTTGACAGCGGCTCGGTAAAGCTGACCCTTATCGGTAAAGAACATCAGCGTATCTTTGTTTTCTGCGTCGAATATCTGACGGAGCGAGTCGCCTTCCTTGAAATACTGCTCGTCATTACCCTGAAGTGAGCGGTAGGTGATCTTCTTGAAATATCCTTCACGAGAAAGAACAATCTTGCAAGGATAGTTTTCAATCGCATCCTCTTCAACGTACGCCTCGATATTATCCGCATGAATTATCTGAGTCTTTCTCGGTTGACCGTATTTCTTCTTGATCTCGGTCAACTGATTTGCAATAAGAGCTTTGAGCTTAAACTCGTCTGCAAGGATCTCCTCGATATCCGCGATTTCCTTTTTAAGGTCTTCAATTTCGGAAATGCGATTGATGATATATTCGCGGTTGAGGTTACGCAGCTTGATGTCGGCAATATAATTCGCCTGTATTTCATCAATTGAAAAACCTGTGCAGAGATTGGGGATAACGTCCTCGTCCTTTTCGGTCTTACGGATGATCCTTATTGCCTTATCAATGTCCAACAGTATTTTTCCGAGACCCAAAAGCAAGTGAAGCTTGTCTTTCTTTTTGCCAAGGTCAAATTCAAGCTCGCGGCTGAGACATTCCATTCTGAAAGCTATCCATTCTGTCAGAATATCAACAACTCCAAGCTGACGGGGTTCTGCATCTATAATAATGTTAAAGTTGCATTTGAAGCTGTTTTCGAGAGGCGTTGATTTAAAGAGCTTTTGCATAAGCTTATCGGGATCAACGCCCTTACGAAGGTCAAGAGTGAGCTTCAAGCCCTCTTTGTCGGTCTCGTCACGGAAGTCAACTACTTCCTTGAGTCGTCCCTCCTTAACCATAGCCGATACCTTATTGAGTATCTGCTCAATGGTTGTGGAATATGGAATTTGGTAGATATCGATACAGTTTGCGGAAGGATCGTAGGTGTATCTTGAACGGATCTTGAAGCTTCCGTCACCTGTCTCGTAGATCGTCCTCATCTGTTCTTCATCGTAGATGATCTGACCTCCGCCGGGGAAGTCGGGAGCTTTGATTATCTCCATGATCTTTTCAACGGTTATATTGGGCTTTTTGAGGATCGCGATTGTTCCGTCGCACACCTCGGAAAGATTAAAGGAGCAGATATCCGAAGCCATACCGACGGCAATTCCGCTATTGGGGGAAACGAGAATATTTGGGAACATGGTGGGAAGAAGCTGAGGCTCCTTCATAGTTCCGTCGTAGTTGTCCACCATATTTACGGCGTTCTTATCAATGCCGTTGAAAAGCGTTTCGCAAAAAGCGTCCAGCTTTGCCTCGGTATAACGGGGAGCAGCGTATTTCGTTTCTGAGGAATACTGCTTACCGAAGTTACCCTTGGAGTCAACGAAGGGATGGAGAAGAGTCTCGTTACCTCTGGTAAGACGTACCATAGTCTCGTATATCGACTGGTCACCGTGAGGGTGAAGCTTCATTACGGCACCCACGATATTCGCGCTCTTGGTTCTCGCACCCTTGAGAAGTCCTAAATTATACATAGTGTAAAGGATCTTTCTGTGCGCGGGCTTAAATCCGTCTATCTCGGGGATAGCTCTTGAAACTATAACGCTCATAGTGTAGGGCATATAGTTTTTCTCGATGGTCTCGGTTATAGGCTGAGGCAATATCGGGGCATAAACGATCTCTTCGACTTCGTTTTGTTTCTTTTTCTTTGCCATTTATATAATTACCTTTCGTATAATTTTCAACGTCAAATTTTCAGTACCGTGTGAGCCGCCGCGCGGATCATTCGGTTATAGAGAGCAAGTCCCAACCCTTCTTTATCGGGGATATGGGCATAGATAATATCGGGAGAAAGTGTGTCGCACTCACGAAGCCTTGCAAAAAGCATTTTAGCATGCATTTTAAGGTCTCCACGACGTCCAATGGGCAAAAGAAGCTCTTTTTTTAGTAATTCAGCTTCCTCGTCATAACAAAGAATTGCACATCGGCATTTTTCTTGCTCATTTTTTAAAAATTCAATGATCTTTTCGTCCTCTCCGTCAAGGAGAATAAGTTGAGCCGACGGGGCATAATGCTTGTACTTCATGCCGGGAGATAGTGGACGCTCGTTTTCGCTCAAGGTACCCTCAAGCGTAGGGGATATAGTCACGTCGTCGCAAATACAGCAAAGCGCGTCGTAGGTGATAGCGCCGGGGCGGAGAAGAATGAGACCTCCGCACTCTGTTATCATAACTATTGTAGATTCGAGACCTATTTCGCAAGCACCGCCGTCGATTATCATATCGACTTTGCCGAGAAAATCCTCTATAACGTATTCAACGGCAGTAGTTGATGGCTTACCCGAAATATTTGCCGAGGGTGCCGCCACGGGGATCCCTGCCTCGCGGATTATCGCACTGGCAACGGGATGAGAGGGACAACGGATTGCGACGGTATCGAGTCCGCCCGTGGTCTCATATGGAACGGTATCCTTTTTCTTAAGTATGACCGTTAATGGCCCGGGCATAAACGCTTTAGCGAGTTTATAGTAGATTTCATTGGTATAAGCGTATTTTTCAGCGTCTTCGGGATCGGCAATATGTATTATAAGGGGGTTGTCCGAGGGACGTCCCTTTGCCGCGTATATTTTTTTCGACGAGAGGGGATTGGTGCCGTCGCCGCCAAGACCATAGACTGTCTCGGTTGGTATAACCACCAATCCACCCTCGCGCAAAAGAGTCGCCGCGCGAGAAATGTCGTTTGCCTGCGCAGTTACGTCTTCTATTTTAATAACTGTCGTGTTCATAGCGACTCCTTTCTTGAGTTTTAAGAATTGTTTTCTGCTTTTAGCTTTTCTGCGGTATCTGCTGCAATAAGAGAGTCTATCATTTGCCCGATATTACCGTTTATAAAGCTATCAAGGGAATGAAGAGTTAATCCTATGCGGTGATCGGTAACTCGGTTTTGCGGGTAATTGTATGTGCGTATCTTTTCGCTTCTGTCACCCGTACCGACCTGACTTTTACGGTCGGACGCAACCTTTTCAGATTGCTCTCTTTGCTTTATATCGTAAAGCTTGGCGCGGAGCATTTTTAAAGCCTTATCCTTGTTCTTAAACTGAGAACGCTCCTCTTGACACTCAATTACGATGCCCGTAGGCTTATGTGTCAATCTGACTGCGGATTCGGTCTTGTTGATGTGCTGGCCGCCCGCTCCGCTGGATTTGCAGGACTCGTATATGAGGTCGGAGTCTTTGATCTCAATTTCAACGTCCTCGACCTCGGGAAGTACCGCGACGGTGGCGGTCGACGTTTGAATTCTGCCTTGAGACTCGGTCTCGGGAACTCTCTGAACTCTGTGAACGCCAGACTCGAATTTGAAGCGCGAGTATGCACCGTCACCCTCAACGGTAAAGGATATCTCCTTATAACCGCCAAGCTCGGTCTCGTTGGCGTTGGCTATCGACACCTTGAAGCCAACGGTTGCCGCGTACATAGAATACATACGGAAAAGCACCGCCGCAAAGAGAGCCGCCTCCTCACCGCCTGCGCCCGCGCGTATCTCAACGATAATATTTTTATCGTCGTTGGGGTCGCGGGGAAGCAGAAGCACGGTAAGCTCCTCTGAAAGTCGTTCTATGCGCGCTTTTGCCTCCTTAAGCTCCTCCTGCGCCATTTCGCGCATTTCGTCGTCATCAGCCTCGTCAATTATCATCAAGGCATCCTCAATATCGGTTTCAGCTCTCTTATACTCGCGGTATTTTGCCACCACGGGAGTAAGAGCGTGATATTCCTTTATCGCCTTGGCGTAAGCCTGAGCATCGGTTATAAGATTCTGATTGTTTGCAAGCTCGTATTCGAGCCTATCGTATTTTTCTACGGTAGAAACAAGCTTTTCAAACATATATTAAGCAAGGTTGAAGGCGAGGAATGCCTTGTGAGCAGAATAAACATCTGCTTTGGAAACTACCTCGTAGGGTGCGTGCATGCTTATTACGGGAACACCGAGGTCAACGGTTTCTATATTGTGCTTTGCGATATACTTTGCAACGGTTCCTCCACCGCCCTGATCGGTCTTTCCAAGCTCTGCGGTTTGCCAAATAACGCCGTATTCCTCGTAAATCTTTCTGATCCAAGCGACGTACTCTGCGGGAGCATCGTTGGTGCCGCCCTTTCCGCCGCTGCCGGTGTACTTGGACATAGTGATACCGCAGTTGATCTTAGCCGCGTTTCTGGACTCGTAAACCTCTGCGAAGTTGGGGTCGAAGCAAGCGTTTACGTCCGCGCTGAGGCACTTGGAGTTGGCCTTTACAGCATAGATGTTGCCGCCAAGAGCCTCGGTAATAGCCCCCATAAGGTCGGTAAAGAGACCGCACTGCATACCGGTGTTGCCCTCGCTTCCGATCTCCTCCTTGTCCGCGAGAACTACCATAAGAGTATGCTCGCTCTTGTCGGATTCAAAGAGAGCAGTGAGAGAAGGATATGCGCATACCTTGTCGTCGTGACCGTATGCAGAGATAAGAGAACGGTCAAAGCCAACGTCACGAGCCTTTCCTGCGGGAACCACGAAAATATCGGCAGAGAGGAAGTCCTCTTCGTTGATGCCGTACTTTTCATTAAGGATCGTAAGAATATTAAGTTTTATTTTGTTAGCGTCTTCCGTATCTTTAAGGGGTCTTGAGCCTAGAACGATATTAAGGCTCTCGGCGGGAATAGCCTGACCGAGGGGCTTCTGGCTCTGATCCTTTGCCAAGTGGGGAAGGAGGTCGTTGATATAGAATACAGGCTCGCCGTCCTCGTCACCGATGCAGATATCAACGGAAGAACCATCCTTCTTAGCTACGGTGCCGTGGAGAGCCAAGGGCATAGCTACCCATTGATACTTGCGAACGCCGCCGTAGTAGTGGGTCTTTGCGAAACAAAAGCCTCCGTCCTCGTAGATCGGAACCTGCTTGAAGTCAAGTCTGGGGCTGTCGATGTGAGAAGCAACGATTCTGATACCGTTGTTGATGTCTTCACTGCCGATTCTGAAAAGATAGAGATTTCTGCCGCGGTTGTTGTAATAATATTTATCGCCTGCCTTGATCTCCATACCGAAGGAATAGGGCTTGTAGCCCTCCTTCTCCGCGAGAGCGATAGAGATTTTAACAGCCTCTCTCTCGGTCTTGGAAGCATCCATGTAGGTCATATAGCCTGCGCAGTAGTCGTAAGCCGCCTTGATATCATCTTCAGTAGCTTTGTCATAGAAGTTTGCCTTGGTGTAGGTAAGTTCACTCATTTTTGTATTTCCTTTCTTCATAGTAGACTATGTATTTTTTTATTTTTCAAAGGAGTAAAGCTCCTTGTATTTTTCGGTTCTGCGATTTACTTTTTTTACATAATTTCGAGTTTCTCCAAAAGGGATTTCTTTTAAAGACAGTATGCCGTCGTCACCTATCCACTCGTCAACGTTTCCAAGTCCGCCGTTATATGCCGCCAGCGCTGCATCCCAACTGTTATATCTTGCATATAGATACGACAGATAATACGTTCCGTATCGGATGCTGGTCTCGGGATCGTAACGCATGCCCGACGGCAATCCCTCCTTTAGTCGGGTCTTTGATATTTCGTCAAAGGTAGGCTCGGTCAATTGCATAAGTCCTACCGCACCCGCTCCCGAAACCGCAGAGGGATCGAAGTCGCTTTCCGTCTTTATAACTGCCCAGATTATCTCTTCGGGCACGTCAAATTTTTTGGAATATTTCTGAACGAAAGACACGTATTCCTTCGGTTGGGGATATATGACATATTCTATCTGAGTTGCGGTAAAATCGAATATGAATCCAAAAGCAATCGAAATAACGAGAACTATCAGTATTATATATCCGATATTACTCTTGTGTCTGCTTTTTTGTGTACCTCTCACCGTATCAACTCCTCACATCTTAAATATGTGTCAACAAGTCTGCCAAGATCCCCGAGAAGCAGGATGTTTTGCAATATAAAATCGCATTTTTCCTCGTAAAAGCTATTGGGCTTTTGGGAGTTGATCCGCAACAGCGCCGCATCCTCGTCAATACCGTCACGCGCGGCAATTCGCTTTGCGCGAAGCTCCTTGGGGGCAACCACGGCTATAACGTAATCACATTTCTCATGGATACCCGCTTCAATAAGAAGAGGAGCATCGATCACACAAACTTCAGCGCCTTCTTTCGAATATGCGCTTAATAAACCGTTTATCTCGGATATAACGTACTTGTGGGTTATTTTGTTTAAAACTAAAAGCTTATCCTTGTTTTCCTCTCCGAAAACCAATTTCGATAAAGCCTTGCGGTCGATACCGCCGTTGCAATTTATTATTTCTTTGCCGAAATTGTCGGCAAGCTCGTTAACACAATCCGAAGGAGCGGAAACAATGCTGTGATAGACCTTGTCGGCATCGATGACCTTAAAGCCGTGTGCCGTCCGCATATATTCCGAAACCGCGCCTTTTCCCGCACCGCTGGGACCCGTGACACCGATAATCTTCACTATATCGTCTCCTTTCGAGTAATTTTTATATTTTAACCGCTTTGCCTACAAGGTGAGAGGTGTGCGCTGCTTCAAGTATCTCCTGAACGCGCGCTCCGTCTTCAAAAGAGGGGCAAGCCTGTTTTCCTGTGCTTACCGAGGAAAGGAAAGCGTACATGGAGGCTATGTGACCTCGAAGCCAACCGTTCTGTGCTTTTGGAGAGGGGAATTTGCCCGCGGGAGCAGGGTATCTTCCGACACATTCTATTCTTGTAAATCCTTGAAGTCCGCCAAAGTTGCCCCCCTCGGCATTTGAGTCATAGTAATAGAGCCAATCAGATTCCATAAGATCGAATTTGAGCGAGCCTTCTGTTCCGTATATCGCAAAAGTCAATCCGTCGTTTTCTCCGACGGTGATCTTACTTGCGGTAAGAGTGCCTACCGCACCGCACTCAAGAGATGCGGTCATATATACCGCCTCGTCGGCATTGGTTTTCCATATGTCGCCGTTGGCTGTCTTGTGGGTGGGGAAGGCGATCTGTTCTTTTGCGTAGATTTCTGAAAACTCGCCGCAAAGATAGCGGCAAAGATCTACTATGTGCGCTCCGAGATCAAAAAGTGTTCCCGCACCGCAAATATCCTTGTTCTGCTTCCAACCGACAGTCCTTTCGGGATCGATACAGCTATTGTGCAGATATTTGAAATCAAAAGAAAGGATCTTTCCAAGTCTACCGCCTTCGATCAACTCTTTTGCGTGTCTTATAGCTGCGATATGGCGGTTGTTGAATACCATTCCGCAAACCTGACCGTTTTTTTCGTAGGCTGCTTTTGACAGAATATCAAGCTCTCGAGCTTGTTCTGCATTTACCGTCAAAGGCTTTTCACAGAGCACGTGCTTGCCCGAAAGTATTGCTTTTTTTGCGGTTTCAAAATGATAGACGTTCGGAGTGCTTATATCGATTACGTCGATGCATGGATTATTGATAATATCATCCTCGGAAGCCGTGGCATAACCCAGAGAAAACTTTTCCGCTGCCGCCTTTGCCGTTTCAATGCGAGATGTACAAACTGCAGAGTATTTTGCGGTAAAATCAAGTTCTTCATAATAAAAGGGAAGAGCCGCCACCGAAAAGGCATGCGTTTTGCCCATAAACCCAAATCCAAGAAGTCCTATGTTAATTTCTTTGCTCATTTCGCGTCCTCTCAAAAATAAACATCTATTTTATATTATAACTCATTTTATGATTTTTTTCAATAGTTATTTTAATATTAATGATTAAATATTCCATATAAATGCGAATTTTATCTATTGAATCGACTGAAAAATGGGTTTATAATCATCTTAATCGGAAAAGTTCGGATTACTATTGACATTAATTAATTAAAATGCTAAAATATACTCAACTTTAAAATATTAAAATTAGGAGAATTACAGTGAGTATAAAAATCGGTGGTATAAGACTCGAAAGCGGTCTTTTTTTAGCACCTATGGCGGGATTTACCGACTATTCGTTCAGAAAAATATGCCGTGAGCGCGGAGCCGAATACACGGTCAGCGAAATGGTTTCGGCAAAGGCGCTTTGCTACGAGCAACTGTCAAAAAAAAATCCTTTGTCTGCGTCGAAAACGGCTCCGTTGGCGGCTGTCAGAGCTGAGGAAAATCCTATGGCAATACAGCTTTTCGGAAGTGAACCCGAGTTCGTTGCAGAGGCTGCGGCTATGATAGAGGCGCGTGAATATAGGGGATGTGTTTCAGAAGCGTCTCCCGTAGCAATAGATATAAATATGGGTTGTCCTATGCATAAGATAGTCGGAAACGGTGAGGGCAGTGCCCTTATGCGCGATCCCGTCCGCGCGGCAAAAATCGTTGAAGAAACGGTGAAAAGACTAAAGCATACTCCCGTTACCGTTAAGATAAGAGCAGGGTGGGATAATGAAAACAAGAATGCCGCAGAGGTGGCAAAAAGAGTTGAAGCGGCTGGTGCTTCGCTTATTTGTGTTCACTCAAGAACAAGAGAACAGATGTATAATCCCGGAATTGATATCGGTATTATTGCAGACGTAAAAAGATCCGTAAAGATTCCCGTTATAGGTAACGGAGACGTATATAATACCGATGATGCCATTAATATGCTAAACGTTACGGAATGTGACGGATTGATGATAGGAAGAGGAGCGCTTGGCAATCCTTGGATATTCGGAGAAATTGCCGCAAAAATAAAAAATGAGGATTTTCAAGTCCCTACAGTTGGCGAAAGGCTCGACACTTGTCTTGAGCACGTTCGCCTGATAAGAGCAAATAAGGGTGAGCATACTGCCGCGGCAGAAATTAAAAAACACGCGGCGCTTTATATAAAAGGAATTCGTTCTGCCGCATCGCTTCGCGACAGAATAATGAAAACAAGCTCAACAGAGGAGATTGAAGCTATAATTAATGAATTGAAAGAGGTTACAGGTGGGTAATTTTGCAAAAATAATATCGTCTGACACTCGCTTTGCGCGTATGTTAAGCATAGAGCTGTCTTCAATTGGCGTTGAAATTGTTGATAATTTCGACGGTGTAGTAGAAGGGGAGCTTTGTTACGTAGTTGCAGATCTTGATTCTGTTAACGAAACGGAGCTTCGTGAATATTCTCACAATTATATTTTAGTAGGCTTTTCTCGATTTCAAAGATCGAACGTTCAGACGAAAGCGGGATTGTGTGAGGAGTTTCTGCAAAGACCGTTTCTGATCGTTAGTTTTCTTTCAATATTCAAAGCTTCAAGTCTTGAAAGCCGTGCAAAAAAAAGGTATGCCGTAAGAGAAGAAACGAAAAAAGCGCCGCTTTATTTATCCGTTTCCGAAATGGATAAGTCGGCGGTTTGGGGAGATGAGAGGATTCCTTTAAGCGACAATGAATACAGGGTTCTGTCAATATTGTGCGACAACAGGTGTGAGATCGTTGAGCGTGAAAAAATATCTGCGCTTCTGGGTGCGGAGGATGGCAACATGGGAGACGTCTATATTTGCCACCTCAGGAGGAAAATCGATAATAAGCTTGGTCTCAAGCTAATTTATACAATTCGCGGCAAGGGCTATATGCTCAAAAATTAACGCCGTGCCTGCCGAATACTTCGGCAAAAGGAGGTTTATATGAACTCTTTAACGTTTGATAAAAACAGCTTTTATCTCGACGGTAAGCCCTTCCGTATGATCGCGGGAGATATTCACTATTTCCGAATCCACCAGAACGATTGGGCAAAGAGACTCGATCTCGCAGTTGATTTTGGTCTGAATACCATACAAACCTACGTTCCGTGGAATGCGCACGAGCCTAAAAAGGGCGAATTTAACTTTGAGGGAATGCTTGACCTCGGCGCTTATTTGAAGCTTTGCGGTGAAAAAGGACTTAAAGTCCTGCTTCGTCCCTCTCCCTATATCTGTTCCGAGTGGGATCTCGGCGGTCTGCCATCAAGACTGCTTAAGGACAGGGAATTGGCTATACGTTCCTCCGATACGAAATACTTAAAAGAGGTCAAGGAGTATTACGATAGACTTATACCGGAATTTTTGCCTTATCTCGCAACTAACGGCGGTCCTATAATTGCCGTAGCCATTGAGAACGAATACGGAAGCTACGGAAACGACCACGAATATATGAACGCATTGGCGAGCATTCTCCGTGACGGCGAAGTAGACGTGCCTTTTTATACTACCGACGGTGATCGCAACTATATGCTTACCTTCGGCAGACAATGCAAGGATGATTTCTTCGGTGTAAACTACCGCGCCGCAGTCGGCACGTCCGATCACGCCGAAAAATGCGTGCGCGAAAACGGTGCTGATATGCCCTATTTCGTTGGTGAATTCTGGGCGGGAAGAAGTATGCATTGGGGTGAGCCCTTCCGCCATCGCCCCCCCGCACAAACCTCTGACGGCTTTAAGGAAGCATTGGAGCTTGGCGGTCACGTTTGCTTCTATATGTTCTCGGGAGGCTCTAATTTCGGCTTTATGGGTGGAGGAAACATCGGTATGTCATTCAGCCCGAGACCCAATACGGTCACAAGATACATTCCTCACACCACGTCCTACGACGTCGACGCGCTTATCAGCGAGGACGGCAGACCCACCGAAAAGTATTTCCTTTGCCGCGACGTGCTTGACGAGTATCTCGGCAGAGAAAAGAGACCTCACGTATGCCCCGAGCGAACCACTCAAAGCATCACGGTTGAGCTGACCGAATCCGCCGACCTATTTGAAAACCTTGATAATATAAGCGAGTATCAGGGTAAGACGCCGATTCCCAAGCCCATGGAATATTTCGGACAAAATTACGGTCTCATCCTTTATTCCACAAAGCTTGACGCCTTCAATGAGGTACACATAAGAATACAGCCTCAAAAATTCAAGGACAGAGCGAACGTCTACGTTGACGGCGATTGGTTTGCAACCTATATGCGCGATAGAGGCTACAGAGCCGCGGAGACGACCTATAAGGCTCCCGACGGCATTGCCGCGCTGGCTCAAAATGGCAACGAGCGCAAAATAGACGTTTTAGTTGAAAATATCGGAAGGATAAACTACGGCAAATATATGTCCGACGAGAGAAAGGGCATGGAGGAGGGACTTCTTTACGGTAGTGTTAAGCTTTTCGGCTACGATACGAGAACTATCCCCCTCGAGGACCTTTCACGTCTCGAATGGAAGGAAAATTTTCACACCGACCATAAGCCCTGCTTCTTCAAAGGCAGCTTTGATGCAAAGAGCGGTATAGATACCTACGTTTCCTTTGCTGACCTCGGTCATGGTTACGTCTGGGTAAACGGCTTTAACGTAGGCAGATACGATAGCGCAGGACCTCAAATGACTCTCTATCTGCCCGGACATTTTCTTAAGGATGCCGACAACGAAATAATCGTCCTCGATATCGACCCCGTAGGCAAACGTAAAGAACTAAAGCTTCTTGATCATTACGTGCTAGAAGGCGAAGGTAATGAGCTTTTATAAACCAAGGTGCCCGCTCATTAAGCGCAAGTCGGGTGATCTTCCAAGAGCAAAGACAAAACACGATTTATTTTGTAATTTTGATGAAAAAAACCGCCGATGGGCGGTTTTTTTCTGTGGTTTATTAGGCGCGTTTTAGCTCTTGAGAGAACACGATTACGTTCTCTGTATATAAACTTTTTTCTTGCCGTTAAATAAGTAAAAACTGTTTTGCATCAACGCTCTTGAGCACCTTTTTTTCTGAAAAAGGTATGCGCTCGCCGCGGATGAGCTGGTAGGTTTCGTGCCCCTTGCCTGCAAGCAGAACGAAATCTCCATCTTCTGATATTTCATAAGCTTTTTGTATAGCTTCCTTGCGGTCGGGGATGAGATATAAAGGCTTGTCGCAACCTTCCAGAGCTTCCTTAATTCCGTTGATCACTTCCGTAGGATCTTCGTTGTCGGGGTTGTCGGACGTAAGAATTATAACGTCTGCTCCGTCCTTTGCAGCCTTCCCCAGCTCTGCGCGGCGACCGAAGGTCCTGCCACCCACACTGCCGAAAACGGCAATGATTCTTTTGGGTTCGTATTCGCGCAGAGAATTAAGAACCGCCGTAAGGCTTGCTCCGTTATGTGCGTAATCAATAACGAAAAGCGTTTCGGGGCGATTTTCAAGCAACACGGTCTCAAATCTTCCGGGGATAGAAAGCGTAGCCATTTGTTCGTTGATAAAATCCATATCGATTCCCATAAGAGAGCAGATAGCAACTGTTATAAGTCCGTTTTCAATACTGTAAAGTCCCGGAATCGGAATAAAAACATCTTTGGCAACATCATCTTTGAAAATTTCGGTTTTGCCGAATTTCATTTCAAAGGACACACCGGGGATAAGTCCGTTTCTTATTTTCATGGGGGTTTCGGCAAAAATATCGCAATCAGAGTTGCCCTTCGCCGAGGTGGTGACTATTTTTTCGCAGGATACGCCTTCAACCATATAGGAGCTGTCGGGAGAATCTGCGTTTATCACGATATTTTTTACGTTGTAATCGGAAAACAAACGTTTTTTGGAATCTCTGTAATGCTCGAAGGTGGGATGTTCAACACCGCCTATGTGATCCTCGTAAAGATTGGTAAAGGCGCAGATATCAAAGTTTAAACCGAAAATGCGTTTTTGCCAGAGCGCTTGGGATGAGACTTCGATAACCACGTCGGTAACACCTGCGTTGACCATTTCACGCAGCGCCATCTGAAGCTCAAGACAATCGGGGGTGGTATTGGCGGTCTCAAAGGTCTTACCGTTATAATAAACTCCGTTCGTGCCTATGTAGCCTATTTTTATGCCCTTTGCAAGAGCAATATAATAAACAGACAATGCCACCGTGGTTTTACCCTTGGTGCCCGTGATTCCAATAAGACGAAGTTGCTTTTCGGGGTCGCCGTAGAAAATGACAGAAAGCCGTCTGAGAGCCTCGGATGAATTCTTAACGGTAATTATAGCCGCGTCGTCGGGAAGGTCGACCTTTCGCTCCACAACGAAAAATCTTGCGCCCTTTTCATATGCGCTTTTGGCATACTTGTGACCGTCTGCAAGAGCACCGCGTTTGCAGAAGAAAAGGCAGGTAGGGGAAGCGGCTCGGGAATTGTGACACAAATGCACGATAGTTCGTCCGCGCATATTCAGGGGAATATTATAGGAAACGCAATCAAGACTGCGTATAATGTCACCTATCTTCATCATAGCTGCGTTCTCCTCTCTTTTTTGAAATATCGCTATAGGGAATTACAACGTAAAAGCAATCAAGCTCGTCTGCATATTTATCGATAAAATTCTCGGCATCCACTCCGCAGGGAATAAGAATGGGAAAAAAATGCTCTTCAAGAGATTCGGCAAAGGAAATAAGGCTTTCCTTCATCAAAAAATCTCTTGGGGGAGATACCTTGTGACAGAGGCAATGCCATCTTTGACGCAAGGTAAAGCGTTCTGCAAACAGGTGCGGTTTGATCTCTGTAGTTTTATATACAGTTTTTGCCGCAGTTAACGACGCGGTCGTATCTCCGATAATAACGGGAACGAGATATTCGTGCTCCAAATAGTCCATAAATCCACCATAGCTTTACAAATATGATTAATTATAGCATATTTCGTCACGTTTGTCATACCAAATCAAAAAAATTTACATAACTTCCAAAATTTAACTTGCCAAAGCCGTAAAAATATAATATAATCTATTTAATAACGTATTTGCGAGGCAAAAATGAGAAAAGAGTTTATATACGGTATTTTTTCCAAGATCCCAACTCTTGAGACCGAGAGATTTATTCTGCGAAAGATCTCGGTTGACGATACCGACGATATGTACGAGTATTCTAAGGAATACGGAGTAACCAAATATCTTACGTGGTCTCCCCACGCTGATAAAGGCGTTACTCTTGACTATCTTATATATCTTCAGGACAGATACAAGACGGGTGATTTTTTCGATTGGGCGATAATTTGTAAGGACACGGGAAAAATGATCGGAACCTGCGGATTTACTCGCTTTTTCTTCCAACACAACGGTGCGGAAATCGGCTATGTTCTGAATCCCAACTATTACGGACAGGGAATTGCCACCGAGATAGTAGGGCGAGTTTTGCAGTTTGGATTTGAAAAGCTTGACCTTGAGAGAATCGAGGGAAAGTTTATGATAGAAAATCAAGCATCCCGCCGCGTTATGGAGAAAAACGGTATGATCTTTGAGGGTGTGCGGCGCAACGGAATGCTAATCAAAGGAGTTTACCGAAATATCGGTATATGTGCCATCATACGGGAAGATTTTTTCAAAAAAGTGTGATTTGGTACTTGAAAAAACAAATTATGTGTGGTATAATATCACTTGTGTCACAACACGAATTGAATATCGCACGCCTCCATAGTTAAATGGATATAATAAGCCCCTCCTAAGGGTTAGTTATGGGTTCGATTCCCGTTGGGGGTGCCAAAAGGGTCAAGCCGAAAGCGGCTTGACCCTTTTGGCACCCCCAACAGTCTTAATCTAATGCTTCACCAAACGGCTCGCCGTTTGTGTAAAAGTTAGATTCCTGTATTCGCATAACAAAAATTCGCCATTTACCAACTAAATAATACTTGCAAATTTTTCCATAATATGCTATAATATACACATAACAAACCAAAGAAAGGACTCACTATGAACGTAAGAATCATCAAAACCCGTAGGAATCAGGCACCTATGCAGGAGACAAACGATTATTCCTTCGTTGATTACAAAACACAAGGCAGACAGCTTATTAACTTATATCCTTCGGTCGAATACCAGACTGTAAAGGGCTTTGGCGGCGCGTTTACCGAGGCGGCATCTACCACACTCGACACCCTCAGCAACGAAAAGCGAAAGCAAATACTTGAAATGTACTTTGACAAGGAAAAGGGAATCGGTTATTCTATCGGTCGAGTACATATGAACAGTTGTGACTTCTGCCTTGGCAACTATACCTGCGTCGATGAAGGCGACGAAACACTTGAAACCTTTAATATCGACCGCGACAAAAAATCGGTCATTCCTATGATAAAGGACGCGCTCTCCTATAACGAAAGCATCTCCTTCTTTGCGTCTCCTTGGAGCCCTCCCGCATATATGAAGGACACGGGCAGAATGAACGAGGGCGGCAAGCTCAAAAAAGAATATTACGAGCTTTGGTCGAAATATTACGTTAAGTTTATCGAGGAATACAAGAAAAACGGTATCAATATCGGCGCAATCACCATTCAGAACGAGCCTGCTTCGGCGCAAAAGTGGGATTCCTGTGTCTACACTCCCGAGGAAGAGCGAGATTTCGTAAAGTACCACCTTGGCAAGAAGATGCACGATCTTGGTGTTAAAATAATGTTCTGGGATCACAATAAGGTTTGGCTCGTTGACAGAGCTAATACCGTCCTTAACGATGAAGAAGCCGCTAAGTATATTGATGGCGTTGCTTGCCATTGGTACAGAGGAGACCACTTCGAAAATCTCAGAATCTTCCACGAGCTTTATCCCACAAAGGATATAGTATTCTCCGAGGGCTGCTACGAGTACAGCCTCGGTGAAATGGATACCGTAAAGATAGGCGAGAAGTACGCCCACGATATTATCGGTGATTTTGAGAATTTCTGCTCAACCTTCTGCGATTGGAATCTGCTTCTTAACGAAAAGGGAGGTCCCAATCACGTTGGCAACCTCTGCGACGCGCCCATTATGGTTGATACGCAAACGGGCGATATATATATCCACGATTCCTACTATTACATAGGTCACTTCAGTAAGTACGTCGAAAGCGGCGCAAAGAGAATAGGCAGCAGTAAATGGGGAAGCGAGATCGAAACCGTTTCCTTCAAAAATCCCGACGGCTCTATCGTTTCCGTAGTGCTTAACAGAGGTAACGACGACCTCGAATTTGCGTTCAGGATCGGCGACAACTTTATTAAATGTAATTCGGAATCTCATTCTATCGCAACGTATATTTTTAATGAATAATTTACAATAAGGGGCTATCGTTAAGACAGCCCCTTTGCTTTGTCTTAAAATCTACATTTTATACCCCAAAAAACATTGATTTTTATAAAATACGTGTTATAATAAATTATCGTAGGATCATAAATCTAAAAGACGGAGGCGTCAAATGATACATTCATTTCTTTTGATAGGTCAATCAAGGGTTCATTCATTGACGGCCGGAATTGATTTGACCCAATCGGCGAGGAGGGATACCGAGGCCCGCACGGAATCAATATATGGTTTTGTGAAAATATAACTCTTATGGGATATACCGCGAGAGACTGCGGTAATTGGGCACACACCATTCAAAACAGCAGTAATTAATGAGACTGCCCTTTGGACATACCTGGTGTTGTAATCGTTCGCTTTCGGACATCACCTTTGAAAATTGCAATATTGAGGGCATATGCAAGCCACTTGAATTAAATGCACCCGAAAACGAGCCTTTGACTTTTCGTATGATCAACTGTACGGTAACCACTCGTGAAGGATACGAAAACATACCTTTCATCGTTGGAAAAACATAGAAAGAATTGATCTGACGGATACTGTACTTCAAGGATTTGCTGATCCCGCGATAAGTTGTACTTAAAATAAAAAATACCGATAACGGCTGCTCCGTTATCGATATTTTTTATTAACCCGTGATCTCTTCGTTTTTCGGCGCTCTGTACTGTGAAAGCAACCAATTCTTGCAAAGATTCACGTCAAACTGATGTCCACCGTCGAAAATGTCAAGATAAAGCCTTGCCTTAGGATAGCGAACAAGCATTTCGTTAAAGAAATCAAGACTTTGCTTAAAGGGAACTACGTTGTCATTTCTGCCGTGAAATATTTTCATATTCGCCTTGGCAATAGTATCGTAGTAATTGATTGCCGAGCGCTTGAGCATTTCATCGGGATTGGAATTACAGCAGTAATCAACGTGAGGCGCATAGCCGAGAGCTTCGCCCTTCCATCTTTCAAGGTTACTGATAGGCGCGAATGCGGCAATTGCCCTGAAATATTCGGGACAGTACCCAGCCATAAGCATTGCCATGTGTCCGCCGCCGCTGAGACCGACAAGAAAGACATTGTTTTTGTCTACAACGCTCTCGTTAGCTAAGATATAGTCGATAGCCTCCTTAATATCCTGCTTTGCGTAGACCGAGCCGCAAGCCTTCTCCTTATTGGGATTTCCCGTAAGATTGTTGCCTCTGAATTCGGGAAGCAGCAAGCTGAAATTCTGTTCCTCGGCAAATTTCAGAAGATACTGTATCATATTAGTCCTGTTATGGCTCCAGGTATGAAGCCCGACAAGAAGCAGTCTTTTTTCATTGCCCTCGGCTCTGTAAAAAAGGGAAGGCTGCATAGTATCGTCAAGTGATGATTTTACGTAAAATTCTTCCTGTATCATATCATACCTCCAAAACAATCAAGTGATGATTTTACGTAAAATTCTTCCTGTATCATATCATACCTCCAAAACAATAACGGATTTTTCGCTGAAATCAACATCAAGTGTCTTTATTTCACCGTTTCTCGCAACAAACAGCTTGCCTTGACCGATACCTTGTACTCGGACGGTGTTTTCTCCGACCTCAAGCACGTCGCAATCCTCACAGTCAAACCAAGCGGCAACGCTTTCATTGGCAACAACCTTTATCATCGTGCCGTAGCGCACGTCGATACAGTAATTATTCTCACCCGCGCGAATAGTAGCGGTGTGTGTAGGCTCTGCCGCATCAAACCAATCGATAGCAAGGAAATAGATATGCCTTGAGCCGTCTGCCTGCTCAAAGACGCTAAAGTGAACTCTGTCGTCGCCCTTTGCCCAGATCTTTTCCTCAGCAAAGCATTCTTCGGAAATATTTGCAACAAACTCACGAGTTGCGGAATAAATTGCGGAATTTCCTGCGTATTCAAGGGTATTGAGAACGTAAACTGTGCCGCCTCCAAAGCTAAATTCATAAATGAGCGTATTTCCGTTGTCGGTCTTCTTTATAACTGTTGCACCTTCGGGAATATTAACGTTTACTCGGATCTCTTTTCCTTTAAAAGCATCCTCAACGAAGCTTATTTCAGGCGCAACCGATCTTGCAAAAGAATGATCGATATAGTCAAGCTGATAATTTTCAATATCGTCTCTCAACGTAGTGGTAGACAACTGCGCCAGACCGATAAAGAGCTTTCCACCTCCATTCACGAAGCTTTCAAGCTTGTCCATATCCTCGGAAAGGGCTTTATTATAGCCAACGGCGCAAATCAGCTTGTACCCATTGAAATCCTTCGCTTCGATAGGCAAAATATCAACTCCGCCCATAGGTGTGCCGCTGTAAAAACCAACCGGCTTGTCCTTGGGACAAGGGTGACGGTAGAGGGATCCGTGATGACTCAAGGGATAGAATACGTCAAGCATATCCCATGCGTTTTCGGGATCACCGTACTGAATATCGGTTCGTCCCCAATGTGTATTCTTTCCACCGAAATATTTCCAGCCGTCGTATCTTCCGTTAAGCATAGCAACGGGAGTGTAGAAGCTTCCGCTTCTTGAGTGAGTCAAAACGTATCTGTTAAAATCCTTCTGCTCCTTTAAGTGGTCGAGACACGCGGAAGAGAATCGGTTGTGGTAGGCAAAATATTCCTCCATTCTCCAAAGTCCTTCCTCGGTGTTTATCTCGTCCACACTCTGAATATAAGTGTTGTAGAGAGCCAAACGGTAGCGCTTGGAGTGCTCTGCGGCGTCGTGGGGAGTTGTAGACCATTGAGTTGCCAGATGTCCTCCCGTCTTGCCGCCGTAGACCTTTGCCGCACTCCTGAGAGCCGCGCAGGTCACCTCGTTGGAGGAGTACATAAGCTCGGCACCCGTCCAGGAATACCCCGCCTGATAGAAATATTTGAACAGCGTTGCAGGACCCGTGTGTCTCGTAGAGCCGTCACGGGAAGCGGCAAGGCTGTTTACTACGAAATCCGAGGCAGCCTTCATATCTCGCGGTACGGTGTGGTCGCGGCATACCTCAAGCTTGCCGCCGCGCTCGTAATAAGTTTCGGGGGAGTATCTTACGTTCATTCTTTCGTGATCTTTCATAAAGAAGCGCACGAAAAGATCGTTAAACATTTGCTCGTTAAGGTTGTTCGAAGCATCCTTACCGCAACGGCTCCAATAAACGTACGCACCGTCAAGCTCGTGTGTTTGTCTGCCGAGGAAATTTTGAGACTCAAGATCTTCAAACGTGGGATTGGCGTTACAGCCCTGAAGCTCGCGTCCGTCTCTCATGTGAGAGACCTTTATTCCGAGAGAGTTGAGGAGGTCGGCGGTCTCGCGCCAAAGCTTACTGTCAGCGCTTCTTGAGCCGCACCAACGGTAGGTAGGACGTACTGTCAACAGTTTTCCTATGTCGTTTGAAAGATACCAAGCAATATAGTTTTCAAAATCACGCTTGTTCTGGTTGATATAGACCATATCTCCCGTACCCGTGATAACGCCGTCATCATCGCGCTCGACAACTCGGGAAATGCTGCACTCAACGTTATCGGATTCGCTTATCAGCCTGAAGAAAACATCGTTTTGAGGCTTGTCGCAGGTAAATTTCAGTACGTTAAGTCCGGTTTTTTCGCATATAAGCTCACCACAGGAAGTAACATCGTCATTTCCTTCAAGAGTGAAGGAAAGCTTTTCCTTTTCTGTTCTCAAAAGAATAGAAAATTCCTCGCCGGCGCTTACTACCTCGGGACACCACAAAAGCATATCTCGTCTCACGGAAACGACGCCAAGCTCGTGAATATTATATGGAGCGGCATCTCTGTAATTACTTGTATGCGTAATTTCAAGAGTGTTATTTCCGTTTCTTGCAACTCCGCGAGGAATAGTGAACTCCCACTCGGAATAGCGGTGGCAACGCTCAAAAATCTCGCCGTTGTAGATAGTCTCACCGTTAAGTTTAACAATAAAGCTCGGCCATTCGACCTTGGAAAGATTAACGCCTATCCAGTTAAATTCAGGCTTGTCCTCAAGGAAGGGAAGAAAATCGTGAAGTATGCTTACGCCGTTTTCCGAGCAGAAATAGGGCTTTTCAAAATAGACCTTGCCCGAATAACGCATACCCTCAAGATAAATGCAAACGCTTGCGACAGGCGCTTTAACGGGAGGAAGTGCTGTCTCAAGATCGCTCCAATCATAACCGCCCTCTGGAATATCAATGACAGCAGTTAAATCGGGCTCGTTATATACCAAGCGTTTGTCCTGACCCGCCTTCACGTATCTCAACTCAACTAAAAGATGAAGATACCCGCCCTCGTGAATCTTCAAATTTTCTGCCTTTGCGGAAATACCCAAGCGCCATACCGAGCCACCTCCGTAATAGCGGGGCCACCAAAGTATCTTGTGATATGCGATCTTTGGAAAATCAAAATTATCAGCACTCATATCAAGAGCAAATCTCGCCTTGTTTGCCTCGGATGAGGAAAGGGAATCATCGATCCTTCTGTAAAGATACTGATAATCGGGTTCAGTCTTCCAATTGTAGAAGATGCCCGTCTCACCCGTCATAAAAATACGGTCTGCGGCAGTTGCATCCTCAATTTCAAAATCAATTGAATAGCTCTTGCCGGGGCGCAGGCAAATGTCATTGTCTTGCTTACATAAAAGAATTCTTTTATAACTCTCAAAATTCATAATAAACCTCCGAATTAAAGCTTATTAACTATACTGTGCGGTCTCTCGCCCTTGAGATAACGTACAACGTTGTCTCCGACCTCTTCGTGAATTGCTACCAAAGCCACGTCAGTATTCCAAGCAACGTGAGGCGTAAGCACCGCGCAAGGGAAAGACGTGAGCTTTTCATCGATAGGATTTCTTTCGTCCTCAAAAACGTCAAGTCCTACGCCAGCGATAAGTCCCTCTTCAAGAGCCTCGACAAGCTCCTTTTCGTTTATAATCGGTCCGCGGCTCGTGTTTATAAGTATCGCGGTCTTTTTCATTTTTGAGATCAGGTTTTTACTGAAAAAGTGGCGTGTCTTATCGTTCAGCGGCATATGTATTGAAACGAAATCAGCGGATGCAAGAAGCTCATCGATCTCCAGTTTTTCAGCACCGAATTCGGCAACGATATCATCAGAGACGAATGGGTCGTAAACCAAAGGCTTCATTGATAAACCGTTTGTCATTTTGCAAAGTGCTCGTCCGATATTTCCAAAGCCGACAAAACCAATGGTCTTGCCCGATAAACGAATAAACGGAGGCATTCCCGGACCCCATAGTCCCGCTTTTGCTCTTTCATGCATAGGAACTATCTTTTTAGAGGACGCCAAAATCAAAGCAAGTGCGTGTTCGGCAACGTCCTGAACACCATAGTTGGGAGCATTGCAAACGTATATGCCCCTCTTCGCTGCCGTTTCAAGATCGACGTTATCATAGCCTATACCATAGCGAATAATAAGCTTGCATTTTTCAAGTGAATTTATTACTCTTTCGTTTAATTTCGTTGCAGTGAAGAGTACCACTTCAGCGTCGCGTATATCACGAATAACGTCATCCTCGTTTACTGCACTTGAAAAAATAAGCTCTACGTCCGGAAATCTTCCAAACGCATCGATTTCATATTGATAACTGTTAAGATCTCCGCAGAGTATTACTACTTTCCTCATTCCCTAAACTTTCCTTTCTGAATTTGATCTTCAATTTTAAAGTAGCGTTTTGCATCATTTTCGATACAAAACGCCCTATAAATCAGCACTTCATTTAAGATAAACTTTTTTGGCGTTTTCACCCATAACCAGCGTAAGTTCACTATCACTGAAAATGCCGCTTGTACGAACTCGTTCGATCATTTGGGAATAGCTTGTGCGCAAAAGTACACCGGGCACGTCGGTTCCCCATATCATACGATCGGCACCGATGACTTGCTTTAGAGATTTCAAATAATCCGCTTGACCGATAACGTCAACGTTGGCAAAATCCATATAAAAATTATCACCTGTCAATCTCTTTGCCATCGAAAGCCTTTCCTCATTTTGACCGTCGTTGGTGGGGAACAGACTGTGAGCCATAACAAAATTAACGTTTCTATACGTCTCTGTCACTTCTTTAAAAGCTTCAAAATCAAAACTTGACATTTTCTTTGTTCCCATATCAAAAGTAACGGTCAAGCCCAGTGCATCTGCTTTTTTCAATAACTTGCTAAAGGCATCATCATTTATCTTAAGATTTTGATGATACCCCGAAAGTCCCCACTCAGAGGATATTTCAAATTTTAAAGCTTTAAAATTATATCTCGAAATCAGATTGTCAAAAATTTCATCGGCATAAAGAGCGTAAGGATCGATTGCCCCAACGGCAGTAAGTCTTTCGGGATACTTTGCGGCGGCTTCCGCCATATAATCGTTGTGAAAGCCGTAATTCCCGCCCTGAAGAAGTATCGCGCGGTCAACTCCACCCTCGTCCATCAATCTGATCAGGGTTTCGGCATGAAATCCTGTATCTCCGTATTCGGCAGGGAAGAATTGCTCAACCTTGCCAGTTGCCCATATTCCCTTGCCGCCGCCAAGCGGACGAAACTCTCCCTTCGCGCCATAGCCCTTAAGTACTTCGTATATGTGCGCGTGCGCGTCGATAATCATAATTAAAGTTCCTCAATGAGACCTTTAACTCTTTTTACCTCATTGGTAAGCATTCCAAATTCGGTGTTGACCCAGAATATGTTCATTCCTTCGTCGTACCACTTTTTCATAGCGGCATCGGTTGTCATAAAGATACCGCAGCTCTTGCCGTGAGCGTTGCTTACCTTTATGCACTTGCGAATATAGTTGTCGTATGTATCGTCGGGCTTGGGACAATCAAACGATGGATATCCCATAGAGGACTCCAGATCGTTGGGACCAACGATTATGCCAGCAACCTGATCTCCGTATTTAGTAAGCATTTCGTCAAGAAGATCAATACCTTGAGGTGATTCCATCTGAAGGAAAAGAAGTCTGTTTCTGTTGAATGCGGCAATATCCTCACCGGGGCGCAGGCAGGCACGTCCACCAACACCTTTTTTGCCGAGAGGGGGCATACGCAAGGAACGAATTGCCGTCTCTACCTGCTCCATAGTCTCGGTGCGGGGAATAAGCACGCCGTCAGCACCCATATCGATACACTTGGAAATGCAGTGATATTCGCAATCCTGAACTCTTACGATAAGGGGAATATCAACGTATCTGCAAGCCTGTGCTACGTCACCGATATTCTCGGGGCAAAAGGCTCCGTGCTCGCAGCACATGAGAATATAGTCCATTCCGCAGCTTTTATACATCTCGGGAAGTCTCGTATTGTTCCATTCAAAAAGCATAGTAGAAAATATTTTTTCTCTTTTTGCCATTTTTTCCTTTAATCTGTCTACGCCGTTCATTTTTGTCCTCATTTTCTAGAATTATATAAAATTTGCAGTAAAATCAAAAATCTATTGATTTTTTGCATAATATGTGATAAAGTTAATATAATACCACATTTTAATTATACACAAAATAATACTGTTTTTTTAATAGCATATAATACACAAAAGCTGAATTATATTACGAAATGTATTTATTTAAGAGGATTTATGTCAAGTTTAATAAATGTTGAAAAGCTTTATACGGTGAATTTTTTTGACCTCTCGCCATCCTTTAACACTTCTGTTCATAATCATAGTGATTGGGAATTCCTATATGTAGACAGCGGAGGATTTGATTGCGTAATAGAAGGCGAAAGCAGATTCATAAGGCAGGGCGAAGTGCTGTTTCATCAACCCCACGAAAAACATCGCACAGTATGTAACGGAAAGAATGCAGCCTCTATTTTTAATATGCACTTCATAACTTATTCACCTTCCATGGAATATTTTAAAGGTAAAGTTATTACGGTTACTCCAACCGCTCTGGATACTTTGAAAAAGCTTATTAACGAATGTAGTGCTACGTATCGAGTTTCGGAACATCCAATGGAGTTGAGCAACACACCACCTTTGGGAGGAGAGCAAATGACTATTCTTCTCCTTGAAGAATTTTTGATTTTGCTGATGCGCGATTCGGAAAACGGTACGACTAATGCAAAAACGCCTGTTAATCAAACGTGCTCCGTGTCGCAAATAGAGGAAATATGCGAGTATCTCAAAGCTAACGTTTACTGGAAGATCACTCTAAACGATCTTGTTGAAAGGTTTCATTTCAGCAAAAGCTTTCTTTGTGAGCAATTCAAGATCAATAAAGGGAATTCCCCTATAAACTATTTTCTTGAGCTTAAAATTACCGAGGCTAAAAGATTATTGCGCGAGGATGATGTCACCATAACCGAAATAGCCGAAAAACTTAGCTTTGAAAGTCCCGAATATTTTTCAAGATATTTTAAAAAATGTGTTGGACGTTCTCCCCGAGACTACAGAAAAATGCTGATAAACGATGCAAGCTTACGCAAAATAAAATAAGAAAACGTGCAATATAGTGTGTTTTTAAGGTAAATTTTATCGATTATTCAACTAATTTTATGAATATATCATGGAAAACACCTATAGTTTTTGTTATAATTATTATGACGGTAGCCAAACTGCCGAGAATGAATAATTTTTTGGAGGTAAAATATTATGGGAAAACAAACGACTGATTTCAGATATAACACGGGTGCCACAAAAGTGCCGTGGGCAGCGGTCGGCGAAAACTATAACGTTCACGATCTTATGGAGATTATCCGCTTCCTTATGCAGGGTCAGGGCAAGGAATACGAGGATGCGCTTGAAGCAGTATGGACTCAGGTCAAGAAGCTCGACGCTCTTGCGACCCCTCCCGGAAAGCTCTCTCTCGGAAGCAAGGTAGAAGCAGCGGAGGCGGCTTGCAACGAATATCTTAAGACAGAATCCTCCACATTCGTAACTAACGCGACCGCAGGCTTTGAAATTGCTTATAAGTATGCAAATCTCAAGCCGGGCGACGAAGTAATCGTGCCCGCTATAACATTTGTTGCAACTATGGCATATCCTCTTGCGATCGGATGTAAGCTCGTATTTGCAGACGTAGATCCCAGAACCATCAATATGGATCCCGCAGACGTAGAGAGAAAGATCACACCCAAGACCAAGATGATCGTTCCCGTACATATCGGTGGTTATCCCGTTGACCTTGATCCCATCCTTGAAATTGCAAAGAAGCACGATATCGTCGTCCTTGAGGACGCGGCTCACGCTTTCGGCGCTATGTATAAGGGAAGAATGGTGGGTACGATCGGTGACTTCGGTGCATTCTCAATGCATGAGGTCAAGAACATCACATCCTTCGGCGAGGGCGGTATACTTTGCACCTCCATTCCCGAATACACTCCCCACATGAAGAGAGCGCGATTCCTCGGACTTGATTTCACTTGCCCCATCAAGGATTGGCTCTATAATATCACTCCAATCCCCGGAAAGGAAGCTCCCTTCGTTCCCGGAAATTCTTCTACCACTGAGATTCAGGGACTTGGACTTACCCTTCAGGTTCAGAGAAATGAGGAAATAATTGCGATCCGTCGCAAAGCTGCAACATACCTCACCAACAGATTTGCAGAGAACGACGCTATTATTCCTCAGCTTCTCGACAGCGACGAGATCAAGCCCACTTATCACCTCTATCTGCTCCAGATCGACCCCGCAAAGGCAGGCGCAGACATTCAGGTGCTTAAGAAGAAGCTTGAAAAGAAGGGTGTTACTCAGATCGCTCACTTTGGTCCTCTCTACCGCTTCAAGATCGTTCAGGATATGGGATACGACTCCGACGAGATCGCAAAGACCTGTCCTAACTGTGAGGAAGTATTCTATAAGAGATTTACTCACCTTCCTCTCTATGGCCTCTCCGTCGAGCAGCTTGAATATATGGCTGACGCAGTTCTTGAGTCTGTTGCGGAAATGCAGAGAGGCGAATAATAGGGTGACGGCATGAGAAAGATCAAATGGGGCGTTATCGCCTGCGGTGGTATCGCTGATAGAAGAACTCTCCCCGGAATGATGCTCTCCGAGACCGCAGAGCTTATCGCGGTTATGGACGTAAACGCCGATTTTGCCGAAAAGTGCAGAGAAAAATACGGTGCTAAGTACGCCTTTACCAATTATGAGGAGCTTCTCGCACTTGACGAGATAGAGGCGGTATACATCGCTTCTCCCGTCTTTTGTCACAAAGAACAGGCTTTAGCCGCCGCAAAATCAGGGAAGCATATTCTCCTTGAAAAGCCTATGGGACTTACGGTGGCCGACAGCGAGGAGATCATCGCAGCTTGCGATGCCGCCGGTGTTAAGCTCGGCGTTGGCTTTATGATGCGCTTCCACGCATATCATCAGGCTATAAAAAAGGTTATTGCGGACGGCGTAATAGGTGATATCGTTTCTATGAGAGCACAGTTTACCTGCTGGTATCCCGAAATAGAGAATTGCTGGAGACAGGATAAGACTCTTTCGGGAGGCGGCGCGCTTATGGATATGGGAATCCATTGTATCGATCTTCTTCAGTATCTTTCGGGGCTTGAAGCGGTCGAGTGCGTAGGATTTGCTCAGCACCAGACCTTTAACTATACCGCAGACGACTCCGCAAGCGTTCTTATGAAGATGAACAACGGCGCATTGGCTTACGTTGACGCTAACTTCAACATTCCAGATGCGGCGGCAAAATGTCCACTTGAATTCTACGGAACAAAGGGAAGCATCGTTGCTATTGGCACACTTTCGCAGGTTGAGGGCGGCACAGTCGAGATACTTGCTTGCCCCGAAGCTAAAGGATACGATGCCCAACAGGACCGCTCTCTTGTTGAGCCTGTGAGTCTTAAAGTTGAGTTCGGTAATATGTATACTAAGGAGCTTGATGCCTTCGCTAATGCGGTAATAAATGGTCAAGAACCACCTGTGAATGGTAAAAATACCATTGCGGTACAAAAGATCATCGAATCAGTTTATAAATCTGGCGGTAATTGCACAAAGATAGTATAAAATCGCTAAAAACCCTTTTCGCTGAATGCGAAAAGGGTTTTTACATATTTATTGTTTTTTTCTGAACGCCCCGGGAGTAATTCCGTATTTTTTCTTAAAGAGCCTTTGAAAATGCTCAACGCTGCTGTAGCCGACCTTTCGGGCGATCTCATCAACGGTCAGATCAGTATTTTTAAGGAAAAAGCAAGCGTGGCTGAGCTTCATATCAATAAGAGTCTGGTTAAAGCTTTTTCCCGTACTTTGCAGAAACAGTCTGCAAATATGCGTTTTGGAGTAAAAGAATTTTTGGGATAATTCATCGAGCGTTACGGTGGCGTATTTCTCGGACATATATATGAGAAAATTGATCATCTTATAAGAGCTGGCGCCTCTGCCGTCAGAAAGTCGGCAAAAGTCGTTTCCTTGTCCCAAAACACATAAATATTCTATAATGGCCGCCTCTTGTAGAAGGTAAACCCAAGGAGAATCATTTACGTTTGAAAGATTTGCTATCTTGTCAGCGTATATAAGCGAAGTGCTGTTTTCGGCGTAAGGACATATCAGATATTTGTAGTAATCCTCGTGAGGAGCTCTTTCGAGAAAAGAAAACAAAGGAGTGTGAGTAGGTTTTATGCATTCAAACTTTTTGTATAACCAATCTTTTTCAATCAGAAAATTGTAGACCTTACAACCGTTATCGGCGTATAACGTATGAAAGACTCCTGGATGTATGAAAATCATATCACCCTTTTTCATCATAATATTTTCGTCCTCGACGAGATTGATGCAGCTACCGTCGTAAACGTAATTGATTTCAAAAAATTCGTGCGTATGATATTCGCTGATGTGATTTGATTGATGTGTTCTTACGGATACTTTTTGATTGATAACGTCGCAGAAAAGGGACATCTTCAAGACGATATCCTTGCTGTTATTTTTCTTGATCTGTAATCGTTCAAGTATTAAATCGATTTTATTGTTGCTCGTTTTCAACATTCATCACCCATAATATTATACATTATATGTTGATAAAAGTCAATATACTTTTTTCAACATTTTATATTTTAACTTTTCTATTGAAAATTTAATAAATCGGTGGTATAATATAACTATAGTTCAATTTGAAAGGATAAACGTTATGTCATACAAAATATTCGAGCACGATCCGCTGCTTTTGCCTTTTGAAAAGGATATTGAGCTTCGTATGGATAACTATGCGAGGAAAAGGCTTTCCATCGTTGGAAAAGGGGGAAGTCTTTCCGATTTTGCCAACGGACACGAATATTTTGGTTTTCATAAAACCGAGAACGGCTGGATATACCGCGAATGGGCACCTGCCGCAGACGAGGTCTATTTAACGGGTGACTTCGTCGATTGGCGTTGGCTTGACAGGAAAATGACCCCCGTAGGTAATGGCGTTTTTGAAATATTCATTGAAGGCAAAGAAACGCTTTACAATGGTTGTCACGTTGCCGCTATCGTCCGTAACGGAGAAAAGCTTTTGCAGAGAATACCTCTTTATATTCGCCGCGTTGAACAGGATCCCGTTACCTATGCTTGGTGCGGCGTTATCGTCGACGAGCCTGAATACAAGTGGAAAAAGAAGAGCTTTACACCTAAAAAAGATCTTTATATTTACGAATGTCATATCGGTATGGCGCAGGAAAAGGAGGGGATTGGAACCTATCTTGAATTTAAAGATAATATTCTTCCCGGAATTAAAGATCTTGGATACAATACTATTCAGATAATGGCGATAATGGAGCATCCGTATTACGGATCCTTCGGCTATCAGGTGTCGTCATTCTTTGCGGCATCATCCAAATTCGGTACTTCTAACGATTTAAAGGAGCTTATAGATGCGGCGCACTCAATGGGAATCGCGGTGCTTCTCGACGTTGTTCACTCTCACGCGGTAAAGAATACCGCAGAGGGAATCAACGAATTTGACGGCACCACCTATCAGTTCTTTCATGAAGGAGACAGGGGAGATCACCCCGCTTGGGGAACAAAGCTCTTTAATTATGACAAAAATGAGGTCATACATTTCCTGCTTTCCAATCTGAAATTCTGGATGGAGGAATATCATTTTGACGGGTTCCGTTTCGACGGTGTGACCTCTATGATCTATCACGATCACGGTCTCGGCGTTGCCTTTACCGATTATTCAAAATATTTTTCAATGAATACCGATACAGAGGCTATCACTTATCTCCAGCTTGCAAACGAGCTGATCAGGGAGGTCAATCCTAAGGCAATCACCATAGCCGAGGATATGTCTGCTATGCCGGGAATGTGCCTTCCCATAAGCGAGGGCGGAATAGGATTTGATTACCGCCTTGCAATGGGTACGCCCGATATGTGGATTAAGCTCCTCAAAAACGTTCCAGACGAGCATTGGGATATGTGGCAGATATTCTGCGAGCTGACGGGAAGAAGACCCGCGGAAAAGTATATCGGATACGCCGAATCCCACGACCAGGCGTTGGTTGGCGACAAGACGATAATGTTCCGCCTCTGCGATAGCAAAATGTACACCTCCATGTCCAAATTCACCCCCGATCCCGTTATTGACCGTGGAATTGCCCTTCACAAGATGATAAGAATGGTGACGATGACTATCGGCGGCGAGGGATATCTGAACTTTATGGGTAACGAGTTCGGTCACCCCGAATGGATAGATTTTCCCAGAGAGGGAAACGGTTGGAGCTATTTTTACTGCCGACGTCAGTGGCATCTTGCCGATGATACGACGCTTCGCTACGGATATCTCCGAGAGTTCGACAAGGCGATAGTTAAATTAACGAGTGATAAAAAGATTTATCGAAAAAAGCCCAATTGTCTTTTTATCGGCAACGACGATAAGGTAATTAACTACGAGCGCGGAGGACTTGTGTTTGCTTTCAATTTCCACCCCACGAACAGTTACGAGGGATATTGGATAACCGTTCCCAAGGCAGGAAAATACAAGGTTATTATGTCCACCGACGAGGGTAAATTCGGCGGATTTGACCGCATTTCCAAGGAATATATCTACACCGCTGAAAAACATCCAGACAAAAAAGCCAAGCTTCAAATATATCTGCCTCCGAGAACTGCCGTGTGTTTGGTTAAGGTCAAGGACGAAAAATGAAAATAACAATCGTAAATACGTAAAAACGCCACGGTTTTAAACCGTGGCATTTTTATACTCATAAAACATTTTCTTTGATCTCTTGGATTTCCTTTTTCCAAATCGTATTTGTAACGTCGGAAGGCATTTTGAAATCGTTATAAGAAAGGGCTACGGAACCAACCTTGGGGCCGTCGGGGAGGCAGGAACGCTTGAATTGCTGGGCGAAGAATCGCTTTGTGAATACCTCGAGCCACTTGAGAAGCGTTGCATCGTCATAAACACCCGTAAAGGCAATTTTTGCAAGTCTGAAAAGCTTTTTGGGGGTATATCCGTGCTTTACAAAATTATAGATATAGAAATCGTGAAGCTCGTAAGGACCGACGAGATCCTCGGTGACCTGCGCTATCTCTCCGTTTTCCTTGGCGGGAAGAAGCTCGGGAGAAACGGGTGTGTTGAGAATGTCGTAAAGGGCATAGGCAAGCTCCGTTTCGCCATTGTTGTTTGCTGTATCCGCATAGTGTTTTACAACGTATCTTATAAGAGTTTTGGGAATAGAGCCGTTAACGCCGTACATCGACATATGGTCGCCGTTGTAGGTAGCCCAGCCAAGGGCAAGCTCGGAAAGGTCACCCGTACCTACTACTATTCCGCCCTCGGCGTTGGCAATATCCATAAGAACCTGAGTTCTTTCGCGCGCCTGTGCATTCTCGTAAACTACGTTGTGATTACTCATATCGTGTCCGATATCCTTGAAATGCTGTTCAACCGCGGCAAAAATATCGACCTCGCGGAAATCCACGCCAAGTTTTTCGCAGAGTACGGTGGCGTTATTTTTAGTTCTCTTGGTCGTACCGAAGCAGGGCATAGTAACTGCGATAATATCATTTCTGTCGCGCCCCAAAAAGTCCATGGCCTTTGCCATAACGAGTATTGCAAGACAGGAATCAAGACCTCCCGAAATGCCGACGACCGCCTTCTTCGAATAAGAAGCTTCTATTCTTCTTGCAAGTCCTACCGACTGAATTGACAATATTTCTTCACATCTTGCCGCGCAAACCTCTTTGTTGTCGGGAATAAATGGATGTGAGTTTATGGTTCTTGTTATTTCAGTATCTTCTAACATAAGATCGAATTCAATTTCCGAATATTCAATCCCGAGAGTGTTTTTTGTGAAAGTATTTTTACCTCTGCGCTCGTGAACAATATTTTGGAGGTCGATCTCACTGATAAGAAGCTCGCCTGTTTCGAAAGGAGCTTTTTCTGCAAGTATCTTACCGTTTTCAACAATCATTGAATGACCCGAGAAAACAACGTTTGACGTCGATTCGCCAATACCAGCGCCCGCATAGATATAACCACAAAGAGAACGGGCAGACTGTGAAGTAACAAGAATCCTTCTGAAGTCGTCTTTTCCAACAAGCTCACCGGAAGCCGAGGGGTTGGCAATAACGGTAGCGCCAGCCGCCGTGAGAAGCGACGAGGAGGGGAGAGAAACGAAAAGATCCTCGCATATTTCTACACCAAGACGGAGAGACGGCATAGAGCGGCAAACGAAAAACTGTTTGGTTCCAAGCATTACCACGCTATCATCAAAAACGTAAGCAAAGCTGTCGTCTGGTGCAGGTGCGAAACATCTCGTCTCAAACGCCTCTGCAAAATCGGGCAGATTTTTCTTGGGTACAAGACCTAAAAGTTGACCTCCGGATACAACTGCAGCACAGTTATACACTTTATCACTGAAGCTTACGGGAAGACCTACTACCGATACCATACCCAATGTTGCCGTTCCGTAAACGTATTGGCGAAGAGCATCCAGCGCACCGTTGAGCAGAGTTTCGGTATTAAAAAGATCTCCGCATGAATAACCCGTGAGAGACAATTCGGGAAATACAAGCACCTTGACACCTGCTTCACTTGCACTTTCTGCAAGCGAAATACAGGATCTCGCGTTAAAATCGGTATCTGCGATTTTCAAATTTGGCGTTGCCGCAGCAACTTTAATAAAACCGTCTTTCATTTAAAATGACCGTTCCTTTTCAATTTTATACTTAAGATTCGTCTGAATTTGAGTCGTTATAATCGTTTCCATCAAGCTCAGACTTTTTTGCTTTCCTTTTGTTGCTTGCAATAATTATAAAAATAAACAATATAGCAACCACAAATGCAGAAAACGGAGATTTGTCAAGTGCGTTAAACAGTGCACCTGCGGCTGATGAAGCCACTATTCCTATAATTCCCAAAAGCTTATTACTTTTTAAAAATCCAAAAAATAAGGGGATAATTCCGCACAAAACGCCAACAAAAAAACCAATAATGATTTTTGTTTCCATTTTGACGCATTCCTCCCTTGAATCAGTGTTATTTAATATATTTTAACACGTTATTTAAAAAATGTCAACATAATTGGTGTAAATAATGCTGATTTTTTTGCGAAAAATAATATGAGAAAGGAGTTGAAAACAAATGAAAAAAAGAACTCTGTTATTTTCGTCGCTGTCCGTTATATTAGTGATTTTTGCAACGGTAAACGCAGTTGCTTTAAATGGAAACGGGCACAGCTGGTATTGCGTTCATAGAAAGGATCATCTTCAACCCGTTGCCGATCCTCAATTTGATTTTATTGAAAATTACGACGGATATTATATTGATAAAACGAAGGGAAACGACAGTGAAGATAAGGTTATTTACCTGACCTTTGATGCAGGCTACGAAAACGGAAATATTGAAAAAACCTTAGACATCTTGAAGAATCAAAACGTTACCGGAGCTTTCTTTATACTCGGAAATCTGGTGACTTCAAATCCTCAAACGGTAAAGCGGATGTTTGATGAAGGTCATCTTGTATGCAATCATACCTACACTCATAAAAGTATGGTGAACAAAAAAACAGATGAGATCCAAAAAGAATTACAAGCACTTGAAAAGGCTTGCTCAGACACTTTTGGGGTTGAGGTTGCAAAATATTACAGACCTCCCGAAGGTCGATTTGATGAAAAATCATTAAAAACAGTGAAAGATTTGGGATATAAGACAATATTCTGGAGCTTTGCCTATGAGGATTGGGATAACAATAAGCAAATGTCTCCCGAAAAAGCAAAAGCCAAGATAATGGATAATATCCATAATGGGGAAGTAATGCTTTTACACCCAACGTCGGAAACCAATGCAAAAATACTTGAAGAAATTATCGTAGATCTGAAATCTCAGGGATACAGGTTCGGGACGCTTGATGAGCTGTGTAGGCGGTGATATGAGTGAATAAGTTATTCAAACCGATTATTTATATTCTGATTATTGCTATAGTATTAAACAGTATATTCATTTTGAACGTTCTGGGTACAAAAGAAAACGATAATAATCTTGACGACGTTGACATATACCGTAAAAAAGATAACGAATTTATGAAAATAGCCCTGACATTTGATGACGGTCCGCATCCAAGATACACTCCGCAGATACTTGATATTTTGGATAAATACGGTATAAAAGCTACTTTTTTTGCCATAGGAGTTAATGCAGACAATTATCCCGACACGATGGAGATGGTGATAAAGCGAGGACATGAAATAGGGAATCACACTTACTCCCATCCTCACGTCAGTCGTTTAGATTCCGATACTCTTTGCGGTGAAGTTGAAAAATGCGAGGCGGCACTTTACAGTCATACCGATTTCAGGACCAAACTGTTCAGGCCTCCGGAGGGGATGGTCGACGGTTACGTTAAAAGCGTTATAAAGCAGTTGGACTACAAAGTCATTCTTTGGGATATAGATACTATGGACTGGGCACACACTCCACCGCAAAAAATAGCGGAAAACGTAATAAACAGTATTTCGTCGGGAGATATCATTCTTATGCACGATTACGTTTCTTATAACAGTCCAACTCCCGAAGCGTTGGAGTTGTTTATACCTGTATTGCTTGAAAAAGGATATAATTTTGTTGTTGTAAGCGAGCTGATCGGATAAAAAAATGCAAAAACTCCGAAATCATCAAAATTTCGGAGTTTTTAAATCATTCGATTGCGTCTGTAGGTTCTTTGTATTCATCTGCATCGTCTTCGGTATTGCCGTCGTCAACGGGGTCTATCATATACTTTTTTATTACGGGGTATGCCGCGTAAGTATATATGAAGGAGCAAACTCCGAGATAATAGAGCAACGGTAATACTATAGCAACACCGAGTCCCACTTGAACCAAAAGGAGAATAGGAAGAACAGCGATAGCCGTAACAATTGCAAGACCTATAAGCGCAAGAATGTTTCGCTTTATACCGAGAACGGTAAATATCAAAGCATTTTTAAACGCTTTGGTTATTTTTATGTTAAACGTAACGATCATCAAGTAGGTATAGAAACGGAAAATAATATAAATTATTATTAGGGCGATGGTCATTACGTAAATGAAATCCGAGAAACCGTTCGAGGGAGTCATAAAGAAGTACAAAAGGTTATAGGCAAGAGTACCCATAACGGCGCAGTCAATAACTCCTAAAATAAAACCCTGCTTAAAATTTTTTTTGATTGCGTAAAAGAAATCGGAGAATACGAATACGCTGTCTCCTCTCACAAGTCCTCTCGTTACGTATATAGTACCTACTTTTTGCCAACCGTAGGTAATAACGTACACTAATAAAATTGCACCGATTATCCAATAGATATGGGTGTTATTATAAGTGGGAAGAGGGTATTGGGAGGAGAACAGACCGAGATTAAAGAATCCTGTAACAGTTGATGCTGTCTCCTGTATGCCAAACAATGCGGCAAACTCAGGATATCTCAGAGAAGCGGTTTTTGGCATAACTATAATATAAAGATAAGCACAAACTATCAGGGGGATTATTTGAAACATCGTAAGAATGTTCAAAGACATTATCTTAGAAAACTTTCTCCCAAACTGAACGAAAAAGAATTTTAAGTTTGGAGTAGTGTCTTCACCGCGCTCAACACCCTTACCGTCGCGGTTTAAATCAAATAATTTAAATTTCTTTTTTGTTTTCAATTTTAAAGTGTCCTTTACGATTTATTTTTTGTGGTCGGATCCTAATTCATCAGCTCTTTGAGTACATTTATTCATAGCACTGATGATTGCTTCACAAAAGTGGTAATCTTCGAGCTCTTTGATGGCGCGTTCGGTAGTTCCACCCTTGGAGGCAACCGTAGCGATCTGTTCGTCGGGAGTTTTTGCGCCTTGCTTCATAAGCTCAGCCGCTCCTATGATCGTGTCGCAAATAGCGTTTATAATTTCTTTTTCGGAGAGATTTGAGCCATCACGGTTCAATAATCCTTGATCTTTCGCGCCCTCATACATTGCCTTTATCATCATAAAAACATAAGCGGGAGAAGAACCCGTAACCGAAATTATACGGTTCATTTCGCTCTCGTCTATTTTCAAAACGGTACCCGAGGAAGCGAAAACGTCACAAATATATTGAAAATCCGCATCGGATACCTTATCGTTTCTGCAAACGGCAATAACACCTTTTCCGATAAGCATTGGAGTATTTGGCATAACGCGCACTACCGCAGCACCGCACGCTGCATCTGAAACGGTTTTCGTGGAAATTCCGGCAGCCATCGTAACGAATACTTTGCTTGAAACGTTCTCACAGTCGGATAACTGCGGAAGAATATCGGGAAAATTCTGAGGCTTTACACAAAGCATAATGTATTTAGCCATTTCGACCGCTTCTTTTACGGAAGTGCATATATGAGCGCCCGACGCTCTGTATTTTTCGATTTTTTCGATATGTCTGTTGAAAAGGACTATATCGGACATATCGTTATAGACAGACGTTATACCCATAAGAGTAGCGGTTGCCATATTTCCTACGCCTATAAAGGCAATTTTATCATTCATAAAAAGACCTCAACATAAAAATACATTAATAATTATAACATTATTAAGTTTTGAATCTACCAACATATAGTCAACAAAAAACAACTTTTTTGTAAAGTTTATTTCAAAATACCTTTTTTTCTTGCAATTTCGAAAGCCATTACGGACACGGCTGACGCAGAGGGAAGAGAGCCCAAAAATTCACGACCGTAGGGAATTCTAACGTTCACATCTGCGAGATCGAGAAGCTTTCTTGAAATACCGCGCTTCTCACCGCCGATTACAAGCAAGGTCGGTCTTGAAAATTCATAATCGTAAAGCGAAACCGAGTCACGTATGCCTGCGCAGGTAATTTCAAATCCGTTTTCTTTGAAAAGCTTTGCAGCTTCATACGTATCTCCGACAGCAATTTTGGCAAGTTCAGAGGTTCCGGCAGAGGAGCGCGCTACCGTGCCCGAAAACTCCATCCAGTTTCTTTCGGGGAGAATTATTCCGTCAACTCCCGAGGCATACAGGGAACGCACGGAATAACCGAAATTGTAAGGGTCTTCAAGCCCATCGATAAGAGCATAGAAATGTCCGTTTGTTAAAAAATTAACATCTGCGGAGTAAAAAGTTCGTTTGCTTGTCAACATAATAATGCCGCCATGCGTATTTCCCGAAACCAACGTATCGATATACTTAGCGTCGCAAGTACAAAGTTCAAAATTCAACTCAGACGCTGCATGCTTCAAAAAGCGAATTTCTCGGCTCTTTTTTTCGGTGCGGGATCCGTCATAATATACTTTTGAAATAATTCTGCTGTTCGTACCGTTTTTTATGGATCTTATAACGGCGGAAATAGAGGTCATACCTTCAAAAATATCAAATTGAGAAATATCATTAACCATAAAAACTCCTTTAAAAAGGTATTTAAATCATTAAATCGTCATATACATTTACCAATGTAATAAATATAACTGCGAGGTAACAGTAATGATGTATTTGTCATCAGGCAAGGATCGTTGCGTAATATTGGGGCTCTACATCGTTGAAAACAACGCAACTGTACGTGCAACGGCGGCAAGATTTGGGATCAGTAAAAGTACGGTACATAAAGATGTTACGCAAGTTTTAAAAAACGTGAACAGATCACTTTATCTTGACGTTAAAAGTGTTCTTGCAAAAAATAAGGAAGAAAGACATCTAAGAGGCGGCGAAGCAACGAAGAAAAAATATTTGGTTGAAAAAGTGATATAAAACAAAAATTTCACACTTGGTTGATACGTTTACAGATAAGTCGTTAAACCGGTAAAATTGTTATAAAATTTCCAAAAACATAAAAGAGAAGGATTTAATATTAATACATAAAATTATACAAAATCAAAATTTTGTATAATTCGGGCAATTTAAAAACGCATTATTAAATACAAATTTACGTTAATCGGCATCAAATCCACCGATTAACGTAATTTTTTGTATTCAGCCTTCTTTACGTTCAGCATCTTGAGACTAATTTATTTTTGCTTTTGATTATTTTTATATTTTATATTCGGTTATAATATAATCTTCCGCTTTTATAACAACGTTTTCTTTTTCGGAAATACTGTTTGAAAACTTTATGGGATAATATGCGTATATCTTTGTATCATCCGTCACAAATTTTCTGAAGCAATCATTAACCGTGACGTTTAATATGTTATCTTTGTATTCTGACTTAAATACGTTTTCTCCAAGGTATACATTTACATCAGAATACAGGAACGTAGGCTCTACAGGAACGTCCTTGACCATATACATCAGCGCGTTGTGAGGACTTACCAGTCTTTCGTGTACCGTGTCGGTTTTGCCTACGAAATCAGCTTCCCAGCATTTGAATATCAATTTATCACCTTTGATTCCGAAATCTGCAAGATTTACGTCCATATCTTCAAATCTATCGGACAAGTTAAAGCTTGCGATATACTTAACCGTGTCAGAAGCCTCGATGATTGCTTTTGTTGGGGCTGGATCCTCAAACATATCAACGGCTCTGCCTGCTATACCGAGCGCAGGAAGAAGCTTTGTGAAAAGCTCTCTGCGGGCTTTACTAAGATATCGGAACTCGTCATTGGAAAGTACGAGACCGCCCGAGAACGCTACGATGGTGGACCAATATCTGGCTTCTGCGTAACTGCAATCAAATCCATCGCCCATATCAAAGTCACGAAGCACGGCACCGTCCGGATCGTTTCTGAAAACTACATTGTTATAAAAATAACGATATAATACGGTTTTTGAAGCGTTCTTGATGTTGCTCCAATGTTGCCAGTAGAACGGATCCGTAGTCGATGATTTGGGGCATATAATATCACGCGACTCTCTCTGCGCGTCAAATATACCTGCGCACTCTATTATGGGTGAACCGCAGGACAGCATGATTGCGTCGTCGCCTACAGCATCTCTGATAGTGCTTATAACTTTACGGAACAGAGCTGACTTATAGTCCGATTTGAATCTTATAGCACATTTGAAACTGAAATAACCGAAAATAAGAAAATCAAGCTTATAATATTTAACTCCCATTTCGTGAGAAAGCCAATAATAGGTTTTGTAAAGCTTTTCATAAAATTCGGGATTGTCAAGATCAAATAACCTTATAGTGTTTGTCGGTGAGGAATTCCCTGCCGACACGTCGGTTCTTACGAGATGCTTAACGCTTTCATAATATCTTGAGTTCTCATTAACGAGAAACGGAGATAACCAAAGACCGAACGTCATGCCCGCATCGTTACACCGTTTGATTATCGCGTCAAGACCGTTGGGAAACTTATCCGTATCGATGAACCAATCTCCGGGGAAAGTGCCGTCACACTGCCACCCGTCGTCTATCTGGAAAAGGTCTGCGCCTTTGATCTCCGTCATATCTTCAACGCAGCTTGTGATCTTTTTTTCGTCTACGTTTCTGTAATAACGCGACCAAGAACACCATCCCGCGGGTACGGTTTCGAGAGGACGCGCATTATTGTATTCCGCAACGAGAGGAGCGTATTTTTTTTCGAGAAAATCAAATTCGTTTTCCGTGCCGTAAATAAACCTTTCAAGCATAATCTCTTCACCTTTGGCGATAAGCTTGCCCTCAAGGTCGTAGTGTATCGATACGACATTTCCTTCAAGTCTGATAATTGAAAATATTCTTTGACCTGTTACAAGACCGATATTTATATTCGAGCCGTTTGCGGTGTTTTTGGCAACGAAAACGTCTTTCATATCGTTTTGGGGCTTTCGACAATGTTTGTAAACTGAAGTAATATCATTGGTCGTAAACGCCGCGTAATAATAATACAGATCGTCTCCGAGAGCCTTTTCGGGAATATCAAATTCAATATTCAGCCACTCGGGTTCGTTATCCTCAAGTGCAGTGATGATAGGCGTGATAACTCCGTCCTCCGATTGGCGTAAGGTTACTCTCAATTTCTGAGCAGACGCCTCGTTACCGTCAATTGAAATCAATTCCGAAACAGAGTTACCGTAATACACTCGTATTCTATTAGGTGAAAATTTCATAGCTAACCTCATATTGAACAAAATGTGAATAAAAACCGAAAATGGTTCCTAAGTTAAATTTTAACATATATTATAATTAGTGTCAAGTATGAAAAATAACTTGTTTATATAAAAATACTTTGATTTTTAATCAAAACAAAAGCCTCACCGTGATTGATGAGGCTTTCGACTACTTGGTTTAAGTTTAATTATTCTTTGAGCCGTAAGTATCGGAAAGATCAACGGCTGCAACGTTTGCAACGGTAGTTTTTCTTCTTGAGTTTTTTATGTGTTCATCAAGAAGGCTTTTGAATTTTTGTTCGTCAAAAGGAAGTGTTACGGGACCGCCCGTCCATGCGGAGAGATGCATACCGTTGGAGATCATAAGTCCATTAATTCCCTCTCTGCCGTCTGCAATCATTTTTTCGTCACGAAGGATCGCCGCCGCAAAAGCATTTCTGACAGCTGAGTGTTGGGGGTTGCTTCCATCGGTCTCTACCTCGCTTACGGTGCATTTGGGGGCTCCGAAAATCGCGGTATTTTTCTTGGTAAATTCACTTTCGGGCATTTCAAGCTTTTTCATGATAAGCTTGCCGTTTTCGCAAACAAGGGTACCGCCGTCGCATACTATTTCAAATCGGTTGGCGCCGGGAGCCTCTCCCGTTGTGGTTATAAACGTACCCGTTGCTCCGTTAGCGTACTCGACGTATGCGGTAACTTCATCCTCTATCTCAACGTCGTGAAGTCTGCCAAATCTCATTTTAGCATCGATAAGAACGGGCATACCGCAGATCCACTGCCAAAGGTCAAGATTATGAGGACACTGATTAAGCAACACTCCTCCGCCCTCGCCCGACCAAGTCGCGCGCCAATCGCCTGAATTATAATAAGCTTGAGGACGATACCAATCGGTGATTATCCAGTTGGTTCTTCTGATCTCACCAAGCTCACCGCTATCGATTATTTCCTTCATCTTTCGGTAGAGGCAGTTAGTACGCTGATTAAACATCATTCCGAATTTAAGCTCAGGATGTTTATCGGCCTCAGCCATCATTTCACGTACCTGCAGAGTGTAAACTCCCGCAGGCTTTTCGCACATAACGTGAAGTCCGGCCTTAAAGCCTTCAATAGCCAATGTGGGATGATCGTAATGAGGAACTGCGATGAGTATCGCCTCGCATTCTCCGCTTTTTATAAGGTCGGAGCCTTCGGAAAAAGTTGCGGGAATAGGAAGCTTGCGCTCTGGATGAGCGGCATTATGTTCTTCAATACATTTTAATCCAAAGTTGATTTTTTCCTCGTATCGATCAGCAATAGCGGTAACGACGATTTCACAGTTTTCTTCTGCAATAATACCCTTTAAATGGGAGCTACCCATATTACCCATACCGATAATACCTAATTTTACTTGATTCATAATTAATCTCCATTCCGCCGCCAATGCGTCGGTTCAAATAATATTTTTAAAAGAAACATAGATTTCCGTGATTTTTATCAAATTCGGAAAAAATATTATTAGTATTCTTTTTCTGTTTGGAAGTTTTGATTTTTTCTTCAAGCATTTCCTTGAAAAGCACTTCATCAAAAGGAATTTCGATCTCTTTCCCGAGCCATGCCGAAAGATGCATAGCGTTGGATAGTATAAGTGAGTTCAATCCCTCGCGCCCGTCTGCGACGAGTGGCTCTCCGCCGAGAATAGACGCGGCGAAGGCATTCATAACACCTGAATGTTGAGCGTTTTCACCGTCGGTTTCGACAGATACGATCTCACACGGCGGATGACCGTACACCGCAGTATTTTCTTGAGTAAAGATCGATTCGCGAACGGCAAGCTTTTTAAGGATAAGTTGATTATTTTCACATAAAATAGTTCCGCCGTCGAAAACCATCTCAAGGCGGTTAGTTCCCGGAGTGTCGGCGGTAGAGGTTATAAAACTACCCAGAGCGCCGTTTTCAAACTCCACTGAAGCTACTACGTCGTCCTCAACTTCAATATCGTGATATTTACCGAACTTCATTTTTGCAAATACCTTTACGGGCATTCCGCAAAGCCATTGCCAAATATCGAGATTGTGGGGGCATTGATTGAGTAATACTCCTCCGCCCTCGCCGCTCCAAGTGGCTCTCCAGTCACCTGAATCGTAGTAGGCTTGCGGACGGTACCAGTTGGTAATTATCCAAGTGGAGCGTTTCAATTCGCCAAGCTCACCGCTGTCGATTATCTCTTTCATTTTGCGATAAAGACAGTTGGTTCGCTGATTAAACATCAATCCGAATTTCAATTCGGGATGCCTGTCAGCTTCGTCTATCATTTCTCTGACTTGCAGAGTATAAACGCCGGCAGGCTTTTCGCACATAACGTGGATCCCGTTTTTGAAGGCTTCGATAGCTATTTTTGAATGATGGAAATGAGGCACCGAAACGATAACGGCATCTACCAGCCCGCTTTTGATTAATTCGGTATAATCCGTAAATAATGAAGCGAATGGGATGCAAGGGTTATCAGCACGATGTTTTTCACAGGCTTTTTTTGCCCATTCAAGTCTGTCGGGATTAATATCGGCGATTGCCGTAACGACTATATTGGGACATTTCCCGTTTAAAACGTTGGAATAATGTTGAGAACCTATATTTCCGCATCCTATTATTCCAAGTCTTATTTTGTTCATAGAATATCTCCAAAAGACGAGCTTTTTATCAGTTAAGTCCGTAGCGTGAATGTAAGAAGTCGTAGCTTCTCTTCATACATTTGAAGGGATCTTCGCCGTAGCAATTATCAAGCTCAACGTATCCGAATTCGATGTTTTCGTCAAGGCAAGCCTGAATAATAGCGTCATAATTCATATTTCCCTCGCCTATTGAGGCAATTCTTACGGCAGCATCCTTGTTATTCATAACCATATCCTTGAAATGGATGCGGTCAACTCTTCCGTGAAGCTTTTTTATCCATTCAACGGGGTCGGCACCGCCTGCCTGTACCCAATAGCAGTCAAGGATAATTCCAAGCTCTTCGGGAGTAAATCTTTCACAAAGCAATTCAAGAAATGTCTTGCCGTCGTGTTTCGCAAATTCCCAATGGTGATTATGATACATAAGCTTATGTCCTGCAGCATTTATAGCAGGGATGACGGGGGCTATCTCGTCACCGAGACGGGTAAAGCCCTCGATCGTCTTTTCGTAAGGACTGCAACCGATACCTATACACTTGCAGTTCATTGCAGAATGATGCTTTACGGTGTTATCAATATCTTTGATTATTTTGTTATAATCGTAGTGAGTAATATCAATGGTAAGACCGTTTTCATGCGCTTTTTCCAAAGCCCACTCACCATCATAAGGGCATACGCCTGAAAGCTGAATGGATGTGTATCCGATGTCCGCAACCTTTTTCATAGATTCTTCAAGTCCAGAAAGATCTTTGCAAGAATCACGCAAGGTAAAAAACTGTGCGCCTAATTTCATAATAATATTCTCCCATCTATTAAATGCTGAGTCCGTTTATTAAGGATTTAAGCTCATTTACTGCATAATCAAAGCTTTCGCGGTTATTTGCGAAGGAAAGCTTACTTACGTTGCTGCGAGCACCATCTTCCTCAAGATCCGCAAGACCTACGAAGCTGTTGAGATGAGGCTCAAGAGTAAGAACGCTGCAACCTTGTGCAACAAAATCGGGCAAGTATTCAGATATATGTCCTTCTCCATATCCTGCGGGAACTACGTTACCGTCAACGTCTGCATCCTTTATATGACCGTAATAAACGAACTCCTTAAGCATGTCCCACGCTTCGAGAGTATCCTGTCCGCTCTGAACGAAATTGGCGGGATCGAAAACTGCCTTGAGCCCGGGAACGGCATGATGAAGCATCAGGCATTGGGGAGCTAATTCACCATATATTCCCTTCTCGTTTTCATGGCAAGGAACAATGCCGTAGGGCTTGCAAAGCTCAACGTATTTATTCAATTTTTCACACACTCTGCCAAAAAAATCTGCTTGGCGATTAGTGCCGTAAAAGCTGAAAAGACGCATACATTTTGCGTCAAGGATCGCGCCGACCTCAAGCATCTGCTTGAAAGTATCCAATTCCTTTTCAAAATCGTCGTTGATCTGTATCTTGCCCGCAGGGGAGCCTAAAGACCAAGTGGAAATTCCGTTAGCATCCAGTTTTTTTCTGATCTCCTTTGCTTCTTCAGGTGTAACGGTGCTGATATTTTTGCCGTCAACACCTCTGATCTCAAGCAATGAAATACCGTTTGCCTTCATAGCCTCAATTTGACCGTCAAGAGAAGGATCTGCTTCGTCTGCAAAGGCACAGAGTTTTATTTTATCTGTATTCATGATATAATTCCTCCGAAACTTCTATTGAGTTATACTCCCGAATATGCGGAAAATCCACCGTCTACGGGGATAACCGTGCCGGTTACGAATGATGCGGCAACGGGGTCTGCCAAGAATTTGAGTACGCCGAGAAGTTCTTGAGCTTCACCGAAGCGACCCATAGGAGTTGCCGCGAGGATCTTACCTGTTCTTGCGGTAGGAGTTCCGTCAGGGTTAAAGAGAAGCGCTCTGTTCTGGTTGGTTGCAAAGAATCCGGGGGCGATTCCGTTTACTCTGATTCCCTCTTTTGCAAAGTGAACTGCCAACCACTGAGTGAAATTGGAAACTGCCGCTTTTGCGGAGCTGTACGCGGGGATCTTTGTCAAGGGAGTGTATGCGTTCATTGACGAAATATTAATGATCGAGCAACCCTCTTCCCCTATCATGTCAGCGGCAAATATCTGGGTGGGGAGAAGAACTCCTTTGATATTAAGGTCGAACACGAAGTCAAAGCCTGCTTTATCAAGATTAAAGAACGTGAGAATGTCGTCACGGTTTTCATCGCCTGCTTCAAAATATTCGTGAGCAGTAGTTGCCTTGGGGCTGTTTCCGCCCGCACCGTTAATAAGAACGGTACACTTGCCAAGCTCTGCGAGAACCTTTTTGTGAACGTCGACTATACAATCCTTATCAAGTACGTTGGTCTTATATGCTTTCGCAACACCGCCGCAAGCGCAGATCTCATCTGCAACCGCACGAGCTGCATCTTCGTTGATATCCAGCAGAGCTACTGCGTATCCGTTTCTGGACATTTCCTTTGCAAATTCCGCGCAGAGTATACCGCCGGCACCTGTTACAACACAAACCTTTTTCATTCTAATACCTCTTTCAAATATTTGATATTTTGTATTGACAAGACCTATCAGTCATGCTATAATAATTATAGCACTTTTTAAAATAAAATCAATGGACAAATCCTAATTTTTTATTAAAATTTTAGCATTATCTTATGTTTTTTGGAGCATTTTAGAAATGATAGAAGATATTTTTTACTATAGGCATAATAAATACGGGCCTCAAAAAAATATAGACAGTCACCAAATCAAATTTCACGAACTGACTTTTTTGCTTGACGGTAAAATGTCATATCATATTGACGGCGAAAAATACGATATGGTAAGCGGTGATATAGTATACCTTCCTCCGGGAAGTATAAGGCAGAGAAATATCGGAAACGGGCATAATGATTACATCAGTATCAATTTTTACGCCAATAAAAGAATTGCCTTACAATCGCACATATCAAACGGAATAACTGAAGAGATAAAGCTTCTTCTGGCGTATTTGGACACGGAGCAAAGAAACCCAACTAATATAAATCTTAAAAAGATGAATTATCTCCTTGAAGCAATGATAATGCAGATATTTGATAATATTATGGCGAGCAGCAAGACATCGCTGTCTACGCAGATCTCCAACTATCTTATATGTCATTATAGTGAGCGCATTTCCCTCGAGGACATAAGCAAGGAGACTTTTTTTTCAGTTGCTTACTGTGAAAGTGAGTTCAGGAAGGCTTTCGGTAAATCTATTATTAATTATTTGATAGATATCAGAATTGCAGAGGCCAAAAAATTGTTGAACGATACGTCGCTTCCCTGTTCGACCATATCGTCTATGGTAGGTTTTGACGACGCAAGCTATTTTTCGAGGGTCTTTAAGAAAAGAATCGGTTGTTCTCCTTTGAAATACCGTTCGATGTTTGGTGAGAGTAAATAAATACAGAAAAGCGGTCGCGCATACCATTCGGGATGCGCGACCTGATTTTATTCAGTTGGATTTCAGCAACCGCATTTACCGCCGTTTCCCTTGTCGTGAGGAGTGTGTGGAGTTGTGCAGGGCGTGCATGAAAATTCAGAAATCGGGAATGCCATGGCTCTGAATACACTGCAAGGATCATCGTTTGAAGGTGAAATGCACTCTTTGTCGGGAATGACGTATTCGGTAGCGGATATAAGGAACTGTCCGGGACGAACTATTCTTACTATTGAAAAGATTCCGAGAGATACGGCAAGATATCTTCTGTCATCATCGTCGTCATAGTAAATATTACCGTTGAGATTTCTGCCTACCATCTCGGGAATATCGCCTGCACAGCAGCAACAGCAGCAGCACTCGTTGATGCTCTCGACGACGTTTACGCCAAGAACGATAGGCTCAGCTACTTCCACTACGCCTGTAGGCAGATTGTTTTCTTTGCAACAAGGCTCGATGCGAGAGCAGAAATCCGAGAAATCTCCGCCGCCTCGGAAGGTGCTTACGTTGCAGTCGCCGCCGTAAAGAATGACCTTTTTGTCAAGAACGGCGATTCCCTCAAATTCCTGAGAACGACCGTTTCCGATACAAGCTTCAAACGTCAGTTTAACGTAGAATCTGATGTTGACAGTGTAAAATCCTCTGTTGAACTGAACGGGATCAAGGCTTATATGAGTTTCGGTGATACACGCGCTTTTAACTCTGACCGTAGCGGTATGCTCAATTATCTCTTTGCCAAGATCGGTCAAAAAAACTCTTACGTTTTCGAAGCAGTCGCGGTCTCTGCAAGAGTCAAGTATTCTGTTGGTTTCTATACAAACAGTTTCCAAGCCTTTAGCGGGGCCGCATGAAAATCTGTTATCTTGCATAAATAATCCCCCTATATGTTTTTTTGTCGGAAAGCCGTGAAACAACTTTCTCAATATCATTCTATGTCGAATGTGGGGGATTGTTACGGAGAAAAAATAAAAATTCCGAAGGTTGAAATGCTTCGGAAATTTTATTATTTAATATTATTTTTAATAGAAAGTTGCAACTTCCTTTTCGGGTTTGTCGGTAAACGCACTGCTTTCCGCATAAAGAACGGGTCCGGGACGACCGTATAGCTTGTTCTTTTCTATTTTTATTTTACCCTGAACGTTTAACCAGTCGTAATTCTTGTATGAAACGTTTGACTTGAACTTGCAAACAAGACCGCTGTAAGCAATATCCTCAACACAGCAGGTCATAACGTGTCGACCAATGACGATCGCATCCTTGCCAAGCTTCATGTCTCGTGCAACTATGCCCTTAAATTTGACGGTTTTGCCCTCGTATTTTTCCATTTCTTCGCTGAGGTCTCTGTACCAGATAGCATAGTCGTCGTCCTCGATAACGATAACGGGAGCTTCAATATCAAAAGGCAGAGGATCTTCTATTTCGTCGTACTCAACGTGACCGTCGGGATAATCGTAGGTAATGGTGGCGCGACGGGAAATACCGCGTACTATCTTGTGCACCTCGTCCTTGTCGATATTATCAGGGGTACGGTTAAGAACGATCATCTCGCAGGACATAAGCTTATCGACCATAAGGCTTCGCATATTCTGATTGTACGCAAAAAAAGTGTTGGCATCGGCAAACATCATGTTCTGGAAGATAAACCAGTCGGTGGGTAGGTTATCGTAAAGAGTTGCTAACTGCCACATGCCGTTATATTCGATTATAACGCGGTCGATCTTGTGTCCGTTACGGCAAGCTTCGAGCTTTTCTGCCGTCACGTCGCTTTCGCTGTCAAGCGTTTCAAGATATACGTTTTTACCGCTGAATTCCGATACGTCAAGCTCTTCAATGCCCTCTTCGCAAAGGATTATAAGGGTCTTTTCACCGGTGTTAAAACGTTCGTCTGCCATAGATTCCTGAATTATATGAGTTTTCCCGCCTTCAAGAAATCCGGTAAAAAGATATACGGGGATAGTAGGTTGTGCCATTTTAAAAACCTTTCTTATTACAATAAATTATGCAAGTTCAACTCCAAGAGACTCGGATATTAAATCCTTGTTGAGCTTTGAACCGATAACGCAAAGGCGACCGATAATTCCTGCGCCGCCAAAACGTACGTCAGGTTCACCGGGAATATAGTCGAAATGTATCCATCTGCCATCATCGGAAGCAACGATTCCTTTTGCTCGAAGAACCATTCCGTACTTTTCAGTATCGGTAAAGCTCTCAAGAGCCTCACGAAGCACATCTGCGTTGAACTTCTTTGTGGTTTCCGCGCCAAAGCTTACGAACACTTCATCTGCATGATGGTGATGGTGGTCGTGATCGTGGTGGTGACCGCAGGAGCAGTTGCCGTGCTCGTCATATTCGTGGTGGTGATGCTCGTGGTCGTGACAATGGCAATCCTCGTCGTGATCGTGGTGGTGATGCTCGTGGTCGTGACAATGGCAATCCTCGTCGTGATCGCGGTGATGATGCTCGTGGTCGTGACAGTGGCAATCCTCGTCGTGATCGTGGTGATGATGCTCGTGGGCCTCTTCTTCAAGCTCGCTTATTTCTGACTCGAGAGTAGATTTTCTCTCCATTGCCTCAAGCAATTGAGCACCGGTAAGCTGTTCCCAAGGGGTGGAAACGATAACTGCGGTAGCATTGTGCTCTTTAAGAAGCGCAACGCAATCGGCGATCTTCTGATCGGTCATTTTTCCTGTGTGGCTGAGCACGATACAACCTGCGTTCTCTACCTGATCGTTGAAAAACTCGCCAAAGTTTTTCATGTGCATCTTGCACTTGTTGGCATCAACGACGGTGGTAAATCCGTTAAGCTCAGCTCCCTCGGTATCAGCGTTTTTAACAGCCTTTATAACGTCCGAGAGCTTGCCTACGCCCGAAGGCTCAATAAGAATACGGTCGGGAGCATATTCGGCAATAACCTTTTTGAGAGCCGCCGCAAAATCTCCTACAAGGGAGCAGCAGATGCATCCCGAGTTCATTTCGTTGATCTTTATGCCTGCTTCGGCAAGAAATCCGCCGTCAATACCGATCTCTCCGAATTCATTTTCGATAAGAACTATTTTTTCACCCTGATAAGCTTCTTCAATAAGCTTTTTGATGAGAGTAGTCTTTCCCGCACCGAGAAATCCTGAAAAAATGTCAATTTTAGTCATTTTAATTGCCTTTCCTTAAAACTTATTATAAACAAATAGAATTATAAACCCAAAAGATTCAAAAGTCAATGATTATTATAAAATTACTTTGTTCCTGTAGAGCCGAAGCCGCCGGCACCTCGAACGGTGTCGGAAAGAGAGTCTTTGAGGTCAAAATCTGCGGTATAAAAAGGAACAAAAGATATCTGTGCAATTCTCTCTCCGTTTTCAACGGTTTGTGCCACGTTACTGTGGTTATGAAGTGCAACCATTATTTCCCCGCGGTAATCACTGTCTATAACACCGACCTTATTTGCGGGAGCGAGACCGCGTTTGGTAGCCATGCCGCTACGGGCAAAAATCAAGCCTACAAGACCTTCGGGGATAGCCATAGCCAGTCCCGTGTGAATCAGCTTGGTTTCATTGGGAGCGATAGTAATAGGCTCGTCAATAAGCGCGTAAATGTCAGCACCTGCGGAAAACTCAGTACCGTAGCTGGGAATTATTGCTCTATCGTCAAGTTTTTTTATTTCAACTTTTGTTTTCATAATTTTTTCTCCAAAGTAATTCAATATAATACTGTCATTATATCAAAAAATAATTAAGAAATGGTTAACATGGCCAATTTTTGGGGAGAAAAAATAAAAAGCCCACAGTGTGGGGTGAAGTAAAGATATATAGCAACGTCACCGTGCGCCTTACCCTGACCGTACTGCACAAGCACGTCGTCAATCGTCGATTCTATGATTTCGTCAACCTTGGACCAAGCATCCGATTTTGCATTTTCAGAATTTGTCGAAATTTTCTTGTTGACATTTTCTTTGGACTGTGCTATACTTATAGTAGAGTTAGCGGTTGAAAGGCGAGCGGGCAATTGCAGCCCGTGAGTAGCCAACAATGAGCTAACTCTTTTTTTATCCTCTGCAAAAAATAACACCTCGTTATTTTTTAATGCATATTCAATAAGACCTTTCACGTTTCTGCCATAAGCAGTGGCCACAAAATTTGTATCCAATTTTATAGATTTGCCAATTTCAATATCGAGGTATGTTCCATCCTGCGACACCCAAACCGGTATTATCATATGGCCTTTATCAGTAATGATGTCGGTAATTACGACAACGCTATCATTGGGATTGGTTTTTGATTTTAATATCATCACGGGATCTGCTACTGCATCTGGTATTTGCTTGATTAAATCAATACTCATTTCATCATGCTTTGCTAAAATTTCTTTAATTTTAGAGTTTCGCATAAGCAATGGTTTATTCTCAAATCCTATATTTATCAAAACATCGGGAGTTTTACCAACATACAAATCGTACACTGGGTTGTGTTTACCTGTAATGACATCATCAATCTGATCTGCAAAAGATTTGCGATATGATTGTTCTGTCCCATCCTCCCTCTCAACCTCCGCCAAAAGCTCGCCAATACCCGCCGCGCCGAATGCGTCGTGAAGCTTAGCCTTCACGCCTGTAAGGTCGGCGGTCTTTTTCTTCATCGGTGTAGGCACCTTTTCAAGGAACATAGCGTCGGCGCCTAGGCTCTCCGCCTGCGCCGTGATCTCCAGCATAACGTTGTTTCTCACACCGGCATTGACCATCTTTACGATGTTGTTTATGATGTTATCTACGGGATGCACAATGTCAAGTCCGCTTCCTATCGCCTTCTTCACCGTGCTATTTTGGTTTGCATAGCCCCTCTTGGCTCCGATCGTCCCCGCCTTGCCTACGGCGCGGTTCAAAGGGACGTAGAAGCTCCAACGCTTCGCCCAGGCTTCAGCTACCTCCGAAGGAAGAAGCCCGGTGTCTACCGCCCAGGTCTTCAGGAATTGTCTTTGGAACTCGTAAAGCTTGTCCGCCGCCTCCTTAAATTCCGGATGCGCCACCTCCAGCTTCGCCTGTCTCTCCGCCATGAAAGAAGCCGTGTTCTTTCTCGGATCG
>JAZMZI010000145.1:0-21827 GCA_045585895.1 Eubacteriales bacterium
ACCGTAGTAGCAGACAGCGCGTACAAAACTCCTCACATTTGCAAGAAAGTATTTGATGATAACCGAGTTCTCAGCACGGCATACAAGAGACCTATGACAATGAAAGGCGGACATGAGTGGTGGAAATACGTTTATGACGAGCATTTTGATTGCATCATCTGTCCCGAATTTCATACACTTGAATACAGTACAACTAACAAGGACGGCTACAGAGAATACAAAAGCAACCCCGAGATATGCAAGAACTGTCCGACGAGACATCTTTGCACTCATTCTAAGGATTGCGTAAAAGTCGTACAAAGGCATATCTGGAAGGATTACGAGGAGCTTGCCGATGATGCGAGGTATACTCTCAAATATGCCGACCTATACAAGCAACGCAAGGAGACGATCGAGCGTGTCTTTGCGGACGCAAAAGAAAAACACGCCATGCGTTATACATCTTACCGCGGCCTCGCCCAAGTCTCTAATTGGGTAAGGCTTAAATTTGCTGCCATGAATCTCAAAAAATTTGCTAACAGAAAGTGGAGAGATAACCATCCCTCCGATTTCTTTGCTTTTATATCGCTTTTTTACTTCAAATACACCAAAACGCCCACCTTCGCTCTCGCGTAATGGGCGTTTTTCGACAGACTGAGAGAAAGTCTGATGACTTTCTCTTTTTTATTTATCTGCCTATTTTTTTGAGTATGTTATCGTAAGTCAAGCCGTATCTCTCGGCGATATCACGGGCATAGCTCTTACCGTCGGGCTTTGCTCTGTAGATCTTGAATGAGCGCTTACCCTCCTCGATTCCCGCAACCAAGGTATCGATCTTGACACCGCCTTTCGCCAAAGACTCGGCATTGATGCGGTCGATCTCTGCGGCAAGCTCGTGGAGGTGAGTTGCGAAAAGGCAACGGCAACCTGCCATCGAAATGCCGGAAAGCACCTCGCTTGCGATATAAGAGCCTTCGTAAGAACCTGTTGACGAGAAGGATTCATCCAAAAGCACGAGAGAGTGCTTCGTAACGCAATCGAATATCTCACCGAGGCGCGCGCACTCCTCGCCAAGACGTCCCTTGTCTATCGTATCGTCGGCACCCGTAGGGAAGTGAGTGAAAATTGCGTCTACGGGGCTGATCTTAGCCTTTTTCGCGGGAACGAACATTCCAAGCTGCATCATAGCCACTCCAAGTCCCAATGCACAGGTTATTACTGACTTACCGCCGCGGTTAGGGCCTGTCAAAACGTAGACAGTCGCGTCGTTTTCGTTAAATCTCACGTCGTTGGGAACTATCTCCTCGCCCTCCGGGAGCTTTATTGCAACCGCGGGATTGTAGAGGTCGTCAGCATCGAAAACACGCTCACTCATAGGCGCGATTTCGGGTTCAACAAGGGTACAACCCTTCAAAAGAAGCTTTTTCTGCAATTCGGTAGCCTTAACCACAAATTCGATCTCGGGCATAAGACCGAGAAGGAAGTCTGTATTTTCAAGCACGTAGATCTGGATTATCTTCTTCCATGACTTAAGTGAAGAATGATATACCTCGTTTATAGCGGAATTGAACGCCGTTGAAAGAGCTGTCTTTTGGTTGTCAGAATGCTTTTTGCCAAAGGGAACGAGACTTGCAATACAGGTATATTCATCATCCTTGAAGTTGAGGCGGAGAATCTTATCAAGGGTGTCCCCCGACTTGAAAGGCTCGGAGTTGATGGAAAGCACGCCCGCAAACTGAGGACGGAGCTGTGAATCGAGGTTAACACCGATCGAAACGCTCTTTATCTCGCGCACTCTTTTAGTAAGGTCATTGAGCTTGGCGTTAAGATCCTTATAATAATCAGACTCCGCAAGCTCACGGATCCTTTCTTCAAGGCACTTGAATGCGCGGCTCTTTATTTCGTTTCTAACAGAAGAAAGTCCCTCGTACAGAATATCGATACAAGAAATATAAAGCTCGATCTCGGTAATTCCCGAAAGGTAATCGTCATCGCGTCCGCTGTCGGCTTCAAGACGGCGAAGCTCGGTCACGTCGCCAAGGACGGGCATAAGCTTATTGAGAGTTTCGGCAAGAGTGGGGCAATTCAGCATATCCGAAAAGACCTCTTGGCGGTATTTCATAACTGCGGGTGACGCGGTGAAATAGTCCGAAAGCTCACATCTCTTCAGATCGAGAATCTCAAGCATTCCAAGCTCTTCAAGAGTATATTCATCAATGTCAGGGCGCAATTCCGCCGAAAAAAGCTCTTTCTTGCTATCGGCATCGGGGTAGAGCAAACTGAAATTAGTAAAATCCATTTTTATCTCCAAAATCAAATTTTAACAATGGTTTTTTCGCCGTTTCTGACTACGAGAACGTCGTTAAGTGCGACGGAACGGAGAAGGTCAAAGCCCTCCTCAACACACTCTCCTATATGCTCGGGGGAGTGGGAATCGGTGCCGACGGTAATAAGCTTACCGCCGCAATCCTTGTAAAGTGACAAAAACTCGCGGTCGGGCATTGCAAAGCCAAGACCCTTCCAAAGGGTAGAAACGTTGACCTCAAGGGCAATATCCTTTTCTACCATTTTTTTGAAAAGTCGCTCTGCTGCGTCTGCGTGCTTTAAAAAGTCGTATTTGTTGCCCGCAAGCGCGCAATAGCGGTAGATGTAGGTCAAGTGCGCTATGGTGTTGACCTTATCAAAGGTGTCCACTACCTCGCAAAGCTCGCCGCAATAGCGCTCAAACATATGACCGATATAGGAATGCTGCATGCTTGCGAATATGCTCTTGAAATCCCAATAATAGAAATCGACAGCGCCGCGCACGTTATGTATCGAGCCGATTATAAAATCGTAATCGTGTTTTTTGAGAAGGGCTTTTGCTTCTTCGGGAACCTGGTTGTACTGACCTATCTCGATGCCGTAGGAAAGATTGACCTTGCCCTTATATTTTTCCTTCGCCGCCATTATCTCCTCGTAATGTCTGTCGGCTTCAAAAGGAGGATATGCCGCCTCGGTTCTCCAGTTGCACTCAAAATGGTCGGTGATAGCAAGGTCGGTCACGCCGTTTGCAATCGCCGCCTCACAAAGAGTGTCGGGAGTGGAATCCTTCGCGCCGTCAAAAGAGAAATAAGTGTGGGTATGATAGTCGCATTTAAACATAGTGTACTCCAAAACATAATATTACAATTTATATTATAACATATTTTTTGTGTTTTGTACATAGCTTTGAGATTTTTTTTGTAAATTGTATTATAACTGGAGCACTTGACTGATTTGACTTTTTGTGATATACTGAATATGTAATGACACTTTAATGTTTAAAAAATTCATCGCCGCTTGCCAACTGCAAGCAAAACATCTGCATAATGAGGATTAAAAATATTGTTCAATGGAAAAACAAAATAGTTAAGGAGACTAAAGTATGATTTTCAAAAAAAAGTTATCGGGATTAATTTGTCTGAGTGTGATTTTTGTGTTCATCATTGGTTTTATATTATATGTGTTTAATTTTTCTGAACCTGATGAATTCTATATTTTTCAAAATATTGATGAATGTGAAAAGTTAATTCCTGCTGAACAATCCGATTCCGTGGTAGAAAGATATAATACTCCAGATAAAGATAAAGAATTAAAAAATTTATCTTATGAAAATTTTTGGGGAATTAATTATGTATCTGATCAATTAGAATATGAAATTTTTGCTTACGAATTTATAGACTTTGATTCAGCATTAAAATATTATATCAACGTAACAGGTAAAGATGCCTACGAAAAGGAATTGCCATTAGGTAACGATGGCGACAATAAGTATTTTTCTTCAACTAAAGGAATGTTCTTATATGAAGTCGTTGTTGTATATCAAAACAAAGCATACCGGTTAACCGCTCCTGTGCAATATGCAGATGATATCAATAATTTGTTGGCAAATACATTCTCATATCAGCTTTTTTAAATTATCATTATCGATAAATTTCAGCCACACCTTCGGGTGTGGCTGTTTAATAAAACCTCTTATCAGTAAAACACAATGAATTGTTTTTTACGAGATGATATTTTTTAATCACATTCATATAAAACTTTTTTATCAACAAGAAAACAACAAGAAAAACAAGAAAAACTTCGCAAAACCCCTTGCAAATCATAAAAAAATATGGTACAATAATGATGTATATTTATATTTAGAGGAGAAATTTTATGAAAAACTTTATGGACAAGGATTTTCTGCTTGAAAGCGAGACGGCGGTAGCGCTTTATCACGATCATGCGGAAAAGCTACCGATAATCGACTATCACTGTCACCTGTCTCCCTCCGAGATAGCTGAGAATAAAAAGTTCTCAAATATAACAGAGCTTTGGCTCTATGCCGATCACTACAAGTGGCGCGCGATGCGATCCTGCGGTGTTGACGAGAAATACATCACGGGCGACGGCTCGGATTTCGAAAAATTCCGCGAATATTGCAGAATTATGCCGCTTATGATCGGAAATCCCGTTTACCACTGGAGCCACCTTGAGCTTCGCAGATATTTTGATTGCGATCTGATTATAAACGCGGAAAATTGCGAAAAAATATGGCAGGCGACCTCTGAAAAGCTTGCTCGCGACAGCTTTGGTGCAAAGGATTACATCAGAAACTCAAACGTCAAGCTGCTTTGCACCACGGACGACCCCGCAGACGATCTCCGCTATCACGATCAGATCAAGGATTCGGGATTTGAGGTAAAGGTTCTGCCCGCTTTCCGTCCCGATAAGGGATTGAATATAGAAAGGAAGGGAATCAAGGCTTATATCGAGACTCTCGGTGAAAGCACCGGCATTAAAATAACCGACCTTGATAGCCTTTGCAAAGCTTATCTAATTTCTCTTAATCGCTTTGAAGCTCTCGGATGCAAGACCGCAGACCACGGAATGGACGATTACATTCCTTTCTGCAAACCTGATCCTTATCACGCAAACGAGATATTCAAAAAGGCTCTGGCAAGTGACGGCGCGGATATAACTTCCGACGAATTGGCTCTTTGGAAGACCCAGATGATGCGATTCTTTGGGCTTGAATACGTAAAACGAGGCTGGGTGCTTCAGCTCCACTACGGAGTGCTCAGAAACCCCAACAAGACTATGTTTCAGCGTCTCGGTCCCGACTCGGGCTACGACACCATCCACGGCAAGAACTGTATTGCCGATATGGCATCTCTCCTCAACTATCTGCAAGAAAACGGCGCATTGCCAAAGACGATAATCTATCCCATAAACCCCTCGGACAACGCGGCGGTTGGCACTCTCTGCGGAAGCTTTTGCCGCGGTGACGGCAGCTACACCCCCACGGTCGTTCAGGGTAGCGGATGGTGGTTCAACGACAATATCGACGGAATGGAAGCGCAAATGAAGAGCTTTGCAAACCTTGCAAGCCTCGGCAACTTCCTCGGTATGCTTACCGACTCCAGAAGCTTTATGTCCTATCCCCGTCACGAATATTTCCGTAGGATCCTCTGCAACATCGTCGGCAACTGGGTAGAAAAGGGACTTTATCCCGACTATAGCGCGGCGGCCGATATAGTCGAGCGCATATCTTACTACAACACGGTAAATTACTTCGGATTTGAAGTATAAAATAAAAAAACAAATATATATTTCAGGAGGAACTGAACATGTTCGTAATTAAGGAAGAAAAGAAAGTTAACGTTCTCAAGATCGTACTTATCTCCGCAGGAATCGCGGCTGCGATCGGTGCTGTAGTTGCAGCTATCGTTATCTGGAAAAAGAAGAAAAACGCAAACAAGCAGATCGAAGACGAGATCGACGCAGCTATCGATGCGGCTTTCGCAGAAGAGGATGCCGAGGTCGTTTCCGTTGACGTAGTTGACGCTGAATAATCGACGATGAAGCTCTCTTTTCTCGACGCATCTACCCTCGGGAATGATATAGACCTTTCGCTCTACGAGAGATTCGGTGAGTTAACGATCTATAATTCTACCTCAGAGGATGAGTTCACCTCACACGTCGGGGACAGTGACGTTATTATCACCAATAAGCTGAAAGTGGGCAGACAAAATCTGCCCGCTTGTCCTAACGTCAAGCTTATCTGCGTTACGGCAACGGGTTTTGACAATATCGACACCGAATATTGCCGCGAAAATGGGATCGCCGTCTGCAACGTGGTCGGATATTCCACGCAGAACGTGGCTCAGCTTACCGTGGCAATGGTACTGTCTCTTATGTGCCACCTGAACGAATATAACCGCTCCGTCTCCGACGGAAGCTATACACGAGGCGGCGTTGCAAACATCCTCACTCCCGTATACCATGAAATATACGGCAAAACCTGGGGGATCGTGGGCTACGGCAATATCGGCAAGCAGGTCGGCGCGGTTGCAAAGGCTCTCGGATGCAGAGTTTTGGTCTATAAGCGCATTCCCATCGAAGGAGAAGAATGCGTTGATATCGACACGCTTTGCCGCGAATCGGATATTATATCGGTTCACACGCCTTTAAACGACGGCACTCGCGGTCTTATCAGCCGTGATAGAATTGCTATGATGAAAAACGATGCGATACTTATAAACGTCGCTCGCGGATTAGTCTGCGACGAAGCCGCCGTTGCCGACGCAATCCTTGAAGGAAGAATAGGCGGTGTGGGAATCGACGTTTATTCAAAAGAACCTATTGGTGAGGATCACCCTATGTCCCGAATAGCGGGCAGAGATAACGTAATACTTACCCCTCATATGGCTTGGGGCTCTTACGAAGCGAGAGTCCGTTGCTGTGAGGAGATCGCTCTCAATATAGAATCCTATTTAAAGGGCGAAAGACGAAACAGAATAGTGTAAATTAAACCCTCCTTATAGCAAAATTGTTATATACAAATCTGTCTTTGTATGTTACAATAAAAGCATAAGGGGGGATTTTTATGTTTTTCACCGATAAAACGACTCTTGAAAAATTCAGCGCCGATAAAAGACTTTGGCAGGGAATACCGTCTATAGAAGTAACAAAAGGCGGCAGAATCTTTCTGACCTACTATTCGGGCGGCACCAAGGAGGAAATAGGCAACTATTGCATACTCGCCAAGAGCGACGGCGGCGAGCATTTTGAAGATATAGTTATCACCTACGAAGAAGGATTCAGATGCTACGATCCTTGCCTTTGGATAGATCCGTTGGGCAGACTTTGGTTTACTTGGGGCATAGCTCCGAACCACGCTGTTTGGGCGGCTATATGCGACGATCCCGATGCGGATGAGCTTATATGGAGTAAGCCTCGAATGATCGGACGCGAGGTCATGATGAACAAGCCCACCGTCCTCTCAACGGGCGAATGGCTTTTCCCGATAGCAGTTTGGAATTTTAGTTCCGTTTCGGGCGGATACAACGGTGTTGTTGACGCAGCAGGCAAGCAATCCGATCTGGAGGAAAGACTTGCCTTTGCAGTTAAAACCGTTGATCGCGGAAATACCTTTGAACGCCTTGGGGGAAGCAACGTCCCCAAGCGAAGCTTTGACGAACACATAATACTCGAAAAGAATGACGGAAGTCTTGCGATGTACGTCCGTACGACCTACGGTATCGGTGTTTCTTACTCATACGACAGAGGAAAGACCTGGACTCAAGGAGAAAACAGCGGTCTTCGCGGTCCTTGCTCGCGCTTTTTTATCCGACGCCTTAAATCGGGAAGAATTTTGCTTATAAATCACTTCAATTACGTTGGCAGAAGCCATCTGACGGCTATGCTTTCAGAGGACGACGGTAAGAGCTGGACATATAAGCTTCTCCTTGACGAAAGAGCTAACGTTTCTTATCCCGATGCCACCGAAAGCGACCACGGATACATCTATATCACATACGACAGAGAGCGCGGTGCTTTCCTTGACTCGCTTGAAAAAGCCTACGCCTCGGCAAGAGAGATTCTCATGGCAAAGATAACCGAAGACGATATCATCGCGGGCAAGCTGATAAATGAGCGCGGTTATCTCAAAAAGGTTGCCGTAAAGCTCGGCAAATACGCCTTTGAAAATAGCAATCCTTATAAGGAAGTATCCAAGCTTTCGGACAACGATCTGGCTGATATGCTTGCAGAAAAGGATGAAGACGCTATTACCTCATTTTTGTTCGATCACTACAAGGTAAATTGTATCAATCTTCATAATCTTGACAACAAAAAGCTTGATGCACTTATTGACGGTCTGAAAGAGGGGATTTCTCCTAAAAAATCTACCATTATTGAGATGATCGCGCTTATCCGCGGAGTAAAGATAGAAGAAAGGAAGACCTTGCCTGTTGTCGAAAGAGCCAAAGCTTTAATCGAAAGCAGTATAACCGAGGATTTGAGCGTTGCGGAAATTGCTGAGAAAATTAACATAAGTGTTCACTATCTCTGCCACGTTTTCAAAGCCGAGACGGGAATAACTCCTATTGATTATCGCAATTCGGTCAAGCTTACCAAGGCTAAAAAGCTGCTGGTGGGAACAGATAATAAAATATCCGACATCGCACTTGAATGCGGCTTCGGAAGTGCAAGCTATTTTTCAAAGCTTTTCGGAGAAAGCGAGGAAATCACCCCCGCGGAATACAGAAAATTGCATAGCAAATAACAAAAAAGCCTTTCCGAAGAAAGGCTTTTTTATGTTGATATTATTTTCTTTTAATTTCTTCAAACGGGTCGATATTGTTGATATTAGAAGGGATAAGTCTGAATTTCAGCACCATATTCTTTTCGTTGAGCTTCCACTTATTGTCAAGCTCGGGGCCGCAGGAATTAGAGCCGATGCCGGCGTGGCGATAGTCTATGTGAACGACCGTCTCGGGCGTGGGCTTAAGCTCAAAGCTGTGGTTTGTAAAGGTGAGCATGTGATGAGTGAAATGCGAGCAGTTGAAGCTGAAATCATTCTCGGTGCGGGCAACCGTCACACCGTGACCCGAAAGAGACGCGACCTGCATCCACTTTGTGTCGGTATGAGCCATATTCTCCTGAGGCATAATATAGTTTTCAAAATGCGCCGAAACACTTGTATCGAAAAGTCCCTCGTAGGATGCCCATCTCTTGTCAACGTAGCTCTCCACAGGGCCTCTGCCGAAGTAACGAAGTCTTTCAGTACCTTCGGGCATCTTGAACTGAACGCCGAAGCGGGGCAGAGTGGGAAGACCGTCGCGGCAGGTAGCGTCAACGGCAACCGCAACGCCGCCCTCGGCATAAAATACGTAAGTGGTCTTCATCTTCATGTGGGGCACGACAACGGTGGATACCATAGCCATATCCGAGACTACGGTAACGCTCTTGTCGGCAATCTCGGTTATCTCACAGCTATAAGCCTTGCATACAGCCTTGTGGAATCCCACGTTGAACCATTGACTCTTGACTATTCTATCATTATCGGTGGGGGCGCGCCAGATGGTAGGCTCAATGGGAGAAGCCAAAAGCTCCTTGCCATTGTCTACTATTGAATAAATAATGGCACGGCTCTTATTTATCTTATAAACGGTAGATGCAGTCGATATAATAACGTCAAACTCGTTTTCCTCGCATTTGATAGTGGAATAGGGTGTAAGCTCATCGGTAACGCTTTTTTCAGCCTTATCCTCGCAAAGAACGAACTGCTCAAAGCCTATCTCAAAACCGCTCTTTGCCCAAGGAGTAGCGCAATTTTGAACCGCGCTTACCATAAGATAAGCATTGCCGTCAGAAAGAGCATCCATATCAATATCAAGCCTATATTCGCGCGTTACCTGAGGCTCAATATCAAGAGCTCCGAAGCTTCCGTTTGCAATCGTCTTTCCGTTTTTCTCAACGCTCCAATTAAGATCGAAATCCGAAAGGGAAATATAATAGCGACGGCTCTTTACACTTACGGTCAAGGTCTCCTTATTGAACTCGATAAGCATTGGTTTGATAATATTCTTATATTCCATAAAGCCCATATGGGGGCGTCGGTCGGGATATACAAGACCGTCAACGCAGAAATTGAAATCGCTGGGATCGTCGCGGTAGTCACCGCCAAACAAATATTTGGGATTTGCGTAACGGTCGTCTCCGTCAGCTGACGCGTGATCGGTAAACTCCCAGACACATCCACCGAAGAACTGATCGTATTTATATATTAGATCCCAATAATCCTTCAAGCATCCGGGGCCGTTACCCATGGCGTGTGAGTATTCGCACATAAAGAAAGGCTTCGTAAATATCTTGCGATTGAGATAAAGCTCTTCAACGTCTTTTTTGCCGGGATACATACGGCTTTCAACGCCTATCCAAGGACAATCAAGCTCTCGCGCAGCGGTCTCGTCGTCAACCTTACCGCTGTACTGATGGTGGAATATACGCCAACGCTCGGCGGTTATATCCTCACAATGAACAAGACATCCCGGCATTCTTCTCTGGAAAAACTCGCCCATAGCCTGATAGTTTCTGCCGACTCCCGATTCGTTTCCGACCGACCACATCACGACGCAAACGTGGTTTTTATCCCTTTCAAACATACGCTCCGCACGATCGAGATAAGCCTCGGTCCAATCGGGATTGTCGGTGAGCATATTCCAACAGTCAACGCCGGGAGCCTGCATTCCGTGGGTCTCTATATCGGATTCGTCAACAACGTAAAATCCGAGTTTATCGCAAAGACCGAGAAAACGGGGATCGTTAGGGTAGTGGCTGGTACGGATGCAGTTTACGTTATGACGCTTCATTATATAAAGATCCTCAAGCATGTGCTCCATAGGAGTTGCACTACCGAGAATAGGATGGCTGTCGTGACGGTTTACACCCTTGAGCTTTACGGCTTTTCCGTTGATATAAGCCACGGAGCCCTTTACCTCAAGGCGCTTGAGACCGAGACAGAAGCAGATATGCTCTGTGCCGCTTTCAAGATAGAGTTTATATAGGGCGGGATCTTCGTCACACCAAAGAGTAGGAGCATTAACGTAAAGCTCTATCTCACCGTTTTTATCAATTTCGGTGCTGCCGCTCTCAACAGTCTCTCCGTCGGGAGAAACGAGTTTGTAGGCAACGTCAGTCTTGCCGTTTACGGTGATCTCGGTGTTTATTTTGGCGTTTGCAAGATCCTCGTCAACGGCGATCTTATTATAAACGTCAACTATATGAGTTTTATCTCTGAGAAGAAGGAAGACCTCGCGGAAGATACCCGAATAACGGAATTTATCCTGACATTCAAGATAGGTGCCGTCGCACCATTTAAGAACTATTACCTTAACGGTATTTATGCCCACGTGAAGCAGAGCGGTAATATCGATCTCGCTTGTCATATGGCTGACCTGACTGTATCCCGCAAATTTATCGTTTATATAAAGATAGAAGCAGGAGTCAACCCCCTCGAAATTTATGTATATCTGCTTTTGGAGCATATCCTTGTGAATGAATGCCTCGCGGCGGTAAAGTCCGCATGGATTTTCTTCGGGAACGTGAGGAGGATCAACGGGAATGGGATAACGAACGTTAAGATAGTTAGGCGTGTCATATCCCTTACCGAGATCGCTCTGCCAGCTTCTCGGAACCATGATTTTTCCAAATTCCTCGTTTGAAAGCAAAATTTCCTCAGTCAGTGCCGCAAAAGAGGGATAATACTTGAAATCCCAATCGCCACAAAGAGAAATAAGACTATAGCTCTTTGCTCGGTTGTCCTCGGTTGCGCTCTTCTCATCCTGATAGGGAATAAAATATGCTCTCGGCTTCTCACAGTTTACGTGAAGATGCTCCAATCCTTTGTGAAAATTCATTTTTGTTGACATTTCAGATACCGTCCTTTCAAAAATTCACCATAAGTAAATATTATCATAACCGCTTTTCAATGTCAATACGCATACAGAATTTTTATAAATAATATAGCTTTTTGATACTGTCTTGTCATTAGTCGTTTTCCCAAATATTAAAATTCATAAAAAATTAATTTTACAAGTTGGGAAAAATGTGGTATAATCAAAAAAGAGTGCAAAAACGGAGGTGAGCAAATGCGCCTTGATAAATTCATAGTTGAATCGGGCCTTGCTTCAAGAAGCGAGATAACCAAGGTGGCTAAAAACGGCGGAGTTACCGTAAACGGTCGAGCCGTCAGTCGCGTAAGCGGTCATATAGACCCTACAAAGGACAAAGTTACCTATCTCGGAAGAGAAGTGATATGGCGGGAGTTCACTTACGTTATGCTCAATAAGCCCGACGGCTACGTCAGCGCCACAGACGATCTTTTAAATCCCACCGTTCTGTCTCTTCTGCCCGACGAATTGCAGAAAATAGGACTTTTCCCCTGCGGAAGACTTGATAAGAACACGCTGGGGCTTATGATACTTACAAACAACGGCCCACTTTCACACAAACTCTTAGCGCCCAAAAATCACGTATCCAAAAAATACAGATTTTCCGTAAAATTCCCCGTAAGCGAAGAAGACGTTAAAAATCTTGAATCGGGTGTTGACATCGGCGGATATGTAACCGCACCCTGCCAATTGGAAATGACCGACGAGAAAAACGGATTCATAACGCTGACCGAGGGCAAGTATCATCAGATAAAGCTGATGGCAGAGGCGGTGCACAATCAGATCACCTTCCTTGAGCGCGTTACTTTCGGGCCAATTACCCTTGATGAAGGTCTTGAAAGAGGGCAGTGGCGTTTTCTCAACGAGGAAGAGCAAAACGCTCTTGAAGCGAGAGGAAAGACCATATAATTTTGTTTTAATAATTCAGCAAATACATAAGGAGAACCCATGGATATCATCAAAACCCTTGCGGAAGAATTCAAATTAAAGGAAGAACAGGTGCAAAAGACCGTTGAGCTTATCGACGGAGGAGACACGATCCCTTTTATTGCCCGTTACAGAAAAGAGGTCACGGGAAGTCTTGACGACGCGATACTCCGCGATCTGAACGACAGGCTTGAATATCTCCGCAACATTGAAAAGAGAAAAGAAGAAGTCAAAAACCTTATCGACGCTCAGGGTAAGCTTACCCCCGAAATCGAGCAGGCTATACTTAATGCTAAGACCATCACCGAGGTAGACGATATATACCGTCCCTTCAGACCAAAGAGAAAAACGAGGGCATCGGTAGCTCGCGAAAGAGGTCTTGAAGATCTTGCCAAGCTTATTATGGAGCAGAAAATGGAATATGCTCCTTCTATTGAAGAAACAGCAGAAACGTTCGTGAGCGAAGAAAAAGAGGTTCCTGACACAGCTTCGGCTCTTGCGGGAGCTTGCGATATAATTGCAGAAGATATTTCCGATAACGCAGAATTCAGAAAATCTCTCCGTGCACTTACATTTGATCACGGCGTGCTTAACGTAACGGCTGCGAAAGACGAGGATTCGGTCTACGCCCAGTATTACGAATACAGCGAACCTCTCAAGAAGGTTCCCGGTCACAGAGTTTTGGCAATAAACAGAGGAGAGAAGGAAGAATTTCTGAAGGTTGCGGTGGAGATATCCGCGGATATCGTTCTCAATTACCTTTTCGCATGCGTTGTTACCGAGCCTTCCAGCCCTGCGTATAAATACGTTTCCGCCGCAACGGTTGACGGTTACGAAAGACTTATAGCGCCCTCTATCGAGCGTGAGATAAGAAACGATATGTTCGACATCGCAAGTGAAGGAGCTATCAAGGTCTTCTCCGATAATCTCGGTCACCTGCTTATGCAATCTCCCCTTAAAGGCAAGACGGTACTCGGTTTCGACCCCGGTTACGTTAACGGATGTAAACTTGCTGTCGTTGATAAAACCGGTAAAGTACTTGATACTGCCGTAATCTATCCCACCAAACCCCGCCAGAGAACCGAAGAGGCTACGAGAGTAGTAAAAGGTCTCATCAAAAAGCACCACGTTGACGTTATCGCTATCGGTAACGGCACCGCATCCAAGGAAAGCGAAATATTTATAGCGGGACTTCTGAAAGATATCCCCGAGGCTAACTGCAAATATATTATAGTAAATGAAGCGGGAGCATCTATATACTCTGCCTCCAAGCTTGCAACCGAGGAATTTCCCGAATTCGACGTTATGCAGCGCTCTGCGGTTTCTATCGCCCGCAGACTGCAGGATCCCCTCGCAGAGCTTGTTAAGATCGACCCCAAATCTATCGGCGTAGGTCAGTACCAGCACGATATGAAGCCTGCAAGACTCGATACCGCACTGACGGGTGTGGTAGAGGATTGCGTTAACTCGGTCGGCGTTGACGTTAACACCGCCTCTCATTCGCTCCTCGCGTATATTGCGGGAATCAACGCCACCAGCGCGAAGAATATCGTAAAATACAGAGAAGAGAACGGTGAGTTCACTTCAAGAGCGCAGATCAAGAAGGTTCCCCGTATCGGAGATAAAGCATTTGAACAGTGCGCGGGATTTTTGCGCGTGCCAGATTCAAAGGAGATTCTTGACAACACGGGCGTTCATCCCGAATCATACGATGCGGCAAAAGCTCTGCTCAAAATGTTTGATTACACCGCGGAGGACGTGCGTCAAGGTCAGCTCCGTGAGCTTCGTCAGAAAGTAAATAAAAAGGGAACTCGTACGGTTGCCGCAGAGCTTGGCATCGGTGAACCTACCCTTGTCGATATCATCGGGGAGCTTGAAAAACCCGGACGCGACGTCAGAGATTCGCTTCCCTCGCCAATTCTTCGCGACGATGTTCTCGCGCTCGAAGACCTAAAGCCGGAAATGATACTTACAGGTACCGTCAGAAACGTTATCGACTTCGGAGCTTTTGTTGATATCGGCGTTCATCAAGACGGTCTCGTTCATATTTCACAGATCTGCGATAAATACATCAAGCATCCGTCCGAAGTCCTCTCGGTCGGTGATATCGTAAAAGTAAAGGTTCTTTCGGTCGACGTTAAGAAAAAAAGAATATCCTTGTCAATGAAACTTTAATATATTAACGCGACGAATAGCCTTTTTAGGGCAAAATCATACCCAAAATATCGATTTTTGTTAATTTTGCCCAAAATTAAGCCTTTAATTTTGGGTAATAATGCTCTTTAAAAAAAGTAATTTTTTTGGTACAATTATAATGTTAAAAAATATAGGTTTTTCCAAAAGCCTACTAATTCAGGAGGAATAAAACACATGGCAAGTTTGTCTCTCAGACATATCTATAAGAAGTATCCCGGTGGTGTTACCGCCGTTTCCGACTTCAACCTTGAGATCAAGGATAAGGAATTTATCGTCCTCGTCGGTCCTTCCGGTTGCGGTAAGTCCACCACTCTTCGTATGATCGCAGGTCTTGAGGAGATCTCCGAAGGTGAGCTCTTCATCGGTGACCGTCTCGTAAACGACGTTGCACCTAAGGACAGAAAGATCGCGATGGTTTTCCAGAACTACGCACTTTATCCTCATATGACCGTTTCCGAAAATATGGCGTTCGGTCTTAAGCTTAACAAGACTCCCAAGGACGAGATCAAGAGACGTGTTGAAGAGGCAGCTCGTATCCTCGACATTACCCACCTTCTCGACAGAAAGCCCAAGGCTCTCTCCGGTGGTCAGAAGCAGCGTGTTGCGCTGGGTCGTGCAATCGTTCGTAACCCCATGGTATTCCTTCTTGACGAGCCTCTTTCCAACCTCGATGCTAAGCTCCGTGCAACCATGAGAACCGAGCTTACCAAGCTTCACCAGAGAGTTGAGACCACTTTCGTATACGTTACCCACGACCAGGTCGAGGCTATGACGATGGCGACCAGAATCGTCGTTATGAAGGACGGTCTTATTCAGCAGGTAGATACTCCTCAAAATCTTTACGACAGCCCCGTTAATATGTTCGTTGCAGGATTCATCGGTACTCCTCAGATGAACTTCATCAACGGAACTCTCGTTGAAAAGGCAGACGGAGTTTACTTCGAATTTGAAGAGAACTCTATCAAGGTTCCCGCAGAAAAGGCTAACAACCCCGAACTTAAGGAATATTTCGGTCAGGAAGTAGTTGTTGGCATCCGCCCCGAGTGCATTCACGATGAGCCTGCTCAGATCGCTGCTCTCGAAGAAAGCACCGTCGACGCTTACGTTGAAGTTACCGAGCTTATGGGTGCCGAGATCTATCTCTACCTCGTTATCGGCGAGACCAAGCTTACCGCTCGCGTTTCCTCCAGATCCACTTCTCGCGCAGGCGACACTATAAAGGTTGCACTTGAAGCTGCAAGAATGCACATCTTTGATAAAGATACCGAGAGATGTATCGTTCACTAATATTTATATTTGGCTAGTGATTTTTGAGAGCCTTTCTTAATTTATTAGAAAGGCTCTTCTTTTATTAAAAATTTTAAGATTGGAGATTCGAAAATGATTGCAAATAAAAACAAACTGTTAATCAGTCTGATTAGCTTCGGATTATCTGTTATTCTGCTATGCGGATTGTTGGGTTCTTGTGACGAGATCGTGGTAGCCGGCGAACCTGGTCCCGCAGGTATGAACGGCGAAAAAGGAGAGCAAGGCGCCCCCGGTGAAAAAGGCGAAAAGGGTGATGATGGCGAAACTCCTTTTATCGGCGATAACGGAAACTGGTTTATCGGTGATACCGACACGGGCATCAAAGCTACCGGCAACGATGGCGAGAAGGGCGAGAAGGGTGACAAAGGCGACGACGGAGCCGCAGGTCAGAACGGTAATACCCCCTATGTCGGAGAAAACGGCAATTGGTTTATCGGTGATACCGATACCGGAATAAAGGCAGCAGGCAAAGACGGCGAAAAGGGCGATCCCGGCGAAGACGGTAAAGACGGTAAAGACGGTAAAGACGGAGAAGAAGGAGAAGACGGAGAAGACGGAGAAGACGGAATCACTCCTTCCATCGGAAGTAACGGCAATTGGTATATAGGAGACACCGACACGGGAGTTAAAGCCGAAGGAACGGACGGCGAAGACGGAAAAACCCCTTATATCGGAATTAACGGTAACTGGTGGATAAATAATGAAGATACCGGTGTAAGCGCGTCTGGCAACGGTTCCTCCAATTCGGGTAACGCTTCCGACGATAGCGACTCCGAAAAAATAAAAGAGCTTCTTAACTTGAAGCAGGAGCTTCGCGTAAACGAAGACGGCAGTTTCAGAGTAGTTGTCTTTTCCGACATACACTTTTACGGTGCGGGAGAGCTTTCTACCAGCGATACCCTAAAATACATAAACAATATCGTCGATAAGGAAGAACCCGACCTCGTACTTTTTGCAGGTGACAACTGGTGGGGATTGAACTCAGCTGAAAGCTTCAGAAGCTACGTTGCAGTCCTCGTTGAACACATCGAAGAAAAGCAGATACCTTGGGCGCACGTTTACGGTAACCACGACGACGAGATAAACTACGGCGGATATTACCGCTCCATTCATCAATCGGAGCAGCAGAAGATCTGCGAAGAATTTGAATACTGTGTATCAAAATGGGGCGACGAAACGCTGTCCGGCGTAGGCAACTACGTTCTTCCCGTTCTTTCCTACGACGGAACCAAGATCGCATTCAATATCTGGGGACTTGATTCGGGTTCATACGCGTATACCTTCGATCAGGGCAACGTTACCGACTCCTTCGAGCTTAACGGAGAAACCGTAAAAAACACCTTCTACGGTAAATATGAAGGTATTCGCGAGAATCAAGTAGAATGGTACGTTGAAACATCAAAGCTTCTTGAAGAGTATAACGGCGAGAAGATCCCCGCTATGATGTACTTCCACATTCCGCTTCAAGAGACCTACACGGCTTGGAAGCTCGCGTCTCTTTACGGCAAGAACGGCTATAAGAACCAAAAGTACGGCGACATGGAAGTTATCGGCACTAAGGGTGAGGGAGTTTGCGCACCTACCACAAACGCGGGACTTTTCGATAAAGTGATCGAGCGCGGTGACGTTAAGCTTATTACCTACGGACACGACCACGTCAGCGATTTCAGCGTTGTTTACCGCGGCGTTAACCTCTGCTACGTTCCTACGATCTCCACGAGAAGCGGAGTAGGCGGAGCAGGCAATGATCTTATGGGCGGACGCGTTATTGATTTCTCGGTTGCTACGGGCGAAATGACCACGCGTATGTCTTACGTTAAAGAACCCGTAACCGTTGATCCTAACGCGCCTATCTTAGATCTCGTTATAGGCGACGACGGTACCGTTTCCAATGCAGATAACGCCGTTGGAAATCTCACCTATCACGAATATGAAAACGCCACCGTTGTAACCCAAGATACCACTATAAACAAGAACGTCATCAATTTTACGGGTCACGCTACGTATCCCAGCGTTTATAATATCCCCGCGGCATCTTATAACAGTACGTTTGCAGACGGCTTTTCTTACGAAATAATGTTTAAGCTTACCGAATGTAACGTCGGTAATAACGATTACGTCGGAATCCTCGATTACGTTCAAGCAGGCGGTTGGGGTCTTACGGTTAAAAACGTCAACGGCACTCTTAAAATTTTACAAGAGACGAAGGTCGGTTCGGCGTATAATAATCTTACGGCAGATTTCGAGGTTGGCAAGTGGTATCACGTCGTATACGTATTCACGGGTGATTCCGCGGCGCTTTACGTCAACGGAGTGAAGGCTGATTCGGCAACCGGACTCAGCGGCAATTTCGCTCCTCCTGCACTCGAATCGCGTTCGGGCGAGGAATACATTTGCGTAGGCGGATGCTCTCATGCATGGCAGGATAACAAGAAGAGCAACGGTATAAAGGGAATGACAGGCTCCGTTGCTATCTGTAACGTCCGTCCCAATATCCTTACCGAGGCAGAAGCTCTCGCTCTTTACGATAACGTAAAGAATATAATGCCCGAATAAAATTTAATAATTTATCGGAGCTCTTCGGGGCTCCGATTTTTTTATTAAAAAAAACGAAAATTTTAAAATTACTATTGAAAAAGCTGAATTTTTATGCTATAATCAAAAAGTAAATTAAAATTACCATTGGAGCTGAAATGGATATCGGAAAAAAGATAAAAAGGCTTCGCACCGAGAAGCTTATGACGCAAAGCGAGCTTACGGGCGGGGAAATAACGCGAAATATGCTGAGCAGGATCGAAAACGGCGCGGCTTTGCCGTCACTGGGAACCGTAGTTTACCTTGCGGGCAAATTGGGCGTTCCCGCAGGCTACCTTCTCTCCGAGGGAGAGGAAGAATTCATATATCACAAGACCTCGGTAATGAAAAACGTCCGCCGCGCGTACGTCGACAAGCGTTTTGAGCTTTGCCGCGATATCTGCCTTACCGAATTTGAGGAATACGACGACGAGCTTGAGCTGATACTCACCGATTGCTGTCTCGGAGTTGCCGAGGAGTGCATAAAAAAAGGTCAGCTTCACAAGGCTTGCTCCTATCTCGACGAGGCTGTGCTGCACTCAAGGCAGACTATGTTCGACACCACGACTCAGAAAAACAGTATCGAGATAATGTTTTGCCTTTTGAAGAGCATTTCTCCCGCGCTTGATTCCGACGAGACCGACACCGAGCTGCATTGCGGCGACTTCCGTCCCTCGGTATTCGGAAACGTTTTCTGCAAATACATAACCGCGCTCTTAGACGTTGAAAAATATCGGCTATTTGAGTCCGATATCGAAGCCGTGGGCATTGACAGCCTTTCCGAGCAAGACAAGCTTTTCGCACTGCACGCAAGAGCGAGGCACCTTATCGAAAGCGAAAACTTTGAGGCGGCTCTCGCCGTCTTGCGCACCGTCGTAGAATCCGATACCGTCCCCGAAAGGCTTCTGCTTTATCTCGCCTGCGCCGATATGGAAATATGCTGCCGCGAGACGGGCGACTACAAGGGCGCTTACGAAAATTCGGGAAACAAGCTCGAAATACTTGAACATATGTTGGCAGAGGACTGATATTTTACTATGAAACACCTTATCAAAGCAACCTCCGTTCTGCTTATATTGACAATCTTAACCTCACTTTGCTCGTGCTCGCTCTTCTTCTTCGATAACGCAAGATTTGAAGGCGGACGGCTTCTCGACGACGAGCTTATGGACGAGATACGGAGAAAGATCTTTGACACCGAAGCGAGCGTCGCCGCCACCGACGGCGAGACCAACAATACGCACGCGACGGATTCGTCCGCACCGATCTCTTCCGAATACGAGTCCGCCGAATCCTCAATCGAGCTGACCTCCGACTCCGCGGAAACCAATGCTTATTCAGAATCCGATGATCCGACCGAAACGGCGGTATATTGGACCGAAGGCGGATCGGTCTGGCACGCGTCCTCAGCTTGCAGTTATTTAAAGAATTCTCAAAACGTTATAAGCGGAACTCTTGAAGAAGCAATAAACGCGGGAAAAGAACGTCTTTGCAGTGCCTGCGGCAAAAATTCAAATTAATATTTTTATATTTTAAACAAAAATCGAGCCGCAAAAATGTAAAAATAATCCAAAATTTAAAAACAAACTAAAATTTATTGTAATTTTATTGACAATCATTTCGGTTTGTGATATAATATTTCTGTTAGGTTAAATGAGAAAGTGTATCAATTTAACCGCTGTCGACAAGTTCAAAACAAAATGGAGGAGTTCAAATGGAAATAGCTATTATAGCGCATGACATGAAGAAAGAGCTTATCACACAATTTTGTATTGCATATTGCGGCATTCTCAGCAAGCACAATATTTGCGCAACAGGAATAACCGCTAAATATATATCCGAAGCAACGGGACTCAAGATTGAAAAAATGCTCAGCGGCGAGCAGGGCGGCGAACAGCAGATAGCCTCGAGGATCGCTTATAACGAGATCGACGCGCTTATCTATTTCCGCGACACGCGTCCTTCGTCGGATATGTATTCCGAGCATGACAAGATCGAAAAGGAGCTTCTTTTGGCTTGCGACCGCTACAATATCCCCGTAGCGACCAATATTGCGACCGCAGAGCTTATCGTTATGGCTATAGACCGCGGAGATCTCGATTGGAGAGAGGTAGTTAATCCCACCTCGGCATACAAACGCAACCGCCGCTAATATAAAAAACACAAAAGACACGTTCTATTTGCAAACGTACACAGAGAGAGGGAACAGGTGAAAGCCCTTTGCGCAAACTGATAGAATACCACTTTTGCGCGCAACTTAATAAAATGAGTTAAAAGCTCGGGTGGAACCGTGCATATCGCACCCCGAACACAGTTTTGTGTTTGGGGTGTTTATTTTTATAAATAATTTATCACACATAGAAAGGCAGAATCATGAAAATTAATTTTGGTTCACAGATTTTTGAATCCGAGGCTCCCGTAACGGTATACGACGCCGCAAAGGAAGCTTTCGGCAACGTCGAGAGAAGCGTTATAGCCGCTTCCGTTAACGGCGAGACCGTTGCTCTCAACTTTGAGATCACGGCTGACGCCGACGTAAAGCTTCTTACCTTCGCAGACAAGGAAGGCGCTCACGTATTCAGACACACCGCGTCCCACATCCTCGCGCAGGCGGTAAAGAGACTTTACCCCGAAACCAAGCTCACCATCGGTCCCGCTATCGAGGACGGTTTCTATTATGATTTCGACAGCGACGTTTCTTTCACTCCCGACGTTCTCAAGGCTCTTGAGGGCGAAATGAAGAAGATCGTTAAGGAAAACCTTAAGATCGAGCGCTTTGAGCTTCCCAGAGACGAAGCTATCGCGTTTATGACCGAGAAGAACGAGCCCTACAAGGTTCAGCTTATCGAGGAGCTTCCCGAGGGTGAGGTTATCAGCTTCTACCGTCAGGGCGAGTTTACAGACCTTTGCGCAGGTCCTCACCTGTTTGCTACCGGTGCAGTTAAAGCCTTCAAGCTGACACAGTGTACAGGCGCATATTGGAAGGGTGACCAGAATAATAAGCAGCTTCAGAGAATTTACGGTCTTGCATTCCCCTCAAAGGACGAGCTGAACGCATACGTTACAATGCTTGAGGAAGCAAGAAAGCGCGACCACAATAAG
>JAZMZI010000146.1:0-7427 GCA_045585895.1 Eubacteriales bacterium
CGAGAAAAGCCTTGCGCTTACTTGCTTTTTCCGTTCTTACACTCTGGCGTACCCCTGTACGCCGACGAATGTAAGAACGAAAAATATACCTGCCTTTTTCGGAGTCTCCCAGCGTGTCGAGGCTTTCTCGACACGCTGAAAGGACTCTCCCGAAATCGGAAGAGTCCTTTAAATCTTATTGCTTTCAGTTAAAATATTCTTATTGTGTCGAAAAATCGTATATCTCACAGATCTTTTGAGCGTACAATCTTCCGAGAAGAAGCATAGACGTTGAATCGTAGTGAGCAAGATCGTTGTTTTCGTGAAGGGCGGTCACTCCGTAATAATTGGGGTCAATAATGTAGTTTCTCGCCGATTCTCTCGCTATTTCATTCTTTGCGTCGTTTATCATATAGGACGCTGCCCAGAAGCCTTCGTTGTTAATTTCGGTATCGATAAAGGGTATGTCTCCTTCTACCGAATAATCCGCATATCTTTCGCGAAGCTCCGCAATCAACGCCTTCTGATATCCGTAATAAGGCGCCGTTCGGCTTGCGGGATTGGCGTCACCCTCTCCCTGCATCCATATAAATGCGAGGATCTCGGGATCAAGTCCCGCCGCTTCAAGAAGTCCGAGACCGCTGTCTATCTTAGCTTCAAGCTCGTCAAGACACTGACGTTTGCCTGATTGGGTAGCGTTCCATTGTATATCCATCGCGGTACCGCCTATGGCATACTTAATGATATAGAATTGCTCGTCAGGATAGTTTTCGGAAAGATACGCCGCCAATTCAAGCTCAGGACCGAAAAGCCAAGAGTAAGCTCCTTGTCCCGGCTTTACTTCAACAAACTCTTCGGTAACGTTGGTATGGCTCACACCGCTGCTTCCCGTGCCGCAAGTGTAATATATCTTTACGTTGGAAAATCCGTTTTCGTATTTCGCATAGTCTTCTGCACTGATATTTTGTTGCAGATACGAGCTCTTAGTGGTGCCTGCGGCATTAGACTGACCCGCGATAACGATCACCTTTGCCGTAGTGTCGGAGAACGTAGCGCTTATAACGTCGTCCGCGGGTGCTACAGCGCCTACGGTCTCTACCAAAATTCCTCCGTACAAAACCTCGGAAGCATTCACGTCACCGTTTTTATAGCTTACGATATTATACTTCGCGTATTCCGAGGGAAGCGTATTCGAACTCCACGCGTTGTCGGTTACAACCGTAGAGAGCACGTCTCCGTCCGCCGAAACGTACTTCACTACCGCAAGATAATTACCCGATGCCAGCTTCGTATCAATATCTGCGCTTTTTATAACCGAGGTAAAGGTCTCGGAATACATCGGCGCGGATATTACAGTATCAGCATAGTTCCCTGTAAAAGAATATATGCTTACGTTGATGCTGCAAGCATCCATTGAATTATTATTCGTCAAATTGACTCTAAGAGTATTTACCTGTTCTCCGGTGGGCACTGTAAACGAAACACCGTAGGTCGTTCCGTCCTCGATATCAACGATTCTGCGGTTATTGGTTTTGGTATAATCGACAAAGCTTACGAAATCATCCACCTTATTATATGCTGCGGTACCGGGAACTGTTACATTAACTATACTTGCAATGCAGTATTCTACACCGTAGTTGCTGACACCGATGATTTCAACAGTCACCTTTTCGCCTCCGAAGCCGCTGAGGTCAATAGTGAGGGGGGAGAAAAGATTTCCACCGATAGCAATATCGCTACCGTATGAGGCAAATTCGGTTTTAAGGGCAGTGAGAGTGTCTCCCTCGACGAGGTCGACGCCTTCCGAAATTCGGTAAGTCATTGCTTTGCCGCCTTCTGATGTGATTTTACAATTAAAGTAATCCCAACCACTTCTGGTTACCGAGTATCCCGCGCCGAGCTTGAAGAAGCTTGCGAGATTGCTGTTTGTATCAAAGGTTATACCATCAAGATCGATCACTACGGGAGCGCCGACTGCCTTCTGATCGCCCGGAAGAACGGAAGCGTCCTTATATGCCGTTCCGTTTACGGTCACGCCCGCAATATTCGACGCATAGGGCAGACCTATCTTATCTCCAAGAGTCTCCTCGAAGATTGCCCAAGCTTCCTCCTCGTTCTCCACTCCCGCGAAAAGTGCGATGTCTATCATATCACCTGCAAGACCGTTGTTGTAGAAAAGATCCACGTTTATCTGCTTTGCGCCCATAGACATATCGAGCGTGTGGCTGTAGTTCAATATTGCTACCTTCCATTCATCGGTATTTTCCTTGACGATTGCAGGTATCATGGTACCGCTTGCACCGCTTGCTGCAGTTATATAAAGTTGGAATTTCTGTCCCGAATTAGCAGAGCTATTTCTGTAAACGAGAATATAGCTCTTGCCAAAGTTTTCAACAGTCTTTGTGCCCGCATTCAGGGTGATCCTTCCGTTGCCTGCAGCGGTGGCGGTAGCTCTGAAGAAGGTCACACCGTCTTCTGTTAGGAGCTCACTTGTGTAAGCCGTATTTGTGGTGGTCTTATGAGCTATGTAGAAATCTTGTGCGGTAAATACATTATCAAGTCCCGCAACGGTCACGTTCTTGATGTTTGCAAGCTTATAAGCCATACCAAAGTTACTGATACCGTAGACCTCAAGGGTTAGGGTCTTACCCTCGAAGCCGGTGAGATCAATGGCAATTCTATCAAATAGGTTTCCGCCAAGACCCATATTTTCGCCGTATTTATAGGAGCTTAGGGCACTGAGCGTTCCTGATTCGATATCCTTAACCTTATCGGACGCGAGAATGGTAATGGTTTTTGATACACCATCGGAGTCGGTTATCTTGCACTCGAATCGATTCCATCCGCCTCTCGTAATTGCCCAGCCTCCACCAAGACGGAGGGCTGTGGTAAGTGTGCCGCCGATAGGAAGGGTTGTAAGATCCATTTCGATAGCTTTGTCTGTTGCCACTGCTCCCGAGGGGACTATATCTGTTCCCTTGTGCTCCGCACTATATGCGTAAACACCGGGAATGTTAACTGTATAGGGGAACTTCATAAAGCTTCCGCAATACTGACCCACGGTATTTTTTGCCGTATCCTCACCGTCCACCATAGCCACCAACGCTATATCCATAACGTCTCCAACTTGAGTTTTTACGTTTCAGCTGTTGTCGGTATCAAAAATATCAATGGACATATATCCCGCGCCGTTTGTAAGATCAACGGCATTAGACGTACTGAAATATATAGCCTTCCACTCGCTTGTTTTGGAAATTGCATAGAAAGGCGTCGCTCCGCCCGCATTATCGGTCTTGCCCGAAGAGTTTATTCCAAGCTGGATCCTATTTATATCGGCTGTTTTGTTTCTGTAAACGACTACGAAGCTCTTTCCTACGCCCTCAACCGTATTCTTGCCCGTGTTAAGTACAAGAGTTCCCTCTTTTGCCGCAGTAGCGGTCGCTCTGAAAAAGGCAACTCCGTTTTCCACTATAAGCTCTCCTTGGAAACCGTCGGGGCAGTTATAATCATATGCTGCAAGAAGATCTACCGCATCAAATACGTTATCCTGAACAGGCTCTGACTCATCGGGAATATCCTCGCCCGGATTTTCATTATTAGCTATATAGTTTCTCAATGCTCCAAGGTCTGCCGAACTGATCTTGCCGTCGTCGTTCATATCCGCATTACCCGAAAGCTCTTTGCCGGCTACGTTCAAATCATAGTCGTAGTTAGCAAAATACTGTCGCAACACAATAAGGTCTTTTGTGTCAATTACACCGTCGGCATTTACGTCGCCTGCCGCATACGAGACTTCATCCGCCGCTGCCACGCCTAATGCAAAAAGCATTGTACACAAAACAGTAACTGCGATCAGCATTATTAGCAAAGCATACCTATAGTTCTTCATAATGTCCTCCTATAGCATAAAACTGGTATATAGCCATTATAACATTTAGTAATAGCGTTTTCTCTGGAGTATCTTATGATATTATTGATTTTTTAGCACAATCTTATACAAACCTATCCTCTTCTTTTGCCCTTGAAGGCGACAGCGGAGAGATATCCGAATATAAGTGCCGCTGATATTCCGCCTGCTGCGGCGGTGAGAGCACCCGTTAAGGAACCTAAAAGTCCTTGCTTATCAACGGCTTCGCGTATTCCCTCGCTTATGAGATAACCGAATCCCGTCAAGGGTACGGTAGCACCCGCGCCCGCAAAATCCACAAGGGGTTTATAAAGTCCTACCGCACCGAGGATGACTCCCGCTACCACGTAGGTCACCAAAATTCTCGCGGGAGTCAATTTTGTCTTATCTATCAGTATCTGCGCTACGACGCAGAGCGCGCCGCCAACCACAAAAGCACGTATCAGTTGTAAAAGAATATCCATATTTCCTCCTCATTTAACACTTGATTCAAGCATCAGCAGATGTCCTACCGCAGGTATGCTCTGCCCCTGCTTGATACTGTCGGGGCTCATCATAGCTCCCGACGCTACGAAAAGCGTTTTCTTGAATCTTCCCTTCTCCATTTGGGGGATAATATAGGCAGAAAGCACGCTTGCGGAGCATCCGCATCCCGAACCGCCCGCGTGAGTATCTTGCTTTTCCTTATCAAAGATCAAAATTCCGCAGTCGGTATACTGCTCACCCATATTATACCCCTCCACCGACATAAGCTCACGAAGTATCATCGTTCCCTCATATCCGAGATCTCCCGTAACTATCAGATCGTAATCCTGCGGCTTGCTTTCGCTTTCCGCAAAATATCGGCAAAAGGTATCACACAGCGCAGGCGCCATAGCCGCGCCCATATTATTTGCGTCGTTTATCCCCTTATCCAACACTCTGCCGGGCATTCCCGCGCGTATTTTCACCTTTCCCGCATCTCCGTCACCGACAACGAAGGCTCCCGCTCCCGTCACAGTCCATTGGGACGTTGGAGTTCTTTGTCCGCCGTACTCGATAGGCGTTCTGTACTGGCGCTCCGCGGAGCAGTTGTGGGAGCTGGTCACGACCGCGGTCCTGTCAAAAATTTTATGCGTCGTCAGCGTTGAAGCAAGGATAAGTCCCTCGGCAGCGGTGGAGCAGGCACCGTAAATTCCAAAATAAGGGATATTGCACCCCAAAAGACCGTACGACGAGCCCACGCATTGGTTTAAAAGATCTCCCGCAAAAAGCGCGCCTATATCCTCAAAGCCGAGACCCGCCTTTTTCAAGGCAAGATTGAATGCAAGTCTCTGCATCTCGCTCTCCGCCTTTTCCCACGTATTCTTACCAAATCTGTCGTCCTCGTCGTGAATATCGAAAAGAGAGCCGAGAGGCCCTTCATATTCCTTTTTACCTACGGCATTTCCGCTTGAAATGATGCTTGAGTCAAGCTCAATAATTCCCTTCGCCATTTTTTCTCTCACTTTCTTTTTTATTTATTGTCACTCGAAAGCGAAAAAATATGCGTTTGGGCAAAAAAAAGACCTCGCAAGGCATTTTCCCTCCGCAAGGTCTTATTTTTTATCAAATCATTTCATAAAGCTCGCTGACAGTTTCAGGATGCTTTATTCCCGAAATTTTACCGTCAAACAGAGGAATGAGGCGTTTTTCGGCATAACGAAGTGTAATTTCAGGTAGTTTTTCTCCCTTTGCGTGAACGAAAAGATAACTTTCGTTGGCATAGACCACCGCAGGGGTGTCGGTATATAGATGGACATCGCTTGAAACACAGAATTCTCTCAGCTCCTCAGGTGATATACCCGCTTTTTCGGGTGAAATAACGAGCACGGGTATACCGCGATTCTCGGCATCGGCAATTATTGAATCAACAAGGTCGGTTCTGAACGGATCGACTATGATAACAGCAGTATAATCCGTTTTTACCCTTTCGTAATCGCTCGCCAGATAGCAGTCATAGGGAGTTCCCATAAGACCAAGGCTCTCACGAACGTTGTAGGAAAGATTCCCTCCCTTTCCGTACTTGTAGCATTTTTCATCGATGAAAACGGCTATTTCGGATATGCTTCCCATATCTTTGCTAAGGGAATTCTTGCTTATTTCGAGAAATTCGCGCATCTCACCCATATAGGTTTCGTCCGCATACCAGCCGCCCCACATATCAAACCACCAATGAGCGTATCCGTGAGTAAGGGCTCTTGCGTAATGCAATTTCAGCATTTCGGCAGTGTCGTCAAATCTTTTTGGCTTAAAAACGGGATTTTGGAAATAAGGAATGTCGGGATAAGGCACCAAAGTCAGGTGAGTTCTGGTATCATTCTCTGCAAAATAGAGTTTCCCGTGCTCTCGGAGGCTGTCGCAAGGGAGCATACATGCGTGATCTCTGCCAAGCTCTCTGTTTTTAGCATAAGATACCGGAGAGCAAAGAAAATCTATATGATGACACTCAAGAACCTTGTCAAGAGAATGGTGACAGGTATTTCTCGCAGGTGTTTCAAAGGTATAGCCGTAAAATGTGCCCACCAGCTTATTTCTTCCCACTTTTCTTTTGGTAAACTCGGCAAGGTCGCAAATGCGCTTTGCAACTATGTCGGACAAAAACGCATAGTGATTCTCATCCGTAGCTTCAACTCCTCTTTGGTCGCAGTACTCGGCAAATTTTTCGCGCGATCTCTTGCCTATCGAGCCGTTCATATCGTGAGGAAACCACTCCTCGGTGTTTCCGGCAGCAAACTGATAGCCGATAACTCTGTCTGCGTAATCCGAGGCTTCGATATGGTCAAGTGCCAATCCGTAAAGTCGCATCGTTTCCTCTGCCCATTTGTCCGATGAAAAAGACGGACGATGAAGCGGCACCTTTCCCTCGTCGCAGAGCTCGTCGGGATTCTCGCTCTCCCACCTTTCGCTCAGGGAGATATTTATGCGTGGGAAAATAAGCGCATCGGGACAGATATCGAGAATTTTACGGAAATCACCGTCAAGCGCATCCCAATCGGGTACATCTCCATCGAACAACGGGCGACCGAAGCACGGCGCCTGGGAATTCTCATTAAGCGTTTTTGAGGAAAAAAACACGGGTAAAGAAAAAAGTCTGTAGCCTGCCGAGGCAAAATCTCCATATCGGTTTTTATCGGTAAAATACGTAATATATGCATCGGGAGGCAATAGCTCTCCGTCAATGCAGATTCGAAGTGTGCCCTTGTATTTTTTTATTTCGGCTTTCATTATTTCATTCCTTTAATGTTCAAATTTTGATTTATCGGTGGGTTTTTGTGTTACTTTCCTGCCACCAGCTGCAGGAAAGTAACCAAAGGAAAGCCGCCAAAGAGTGGGAGGGTTTCACAAATCAAAAAGCAGACGAGCCGCATTTTGATTTGTATCAACATCTCCCCCTCTTTGGAAACACCCCCTCTGTCGGCTTTGCCGACGTTTTCCGCAAGGAAAACCTCTTTAAGTGTAATTGTTTTTAACATTTTTGCAATTTATACGATCGTCTACCAACAGCAGGAGGTTGGGGGTC
>JAZMZI010000147.1:0-14987 GCA_045585895.1 Eubacteriales bacterium
TCTAAATATCTTTAAGTTTAAATAAGATTTCATTTCGTGTCGTCGGCGAAGCCGACAGGGGTTGGGATCCTTAAGGGAGGGGATGTCGTGACGAATAAAAATGCGGCTTGCTGCTTTTTAATTCGTGAGACCCCCTACCCTTAAGCGGCGTTTCTTTTGTAACTTTTCTTGCCGCTGATGGCAAGAAAAGTTAGTAATAACCCACCGACAAATCAAAATTTGAAAACAAAAACCACACAAAAGAAAGGATCTCAAAATGAAAAACTACAAGACCTTCGGCGTTATGCTTGATATGTCCCGAAACGCGGTAATGAAAGTCGACGCTCTGAAAAAATATATGCATACCTTGAAAAAAATCGGATACAACGCTATCCTTCTCTATTGCGAGGATACCTACGAGGTGGAGGGTGAGCCTTATTTCGGTTATATGCGCGGCAGATACTCCATCGAAGAAATGAAGGAGATCGACGCCTTCGGTCAGTCGATAAAAATGGAGGTCATCCCCTGCATCCAGACCCTTTCCCACCTTGAAACCACCGTCCGTTGGGGAAAGTTCCCAAGCGACGACAACCGTACTATGATGGTGGGCGAGGAAAGATGCTATCAGCTTATCGATAATATGTTCAAAACTCTTTCCGCGTGCTTTACCTCAAAGAGAATACACGTCGGTATGGACGAGGCTTTCGGTCTCGGCCGCGGCAGATACCTCGACAAGAACGGCTACGAGAGCGTTGACTCAATTATGAAGAAACACCTCGAAAGAGTGACCGCTCTGGCGGAAAAATACGACTACGAGGTGCTTATGTGGTCGGATATGTTCTTTGCGGATATTACGGGTCACCACTACTACTGTGAAAAGAGGGAAATGCCCAAGTCGGCTATCGACGCCATGCCCAAGAGCGTGAAGCCCGTATATTGGGATTACTATCACCGCACCGAAAAAGAGTACGACGATATGATGTCAAACCACAAGCAGTTCTCCAAGGACTTCTGGTTTGCGGGCGGCGCGTGGACTTGGTCGGGATTTGCGCCCAACAACTATCTCACCCTCAAAACTATGCTCCCCGCGCTGGATGCCTGCCGCAAGAACCGCACGAAGAACGTATTTTTCACTATGTGGGGCGATAACGGCGCAGAGTGCTCGCGTATGTCCACACTCCCCGTCCTTTTCTATCTTGCCGAGTATGCTAAGGGCAACACCGACGAAGCGAAGATAAAAGAGAAGTTTGAAAAGAAATTCGGACTGCCGTTTGACGATTTTATGAAGCTGGATATGGTCAATTACGTTGCGGATAAAGAAGTATTTCAGCATTATCCGCCAATCAACCCCTCGAAATACGGCTTTTACGCCGACCTCTTTAACGGATACACCGATCATACCGTTGCCGAGGGCGGAAACGAGAGATACGCCGCTCTTGCCGAGGAGCTTCACGCAATCGCAAAGAAAAACCGCAAATACGGATATATTTTTGAGACCGAGGCGCGTCTTTGCGACGTAATGGCTCTGAAATACGAGATGGGCGTTCTTATAAGAAGGGCGTACAAGGACGGAAAGAGATGGGATCTGGAGCTTTACGCAAAGAGAGACCTTCCCGAGATCATCCGTCAGACAGAGAGCTTTGCCAAAGCCTTTGAAAAGCAGTGGATGACCGAGAACAAGCCGCAGGGCTTTGATTGCCACGATATTCGTCTTGGCGGTATGCTTCGCCGTCTCGAATACTGCCGCAAGACCCTTAATCTCTATCTCGACCGTAAGATAGATAAGATCGAGGAGCTTGAGACCGAGATCCTTCCCTTTGGAACCAAGGGAAGCTCCATAACCTATAACGACGCGCTGAAGACCATGACGGTTTCGGCTATGTATTGGATGTGATTTATTGATTTTCGGGTTAAATTTTATCGATTTTCCGATTTACAAAAGTAAGTAGATTTGATATAATTACTTTGATATACAGCAAAAACAGGACTTTGTAATGATGTATTTCGGACATTTGATTGACACCGAATCAGCTTGGTGATATAATCTGATTGCAGAGCGTGTAAACGCTGAAAATGCTTTTTGAAAGGAAAGAGAAAATGAAAAATTTCAAGACCTTTGGCGTTATGCTGGATATGTCCAGAAACGCGGTAAAAACAGTTGACGAGCTTAAGAGATTTTTGCCCCTGCTCCGCAAAATGGGCTACAATGCGCTGTTCCTCTACACCGAGGACACTTACGAGGTAGAGGGCGAGCCTTATTTCGGCTATATGAGAGGCAGATATTCCATAGAAGAAATGAAAGAGCTTGACGAGTTCTGCGCAGGTATCGGTATCGAGGTCATTCCCTGCATCCAGACCCTTGCTCACCTTGCTACCCACGACAAATGGGGTAAGACCCCTTTCGATGCCGACGGAGCTATGATGGTTGGCAACGAGAGAGTTTACGAGCTTATCGACCATATGTTTGCAACGCTTTCCAAGTGCTTCCGTACGAGAAATATACATATCGGCATGGACGAGGCTCATATGCTGGGCCGCGGCAAGTATCTTGATAAGAACGGATATGAGACCAAGATCGATATAATGAAGAAGCACCTCGCAAGAGTAAACGAGATCGCGGCGAAGTACGGCTATGAGGAGCCTATGATCTGGTCCGATATGCTTTTCTACGGCTGGAACAACGACGTTTACGTAGTTCCCAAGCAGGAGGTGCCCGAGCCTTACAGAAGTGCGCTCCCCAAGAACATCATTCCCGTATTCTGGGATTACTACCACGACAAGAAGGAAGAGTTCTCGGATATGCTTGAAATGCACACTCAGATCAGCAAAAAGACCTGGTTTGCGGGCGGCGTATGGACTTGGTGCGGCACTATTCCCGATAACGAGTGGACTATCAAGAGTATGAGACCCGCTATCGACGCTTGCCGCGAGAACAAAATAAAGAACGTATTTATGACCCTTTGGGGCAATAACGGCGGCGAGTGCTCCTTCTATTCGGTGCTTCCTTCGCTTTGCTATATTGCCGAGTATGCAAAGGGCAACACCGACGAAGAAAAGATCAAGAAGAAGTTCAAGAGCATCGTTGGTCTCGACTACGACGAGTGCATCCGTATCGACTTCGGTAACTATATCGCGGGCAACGAAAGAAACGTTACCCACTCCCGCAACCCTTCGAAGTATATGCTCTATGCAGATACCATCAACGACTTTATGGACTGGACTGTCAAGCCCGGCGCGTCCTACAAGTTTGCGGAGGTTGCAAAGGATATGCACGCCCTCGCAAAGAAGAGCCGCAAATACGGCTACGTTTACGAGACCGCCGCAAGACTTTGCGACGCTATGGAGATAAAATACGAGCTTGGTCTCAAGACCAGAGCGGCTTACGAGGCGGGAAATAAGGACGAGCTTCGCCGCCTTGCCAACGAGGATTACGCAGAGGTCATCAAGAGGATAGACGCTTACGGTAAGGCTCACGTTATTCAGTGGAAGAAAGAGAATAAGTTCTCGGGACTTGAGGCGCTCGATATCCGTATCGGCGGACTTATCCGCAGACTCCAGACCGTAAGACAGTATATTCTTGAATACTGTGACGGAAAGGTAGACCGCATCGAGCCTCTCGATCAGGAGCTTCTTGCGTACAAGAACAAGGAAGAGAGCTGGGTGTTTGTCGGCGCGCTTTCCTCTATGAGCGCAAACGTGCTGTAAGCTTATCCGCTCTGCCGAATGAATCGGCGCAAAGTTAATATTAAAAGCAGAGGTTTTCCGATGATTCGGCGCGCCTCTGCTTTTTTATCGCTTTGTGAATGAAATGATCAATTGTGATTAAATTGTGCAATTGAATGAGCAATTATAAAGATTATTTGAGCGTATTGACTTTAAAAAATTTTTAGTTATAATATAATTGAGCGTGTTGCATTAGTTTTAATTGCGCAAATTGCGCAAAGCGCTGGCGCAAGACGGTTAAATAATCAAAAATGATCATTTGTAAGTATTGTTTACGCGCGAGAGCTTTAATATAGAAAGGAAGGGCTTATGAAAAACAACTTGAAGATGCTTGCGGGACTTTTGGCTGTCATTATGGCGTTTAGCACCGTTTTCGCCTCCTGTGAAAATAATAAATCGGAGGATTCCAACGGGGGTACTGAAAGCCTGACCCAAGACGTTACCAAAGGCACTGTCGAAACTGACGCTTCGGATGGTAACGAAGATGAAACAAAAGCTCCCCAGAGCAACGAGAGCAGCGCACCCGAGAGTGACGAAAGCAGCGCACCCGAGAGTGACGAAAGCAGCGCACCCGAGAGCGACGAAAGCAGCGCACCCGAGAGCGACGAGAGCGGCGCCCCCGAGAGTGACGAAAGCAGCGCACCCGAGAGCGACGAGAGCGGCGCCCCCGAGAGCGACGAAAGCAACGCAACCGAGAGCGACGAGAGCAGCGCCCCCGAAAGCTCCGATACCGACTCTTCCGAAACTCAGCCTCCCCAAGAGACCGATGACACTCGATTTGAAAAAGAATATGCTCCCGTATTATATATGGATCCTAAATTTATCGCCGACGCGACCAAGAAGTTTGAGTGGGGCGATAACGGCTCCAATATGCTCGGCGGATATCTTTCAGATGATAAGTCATATGTGACCCTTATTCCTTTCGACGGAGAGCGTGAGTCGATGTTCTATCTCTTCGAGGAACGCCGCAACGTAGGCCCCGTTATTGCGATCAAGTACAGAACCCGTCATACGGGCATCTATATGGAGTTCTTTATGAATTCGTTTGGCGAGAGAGCGCAGAGCGGAAGCAATTTCAAGGTTCGCGGGCTCAGAACCGACGGAGAATGGGACGTTAAGATAATCGACGTAAGAGATAAGCTTTACGAGGATATTTTTAACGGAGAGTTCGTAAATTATATCCGATTTGACTTTGCAAACGGCGACCCCATTCCTCCCGAGTGCGAGATCGACGTGGAATACGTAGCCTTCTTCAATTCGGTAGAGGACGCGGGTAAGTTTGAATACGGCGAGGACTACGTCGTTCCCAATGAAGGCGGTGTCGGCGACGAAAATGCGACCCTTTTCTTCGACGCTATAGATATTGACAGCGCGGCTGATGAAAACGAGAACAAAAATCTTGACGTTGCAATTCTCTCGGAGGGTCTTGACTTCATTACCCTCAAGCCCAAGGCGGGGAACGGCCCCGACGGATATATCAACCTGCTTCTGACGAAGAAAAAGGCGGCGAGATATTTTGCCATCAAGTACCGAACCGAGGATCTGGGATATTGGATCGAGGTGTTTACCGATTCGGTCAACAAGGGCGCGACTGCGGGCAGCAGCTTCACCTTCTACCCGATAAACGACGGCGAATGGCACGTTTTCGTTATCGACCTTGAAGAGCATCTCGGCAGTAGATTCAACGGCGAATACGTAAATTATATCAGATTTGACTTTATGAACTGCAACGATAAGTTCGGTGACTGGTCAATGGACGTCGAATATATCGGTTTTTATGCAGATCCCACCCACGCGAAGGGCAAGGACTACGATCCCAACGCTCCCGTCAATATCTTCACCGCGGAGGATATAAAGACCGCGGTAGACAACAAAAATACCGACGTAGGGTCTGCGACTCTTGCGGAGGACGGAAGCTTCGTTACCGTCGAGGCAAAAGAAGGCGCGGTAAACGCTTACGCTTATATCTTCACGAGTAAGAGAGAAGCGGCAAGATATATGGTGGTCAAGTACAGGACAGAGGCTTCGGGCTTCTATATGCAGCTCTGGATGAATTCGGGCGCGTATACCGCAGGCGGAGCAAAAATAACCGTCGAGGGCTTCCCGCGCGACGGCAAATGGCAGTACGGCGTATACGACCTTTACGAGGCGCTCCCCGAGGGGCAGTTCAACGATCAGTATCTTGCGCATTTCCGCTTTGACTTCATCCACAGAAACGGCGATCTTCCCGCGCCTGCAGGGGTTACGCTTGACGTAGGATACTTTGCGTTCTTCGATTCTCTCGAGGCGGCAGAGGCTTACGTTGAGGCGGGCAGAGAGCTTGACGGAGAAGACCCCGAGGGCGGTGAAAACGTGGGCGGTGACCCCGAGGGCGACGAGACCGAAGGAGACGAGACCGATACGGGAACCGATACCGACACCGATATAAATACCGAAACCGATACCGAGCCTGAGGCAGAGACCTTTGCCGACGCTTTCTTTAACGCGGAGGAGATCGCTTCCGCGGCAAACGCGTCGGGCAACAAGAATATTGCCGACGTATTGATTTCCGAAAACGGTCAGTTCGTTACGATCAGAGTAAAAGAGGGCGGAAACGACGACGCTTATATCAAGCTTCTGAACGCTACCGCGGGAGCAAGCGATTATTTTGCGATCAAGTACAGAACGAACGACGGCGGATATTGGACGGAATTCTTTATGGATTCGGTCAATGCCACGGCGACGGGCGGAAGTAACTTTAATTTCTATCCCACCGCCGACGGTGAGTGGCATATTTACGTCGTTAACGTTGCCGAGACCCTTGGCTCCGAGAAGTTTAACGGGGAAGTAGTGAATTACATAAGATTCGACGTTATGAATAAAGCTACTCTCGGCAATTGGTATATGGACGTTGCGGGTATGGGCTTCTTCACGAGCGAGGAAGCCGCCATTGAGGCGCTTTCGGGCGAGATAACCGACAAGGGCGAGATCAGAATGGAACCCACTAATATTTTTGAAGCAGACGATATCAAGGAAATTATCGACAAGAAAAACACGAACGTCGATTCCGCCGAGGTGTCAAGTGACGGAAGCTACGTCACGGTCAAGCCTGCCGTAGGCGTTACCGAGGCGACGGCTTACTTCTTTGATACCGAGACTCGCGCGGGAAGATATATGGTCATCAAATACAAGACCCAAAAATCGGGCTTCTATATGCAGGTATATGCAAATTCCAACGATCACAACGCGGGCAACGGAGTGATAAACATTGAAGGCATTAACGCTGACGGAGAGTGGCAGTACGGAGTTTTCGATCTTAACGCAAAGCTTGGCTCGGATCTCTTCAACGGCAGTACCCTTATGCATCTGCGCTTTGACTTTATAAATATGTCAGGCTCGGCAAAGACCGACACAAACACGTTTGTAGATATTGCTTACGTCGCATTCTTTGATTCTCTTGAAGCGGCGGAGGCGTACAAAGCCAACAACTGACCTTACTTGAATATGGAAAGGGCATTTTATGAATAATAAAAATATTAAAGGCGTTGCGCTGATACTCACGCTTGCCGTTGTTCTCGGCGCGGCGTTACCGTCTTGCACTCCCGTAACCGACGGAGCCGACGAAAGCTCAAGCGAGATTTCAAGCGAAAGCTCAAGCACGAGCGAAAGCTTAATCGCGAGTGAAAGCGAAAGTGAAAGCACGAGTGAAAGCGAAAGCGAAAGCACGAGTGAAAGCGTAAGCGAAAGTGAAAGCTCAAGCACGAGCGAAAGCGATAATTCACAAGCTGAAAGCACTGCGAACCCCACGGAAAGCGACACGAACGCTCCCGAGAGCAGTGATACGAACACACCCGAGGGCAGTGACACGAACGCTCCCGAGAGCAGTGACACGAACGCTCCCGAAGTCGACACGTCGATCAAGGATTCGCTGTCAGCTTCCATAACCGAGGCAAATAAGACTGCGGGAAAAGTAAACGCTTATTTCGATTCCCCCGCAAGAGATAATCTCGTGGTGGAAAACGATAACGTGATATTGGATCTCGGACTTAATAAAGAAAACGACGGCTACGTTACCGTAAGAAATAAATTGGGACGGATATTCCTTGACGACGCCTTCCGCCCCTATATCAAAACCGCCGATCTTAAGTATTATTACGGAACCGAATCGATAGGAGGATCGGATACCAACATATACAGGCTCGGATATTATATGTACGACGTGCACGTTTTCGGCGGCGATTTCTTTGCCGACGGCGCGGGTACGGTCGATCAAAGGACGATCCCCTTTACCAAAATGACTAATATGAAGATGGTGGAGGAGATAAATAAGACGGCGGTATCCTTTACCTATAAAGTGACCGACGCCACCGACCCAAGGATCTACTTCGAGGATCTGAGCGCTTATAAATTGGACGCTTCTTCTATAGGCTTTATGAAGTTTACGATGAAGAGCGAGTATTGTTCGGGAGGGCAGATATTTATCATCACGGACACGATGGAGGATCAGGAGTCCTTTAAGTACGGCACGTCCTTCACCGTGACGAGCGACGGAGAGTATCACGAGTATATCATTAATCTCAGCGCAATACAGAATTTCAGCGGAAAGATCAAAAAGCTCCGTATAGACGTAGGAAGCGCGGTCGGCGAGACTATTGAAATAAACAATATTCAGTTCTTCGGTATCGAAGGCGATCTTCCCGCCGCAAGATACGACCGCACCCTTTACGTATATAACGACAAGATCAATCAGGTGCTCCATCTTATATCTCCCCGTGAGTCCGAAAACGTTATAGAATACGGATTTGAGACCAAGATCCCCGTGGATATGGTCGAAAGTTTTATTGTTGAGGACAGCAGAGGCGTCTTCGACACCCCCGACCGTATCAATTGGCGTACGGTCACCTACGTGGGCTTTGATATCAAGGACGTGGGCGTTTTCGGGATCATAACCGTAAACGACGAGCTTGCTTCAAGGATCAAGGTTACCTGCGACGGAGAATATTATACGATATACAATTACGGAGTTCCCGCTACCAACGTTCTTGAGGCGGGAGAGGACATCTATATAGGTCAGAGACTCTATTTCGGAGATACTCACAGCTTTGAGGAGCTTCAGTTTGAAGCGTGGTGCGAGCACAATCCGCTGGGAGAGGAGAATTTCATCGTTACCTACGAGGGCTCTCCCATGGGTCGTTTCTCACGTTACGACGGACTTCGCGGCGCGTATAAGTTCGACGTAAGATACGGAAACTGGAACAATATCTTCTTCTACGCGCAGAATATGCACTACAACGTGAACGTCACCGTTAAGGGAGACGGCGTAAACCGCAAGATCTACGTTTATACCGCGGCGGTGGCTAACGGGCAGACCCTCGAATGTGCCGTTCTGATGGATAAAAACAACGTGCTTCTGCCTCTGCCCCTTGAGGTCTGCAAGAACTTCGCGGGCGACGGAGAAGAGAACGAATTTTTGAAGGATATCGGCTACAGTGAGGTCTATTTTCCGCTTATAGTGGGCGGCGGCGACGAATTTACTCTTACCATCGCGCATCTCTATCAGAACTGGGGTAAATTCCCCTTGAAGCAGATAGACAGCATCCAGTATTACACTCCCTTCTATCATCTTTCCTGCGGAGTTACCGAGACCAACTGTCTGCGTCCTTATTACACCTGTAACGAGGTCAAGAATACGAGCAATATCTACTGTCTGCCCGATCACCGCGCTATGTCAGCTCCCCTTTGGACCGAATCGAAGGGAAGCAGCGACCCTCAGCACACCAACGGCGGATTCCACAATATGCTTGAATATTTCGGCTCCGACGGATACGTTACCACCGAGTTCGTATCTAACGTCATCACCTCCTACGGCCCCACCTATGCCGAGATCACTATGGATTATATCACCGACGACGGCAAGATAAAGGTCAGCTATACTCATATCGAGATGCCCCAGACCGACGAGAACCGCGCGTTCTATATCTGCACCTACGAGTTCCTTGACGACTTGACCGTGACCGACGCTAAAAAGAACTTTTCCTTCTATTCGGTAACGGGAAGATACGTTGATTACGGAAAGATCGGATATCTTGACGAAAACAACGAATCAAAGATAGTTGACAACACTCTTGACGGCACTGCGGAATACCTCCTTGGCGACGAATGTCCCTATTTCGATTGCTTCAAGTGGGTGTCGGGCAGCGCAGAGACCGAAAACGACTACGTTAACGTAGGCTGTCTCGTTTACAATTACGACGTCAAGATGGGCGGCGAGAGTTTTAACGAGGGACTTCTGCTTTACGTTGAGGACGGCTGGGCGCATCTCACCCTTAATGCCGAAACTCTGAACTTCAAGAAGGGCGACAAGATCTCCCTCAATATGATCCTCGTTCCTTGGGGCTCGCAGATATCCGACTACGAGAGAGAAGACGCCGATTTTAATATCCGTGAGATCAGAAACAATACTCTCCTTGATCCCGTAACGGTCACTGCGGCAAACGGAAACGTTGTAAACGGCGCGTTTATGCCGAGAGTCGAATCTCTTGACGGCAAGAGCGCAGAGTTCACTATCTCGGGCGGCGAGAACAACGTAGCGGTCGAGATCCTCGGAATGTGTGCTATCGCCCGTCCGAAGGTTGAAGAGAAGATCGGTGACGAGTGGGTAGTGTACGATTATACCTCGTCCGAGATCCCCGACGGACGCGGCACCACTCACGATTACGACGGCTATATGATCCGCTATCTTGATGAAGGCAGCTATGCTTACTCCTTCGTCGTTGATATGAACGGAGACGCAGAGAGAACCTTCAGAGTAACGGTTGAATAATTTCACGAAAACTAAAAAAAGCGCTTGGCTTGACAGTCGGTTAAGGATGTCACGCTAAGCGCTTGCTTTATTTGAAAATATGTATCAAAAGGGCGATCCCGAAAAGAATTACGAGATGAAGGGGATAAAAGATATAGAAAAAATACTTCATTTTAAACTTGCCGCGCTTTTCGGAGTAGAGAAGCAGGATTGGAATGGCGAAAAGCGAGAAGAACTGCGCTCCGCCGTAATCAAAGGATAGAGCGAAGGTTCCGAGGGCGGTAGCACCTACGCGGATAAGCTTGGTGTCGACCTTTGAAAAGACGTCAGGTGCGTCGGCAGTCTTGGGTTTGGTAAAAATGGCGGGGAAAAGAGGAAGAAGCGCGCCCGAAAGCCCGTAATCGAGGTCAACGAGATTGTCAAGCAGTACCGCAAGGGCGACGGAGCCGATAAAAAGCGCGGCGGTAAGGATTATTTTCCCCTGCGTTGCATCCTTTGTGAAAATGGCTTCCTTGAATGCATCAAGAGCGTATATCATCAGAAGCGAGAGGGTAAAGGTCACCATAACGCTCATTTCGTCGCTGGGATCGAAGATGAAATAGGCTAACTGTATCACAGCCGCAAAGGAGACAAAGACTATCAGGTGCCGCTTTTTGCTTCGCGTGTGTTTTGCGCCTTCGGCAATAAGAAAAGCGAAGATAGGGAAGGCAAGCCGACCGATAATTCGAAGAAAAAGGAGGTCGGTGAATATGAGCACACCCGCGTGGTCGCAGACCATGGCAGCGGCGGCAATTATTTTCAACGCGTTGTTGCTTAAAAATCCGAATCTGCGTTTTTTTTGCATTCTGTACCTCCTTCGTGTTAAATAAATTGGGGTTTATAGGCGCGTTTAAGATAAACATTGTCGTAGGGGCGGTCATTGGCCGCCCGTTCGTTGGTTTAAGTCGTTTATATTGCGGGACGGCGCCTCGACGCCCCGTGAACGAACGATTTAAATCGATTGAACGGGCGGCCGATGACCGCCCCTACGATTTGGGGGGTCGTTCAACTAACAGGTAAATCAAAATTTGAAACCAAATAATATTTTACCACACCCATTCCGAGTTGTCAATTCATATTATTAAGTAAAAGTTAACATTTTAAAAAAACTATTGATTTTTTCAAATTTTTCTGTATAATAGAAAAAGCGTGTGCCGCCAAGACGGCTTTTTACGCAAATTTTTATGAAAAGAGAGCTTTATGGACGTAAATTACAGAAACCCCAAAAAGTACAAAACTGCGAAATACCCCATAAGACAGCCCATATACCTGACGTGGCTTATTCAGTTCCTTTCCCAGATCATGCTTTTCGGTAAGGAATATAAAGTCGAAAAGATCGGTATGGACGGTCTGAAGCCCCCTTATATCCTGCTTTCAAACCATATGGCGTTCGTTGATTTCGAGCTTGTCAGCGACGCTACCTACCCCGCAAGAGTCAATAACGTGGTCAATATCGACGGCTACTATATGCGCCCTTGGCTTATGGAGTGGATCGGCGCTATCTGTACGAGAAAATTCACAACCGATTTCCATCTGGTAAAATCTATCCGCCACGTTATAAAGAAGGGCGATATACTTTGTATGTACCCCGAAGCGAGATATTCCCCCGCAGGCACTACCTCTTATCTCCCCGATTCTCTCGGCTCGCTCGTTAAAATGAACAAGGTGCCCGTGGTGGTGGCAATACACAGAGGAAATTTCTTGCACGCCCCCTTCTGGAATTTCAGACAGAAGAGAAAGGTGCCCCTTCATACCACCCTTACGCTTACTCTTACCGCCGAGGACGTGGCAAAAATGACACCCGAAGAGATCAACGCGGTTCTTAAAAAGGCTTTTGAGTACGACGATTATAAATATCAGAAGGATAACGGCATACTTATCACCGAAAAGTACCGCGCGGAGGGACTGCATAAGATACTTTATAAGTGCCCCAACTGTAAAGCCGAATCGAGAATGCAGTCCAAGGAAAGCGAGCTTTTCTGCCCCGACTGCGGCAAGCGCTGGACGCTCCTTGAAACGGGATACCTTAAAGCAAACGAGGGCGAGACCGAGTTTGATCACGTCCCCGATTGGTTTGAGTGGGAAAGGGCAGAGGTGCGCCGCGAGGTCGAGAGCGGTGAGTATTCCTTCTCCGACGAGGTCGACGTTCACTCAATGCCGCGCTGCTACCGATTTATGCCCCTCGGTAAAGCCAAGCTGACCCACGATAAAGAAAACGGATTCGTGCTTGAAGGACATTACAGAGGCAAGGACTACAGGATTCAGAGAACTCCTCTCCAATCCAACAGCCTCCACGTTGAGTATGAATTCCCACACATAAAGCCCTTTGATTGCGTCGATATATCCACCGAGAACGACTCCTTCTATTGCTTCCCCGCAAAGGAAAACGTGGTTACAAAGCTTGCTTTTGCCACCGAGGAGATCTATCGCATAAAGAGCGAGAATATCAGGGTAAGAAATTGAAATAACAAATTAATACAATAGTTACACAGACAGGAAAAGGACAGAGCCGTTTTTGCGTTCTCTGTCTTTTTTATTTAAATGTCGTCTTTGCTCACGGCAAGGTTTTCTGATTTGGGGGCAAATTCGGGGAAGCATAGTAAATAATAGTTGCATTCGTCGCAACAACACTCTCGGTTTTGTTCACCGTTGCCAAGACATACGGTAGGTTCTCGCGGTATAAGTTCAATGCCTGTAATGTCCGTTACTCTTTTTTCAATAATGTTGCTCATATAAATTTCTCCTATCCGCATACAAAAAAGGTGCGCAACCGAAGCCACGCACCGAAAAACGCAAACTCCAATTGTCGCCAAACAAAACCAACTACACGGATAAACACCAATGCAAGTCAGAGGAGAGAGCGTTTTTGCCTGATTCAATCTGACTCGCAAAAAATGGGAAAGAGAATAAGACCCCCTATAAAAAGAGGGCGTTTATCCTGATAGATATTTGGTTTTGTTTGGCAAAGTTATTATAACATAATTTTTGCGGCTTGTAAATATATTTAGTGAATTTTTATAAATTTGCTGTCAAAAAAGAAATGACGTTTTTTTATACGCCGTAATTCAGTATAAACACAAAAATACGGCATAGCTCTTTTGAGATATACCGTATTATTGTAAAATTGTCCTTTAGAGAACAGTTATTTTTTCCAAACCTTATCAAAATCTCCCACCGCCTTGTAGTAGCCCTCCTGATCCTTGGGGAAGGCGAGACCGTGGTCGGCGCCCTCGGCAATAAATATCGCCTTTTCGGTGGGGCAGACGTCATACATATCGCGGCTCATATAGCATGGAACGAAGCCGTCGCAGTCGCCGTGAATGAAAATGATCGGCGTTTTCGAACGCTTTACTGCGTCGATCGGCTCACATTCGTTGGGGTCAAAGCCGCCGTATACGACCGCTCCGAGACGGACGAAGGGATAAAAGAGGACGGGGGGCAGATGAATGTCGCGCAAGACCTTGCAGATTATGCCCTTGGCGGAGGAGTAGCCGCAGTCGGCAAGGACGCAGACCACGTTTTCGGGAAGCGGTTCGCCCGCCGCCAGAAGCACCGTCGAGGCTCCCATCGAGATGCCCGTGATGATTATTTTCTGATCTTTGCCGAAGTGCTCAACGGCAAAGTCTATCCAATCGAGGCAATCGTATTTTTCGAAGTGACCGAAGGAAATGACGCGTCCGTCACTGTCGCCGTGTGCGCGCTGACTGACTATAAGTGCGTTTCGTTTCAGCTTGAAGCAGCGCTCAACGCCGCCGCAAAGATCGCGCACCGCGTTGCCCTTGTAGCCGTGGAAAAGTATCTCAAGGGGCGCGCCCTTTTCGTATTCGTAGTATTTTCCGCGAAGAGTAAGCCCGTCTCGGGAGGTTATCTCAAGATCCTCGCAGGAGAGCGCCGCGAGAGCGTCCTGCCAGGCGTCGATCTGAGAGTAAAACTCCTCGTAAGCCTTTCCGTCTGGGTATTCGTGCTGACCCGCGGGTACGGGCTTTCTTTTTTTTGAATAAAAGGTGAGAAAGAAGCATATAAGCGATGAGACGAGAAGAAAGAGAACAATCGCCGCCAAAATCAATAAAATTAAATGTATAGGATGATCCATAAAGCCTCCAGGGTATTATCTATGTAAAGAATTATATCACTATAAGTTTAATTTTTCAAGAGCTTTTTTCCAAAAACTATGTTTTGACAGAGATTTCGAGCAAATTAGCAATTATTGCTGCTTTTAAAGTAGATGCGTCGAAAAAAGCGTAAAAGTTTTCAAAAAAAATTCGTTTTAGGGGTTGACAAATACAATGAATCGTGGTATAATAATGTGCACGGACGGAGATATAAGTTGCCGGTGTGGCGGAATTGGCAGACGCCCGGGACTTAAAATCCCGTGATACGAAAGTATCGTACCGGTTCGAGACCGGTCACCGGCACCACGTTCGTGATTTATATATCGCGGGGTAGAGCAGCTTGGTAGCTCGTT
>JAZMZI010000148.1:0-5097 GCA_045585895.1 Eubacteriales bacterium
AGGCTCTCGCAAACATCGTTCAATGCCGCGAGACCACCAATCAGCAATTGTTGAAGTTATACGAAAAAATGTACGAGGACCTGCGCGGCGGAAAACCCGAGCCCAGGTACGAGTACTACCAACGCATCGTTTCCGAGCTTGCCGACAAAATCGATGCAGACGAAATCGAGAACATTCTGGACGCCGTCAATCAGTTTTTTCGGTCTTGAAAAGTAAATCACGCATGGGGTTGCACTGCAACCCCGTTTTTTTATAAAAAAGCATATTGACAAAAAGCGTTTTTGTGTGTAAAATAAAAACGTTATTCGCCTGCAAAATGCAGGCATACCTGCCTGCATAGTTAAATGGATATAATAAACCCCTCCTAAGCGGCAGCTCGTTCGTTTCCTGGAGGGGCGGAAAATTGAATAGTTTTTGTATATGTCCCGGTAGCTCAGTAGGATAGAGCGGTCGCCTCCTAAGCGACAGGCCGTTGGTTCGACTCCAATCCGGGATGCCAAAAACCCTTGCTGCAAGCCCCTTTTCGGGGTTTGCAGCGTTAATTTTTATCTTTGCACCCGATGATGGTCTGTAAATCATCGGGTGCTCTTTTATTCGCTGCACGATGAATATTTTGCTAATTGGACTCGAACGGTTTCCACAAGTTTGCTAATAAAAATCAGCGATTTGCTAATTTGATTTTAGCGGCCACTTGCGGGGGCTTGTGCGGCAATCAGCGCCGCCAGCGCACTTGCAAGCTCGGGGGATTTTTGTAACTGCTCGACCAGGCTTGCCAGATCAAGGGTTGCGGGTGCCGTTTCCTTCGGCTCAGCCGGAGGACGAACGTCTCTCAAATCGGGGTTAGAGTAGAAGGCGGTCTCAAACTTTTGCGCATTGACCTTTCTATCTTCATCCAGGATATGAGCGTACACGCTTGTTATCATATCGATCTCTGCGTGTCCTGTATCGCCCTGTGTGGCCTTCAGATCGCCGTGGTTGAGCTTTAACTTGTATGTGGTACTGGAATGACGGAGAGAATGAAAGACCACCCTGGGCAGTCCTGCTTCTTCACGGAGCTTTGCAAACTCCTTCAGGATGATACGGTCCTCGCAAGGCCGTCCATTGGGTAGAGCGACAACTAGGTTAAAGTCTTGATATTCGTCTCCCAAGAAGCTCCTGATTTCATCCTGTGCCTTCTTCCACTCGCACAGAATATAGGCGAGGGTTTTAGGCAGCCATACTTTACGGATACTTGACTCCGTTTTCGGCTTTTTCAGAATAATTCGCGTGCTTGTGTTTGGCATAAGCGGTGTAAAGATATAGTAGATATCCTTCTCACCCAAAGTCTCGATCGCTCGCTTGGAGGCTCGCGTCAATTCCTTATCTATGAAAACATAAGCATTGTCGGCTGCAATATCTTCCTCGGAAATATGTACGTTATCCCAGGTCAGCCCCAATATCTCGCCTACTCGTAGGGAGCAAGCAAAGGCAAGGTTCATTGCCACATAGAGCTTACTGTCCGTACACTTATCAAGGGCGGTGCGGATCATATCCGCGTCCCAGATATCGCGTTTCTTGTACTCCGTCTTGGGAAGAACCACATTGTCAAAGGGATTTCTCCCGATGATCTCCCAGCGTACCGCCTGCTTGAAAGCGCAGCGCAGAAGTTTGATGATCTTCTCGATGGTCTGATTGCTCACATAGGTGGTGGTCGCTTTTCTCGTCTTGGTGGATACCGACCTTGTTTTTTGCAAGGTCTGAATGTAGGCGTCCACGGCGCGAGGTGTAACCGACTGTACCTCCATATCACCGATAATCGGATTGATGTAGTTGTTAATCAGCGAAGTTTGGCTGTCGTACATAGACACGCCCCACTTCTTTTCTCCGTACAAAGATACAAAGTCAAAGAGAAAATCGGATATCTTCTGATTGCTCGGCGGGAGAAATGTTCCCGTGTGCTGCTGGTTCTCAATTTCAGCTTTGCGCTTCAGGGCCTCTTTGTGAGTGCCCCAGGTTTCCCATTTTTGCTTGGTTTCTCCGTTCTCGTCAACATAGTTGTATATAACGGAATAATTCTTTTTACGTTTGATGATAGATGCCATAACAATATTTCCTTTCTCAAATCAGATGTTAAGTGTATCCAACCACTCGTCAAATGACCGCTTGGAAATACGTATGGCGTTACCAATTCGCACGATTTTGAAGTGTCCCTCTTTGACAAGGATATATGCGGAGGTTCGACCGATCCCTAAAATGTGGGCGATTTCCTCAACCGTATATGTTCTCTTGTCGGGGAGCTCTTGCTTCGTGCCGTTCCATGTATTAGACATTAGAACCCCCTTTCTATGAATGAAACAGCACGATATTTCATATAGTCAAGTAATAACCTTTACTATATTATACCGTGCTGTTCTGTCTTTGTCTGCTACATTTAAGAAAATTGCGGAAAATTTACGATTTATCCGCAAATGAAAAGAACTTTACTTTATCCAAAAACGAAAATAGGCTGAACGGATGGCTGTTTGGCTCAGCTCCACGGGAATTTCACCCTCACGCGGTTCTCGCGCGACCCTACCTATTGCCTGCGACGCCTCGCCACCTGAATATGGTTGCACGCTCGGGCTGTAGCTGTAAGGGAGTCTCATTATCCTGTCTGTGCGTCGTCGCCCGCAAGCTGCCAAACCTGCTTCACGTCCTCGTGTTTCTCGCTCGCTCCCTGGGGAGGTCGTGGCGCACCGTTCGTATGGCTCGTCACCAACAGATCGTATCCGTCTGCCTTATACTGCCGGGAATTTTCCGCCTCGGCTTTCTTTGTCAAGGAGCCCGGCAACATACGAGGAAAGGGGTTGCTCGTATGCGCCTCCAGACTTTATATCAGCTTAAAGTCCAGGATGGAGATAATCAGCCTTGTTTCCAGGCGTCTACGTAATTCCTCGTCAACATAGGTACAGTAATTGCCGTTTTCATCACGGCCTGTCCTTTGACAGAGCGTAGCTATGTAGCCGGAATAATGACGGATCACCTCATTTACCGCGTCTGTATCACCGCTGATTGCAGTTTCAATCACCGGATAGGGTATCAGGCGAGGTTCTTTAGCAGCTTTATTCATCCGCTTCACCTCCCATCAGCTTTTTCAGCAGATCGTAGCCTTTTTGCCGATGGGTATTGACCGTTCGCCTCGCTATTCCCAAATGTGTAGCGATCTCACGGTCTGCCATGTCCAGGAACCAATACATAAGGATAATATTGCGTTCCTTTTCCGGAATAGCAGCCAGCGCCTCAGCCAGACGTTCGTGCTTGACATACACGGTTTCGTTTCCGACTTGAAACGATGTGTAGTCCCAGGGGTATTCATCGTAAACCGCAAGCTGCTCCATTGCTTCTTCCGGTAGGTCGCTCATAGGTATTTCCATAAGTGCCCTCCGATTGATCTCCCTGTGCCCGTTTGCGGCCTCGTGCTTCAATACCTTCTTGCAGAAGCTATCAAAGGTCTGCTGCCTTTGGATTTCTTTGGGATCGAGTTTCATTTTCTCACCTCCCTTCGTCATGCCGGGAGGCAGGTCATTCTTTCCCCTTTCGTCCATTAAAGGTCTTGGAAAGTGGCGTTTTGGCTGATTTGCAGAATTTTTCTCAAATTTATTTTTTCTGTCGCTCATTTTTAATTTCCTTTCATTCGATTTTTTGGTTTCAGATCGAATGAAAGCGGGCGGCGAGCGGCAGCGATATATGCGAAAATGCAAAATGCGCCTGCCCGCGAAAAGACGCGGACAAGCGCAAAAATATATAAAAGTGAATTGCAGTACACTTAGGTAGGCATAGTTACCCTGCGGAAAACATTGAAATTCATATTTGAATAATTTTTAATATGTTCTTTGTATTTTGTCATTTTGAAACACCCTCCACCTTATGTATGTATCACAGTACAGTAAAGAGATGAATTGTGTCGAATACAATCGAAACAAGATGTATTGTAAAATATATAGGGGGTGAATTGCAATGCACGACTACACACGTCCTTTAGGTGATGCCGTAAAGCGCGCCCGTGGGAAATTAGATCTTACTCAAAATGAGGTTGCCGATTTAGCAGATGTTGATGTACGTACTGTATTGAACATTGAGAACTATAAAGGCAATCCCAAAATGGAAGTTTTATATCCTTTGGTACGCGCATTGAAGATAGACGCAAGGGAAATCTTTAATCCCGAAATACGCAGAGAATCACCCGCACTCCGTCAGCTTCGTGTGCTGATCGAAGAATGTAGCGAGGAAGAAGCGGCGGCTATCATTCCCGTGTTCCAATCTGTACTTACGGCTTTACGCGACAAAAACGCATTACCTATCGAATGAAAAAGAGCCAGCTTATCCGTTTTGAACGGAAAGCTGGCTCTGCACATTTGTGTCGGGCTCACTTGCTTAACACCATTTTCAATTTTACAACGTCTATCCGAATTTCTTGTTTACATCTCGGACAGTATAACGGGAAATTTACAAGAACAGTATCTTCATACACTTTGGTCCTTGTTTTCCCTTTGCAGATCGGACAACGAATCCATAAAGATTCTTTTCGATTTTCAACCATTTTTCACCTCCAATAATGGCATAGCTCCGCGTCAAACGTCTGGCTCTTTGCCATACCACGCTTATTTGCGTATTTTGATTTAGTCTAAAAGGATATTATTTTTTCGCTTATACAGCAATATCAAGCTCGGAATAAACGAAACAAGCATAAGAACAAACACACTCAATATAACCGACAAGAAGTTAAGTGGCGAAAAATAATAGGTTATTGAGTTTAGAATATTGAAGCCGTTTTTAATCAATAGCCACGTCATAGGTGCCGACAAAACAACTCCGACGGAATAAACCATAAGCAACTGCAAAAGCAATGATCTTATCAGTTTTCCGAATGTCAATCCATTGATACGGTAAAGCGTATATGTCGAAAGACTTAATCTTGTTTTGATGAAAAGCTGAATCAACAGCATAGTAAATGTTACGAAAATCAGTATAGCTATAAATGTTACAGAAAAGATTGATACAAGCAGATTGTAAACCTTATACGTTCTGACATCACTTGACCAATTTTCAAACGTCATATTCGGATAATCAAGCCCCAAT
>JAZMZI010000149.1:0-3202 GCA_045585895.1 Eubacteriales bacterium
CAAGCCACACCATTTGCATTATTTCTCGTCCGTTTTGTCCTCTACTTAACATTTTTTCACCGCCTGTCTTTTCTTGCTTCTATTATACCATATTTTACGCAAAAAAGCCACCCTTTCGAGTGACTTTTTCGACAGACTGAACCCCCCGTTTTGTAAACGGGGGGTTATTATTGAACTTAAACCGTTTCCTTTTTAATGATCGGCAAAGGAGATACTGCCGCCGCCGCAACAGCCGTTATAACTATCTCGGGAATCATATAGAGTCCGTTGTAGAATGTCGAATAAACGACCGAGAGCACCTCGCCGCTGAAGCTGTCCAAAATAACGCCTCCAATGGCATAAAAGCCTTCCTGTGAGAAGAACCACTCTGCCCACGCGCCGTAAAAGATATATCCGGAAATAATATGCAGAATATATCTGAGAGAAAGAGCAAATACCACTCCAACTACAAGGGAAACTGTCTTGTTTTTGATCTTGTTTCTGAAAATGCCGCCAAGTCCCAGTACGGTATACGCAAGAACGTAATCAATAAGTACGATAGCAACCGCCGCGCCGTATCCCATAAAATCATCCGATGCGGGCATAAAGAGAGCCATTACGGTGCCGCCTGCCCCTTGAGTCAGCGAAAGGATTATCTGTATCACAGAATAACAACCCGCGGTGAAAAGTCCCCAAGGTGTGCCATACATATAAGCAACTACTACTACGGGCAGCATACTCGCCACAGTGAAGCCTCCGCCGAACGGCAGATTGAGAAACGGGATGTAAGCGCAGACCACGGCAAGAACGGTGGAAAGCGCCAGCATCATTGCTGAGACGGTAAGTCTCCTGACCTTTTGTTGATTCATAAAGAATCCTCCTTCAATAAAAAAATTCATCCGCACGAAAAATCACGGTCGGATGAATTTTTTATAAGAAACGGGTGACGTCAATTCCCTATCTCATAATCTATTCTATCAAAATCTTCCTACGCCGGTATTATCCGTATCAGGTGCAAGGGTTCGGTATTCCGTCTCAGCCTATTCTCTTCCGTCCGCGCAGACGAAAGATTTCGGCACCCCTGATTTTTTATGCGGTTTTTAGTCACCGAAGTTTTCGGTAACGTGTTGATTATATCACAAGTGACTCTGCTTGTCAATAGGGACGGAAATAAAAATTCAAAAAAACCGATTTGTCCGGAGAAATAAGTACATGCAGAGCCTTCATATACTCGTATCATGAAAAAGCGAGGTATGAAACATGATAATCTTTACGTTGATAATTGCGGCATTAGCCAAGCTTTTAAGCCCTGTTCTCGGTATCGGCACAGCGCAGAATTTTCCGCCCGCGCTTTCTGCCGAGGAAGAAAAAAAGAACTTCGTCATTATGCGCCAAGGCGGCGAAAACAGCGAGGATGCGCGCCAACTCCTCATCCTTCACAACCTTCGTCTCGTGGCACATATAGTGAGGAAATACTATTCTCAAAGCAAAAACCAAGAGGATCTGGTCTCTATCGGCACTATCGGTCTCGTAAAGGCGGTGGATACGTTTAATATCGAAAACGGCGCTCGATTTGCAACGTACGCTTCAAAATGTATTCAAAACGAGATCCTTATGTCCTTCAGGGCGCAGAAAAAGCACTCGTCGGAGATCTCCATAAACGAAACGATAGACGTTGACCGAGACGGCAATCCCCTATCCTATATGGACGTTATATCGTCCGATGAAGATATGGCAGAGGAGGTCGACAGAAAGATCCTTACGAGTAAAGCGCTTTCATGTATCAAAACAACGCTTTCTTTAAGAGAGAGGCAAATAATTATTATGCGTTACGGACTTTTCGGATCGGAAGAGCTGACCCAAAGAGAAATTGCGGAAAAGCTTGGTATTTCGAGGTCTTACGTATCAAGAATTGAAAAAAGCGCTCTCGAAAAGCTCAAGAGCGCACTTGGAGGATAAAAGCACATAAAAAACGCTCCCACATAGGAGCGTTTATTTTTAATTAGCAGCTAAACTCAAAGAGAGACTTTCTCTTCTTGTAATAAAGAGTGCTTATAAGTACGAGAGCGCCGCATACTGCAAGGAGAGAAACGACAACTCCGATTGCAAGACCTACCTCGCTGGAGGAAAGTCTCTTATAAAGCGACTCGATAGCGGTAAAGATATTTTCACCGTCGGGGAAATCAACACTGGGAACAAGCTTTCTTCCGAAGAGTTCACCTGTAAAGAGATTCTCTTTAAAGAAACTACTGGTGAAAAGCTGATAGTATGCCTTTATGTACGCAAATACTCTGACACCGCCAAGGCTGATATCGGTAAATACTCTGGGCTTCAAGGAAACTATGTTTGCAAGAACGTACTGGAAGAGCCAGCCGAATACGATAACGTAACCGCCAATTGCCATGAAAAGCGAATTAAGAAGGGTTACGGCGTTTCTTTCAAAGTAAATAAGTGAGTTTCTTGCCATAAGCGCAAGAACTACGATTCCTATAGAAAGATAGCATATGGTAAGATGTCTTATATGCATTGCGGGAGCTACGCCTCCGGTAACCGAAAACGCGCCGGTAAGCAAAGAATCCATAAAGTCAAATACAGGCTCCATAAACGTCCATCCCATATTCACGAACTGGTCTGACCACATCTGGAGCAGGTCTGCCAAATTAAGAGTGTCGTAAAGACCGCAAGCAAAGAACATTACAAGCGATCCTAACGCCAATATTCCCATTATAACAACGCAAACGGGAATAAAAACGTAGATCAAAAATTTATGCCAACCGAGCGAATACTGATTTGCACCCGAAGAATTAGTCGCCTTCATTTTCAAGCTCCTTTGAAACAAATTATAATTCATTATCAATTATAACCTATTTAATCCAATTTGTCAAGTGCTTTGGTGAAAATTGAGAGGCAAAAATCAGTTTTGGTAAAAAGTAACAAAAAGGTCTCACTATCTTTGACGTAAAGGACTCTCCCGAAATCGGAAGAGTCCTTTCAGACTGTCGAAAAAGTCGCTCTACCGCAAGTGAACCAATTGCAAAAAACAATAAGCAATATGTAAATAAAAAAATCTGACAAGGAAAAGCGCAAGGCATTTCGAGAAAAGCCTTGCGCTTACTTGCTTTTTCCGTTCTTACACTCTGGCGTACCCCTGTACGCCGACGAATGTAAGAACGAAAAATATACCTGCCTTTTTCGGAGTCTCCCAGCGTGTCGAGGCTTTCTC
>JAZMZI010000150.1:0-24905 GCA_045585895.1 Eubacteriales bacterium
TCTCGTAGGCGTACAGGAGTACGCCAGAGAGCCAAAACGCGTCTAAAAAGCCACACAAAATGAGGAAATCCGCCGAAAAATCGGCGGATTTCGACATTATAAAAGCAAAAACATTATTTTTTAGTTGAATTTTGTCTTTTCTTTTAAAAGTGGCTTTTGTTCTGCGCTTAATGAGACAGCCCCTTTTGTTTTAAAGCTTTTCCTTTGCAACTACAAGCATAAGCTTTATTCTGTTTTCCTGGTTGACTCTCGTTGCGCCGGGGTCGTACTCGATATCGACTACGTTGAGTCTGGGGTCGATGCGTCTGACCTTATTTATCATTCCCTTTGCCGCAACGTGGCAAGGCAGACATCCGAAGGGCTGAACGATTACGATATTCTCATATCCATGGTCTGCAAACTCAAGCATTTCTGCCGCGAGATACCATCCCTCGCCCATACTGTTTCCGATTCCGATAATGCCCTCGGCTCTCTTTTTGAGGTCGTTGACTCTCTCGGGGGGAACGAACGCCGGGTTAGCCTCGATGGCGGAAATGAGTATATCCTCCATCCAGAACATATACTTCATTACCACTTCAAGTATCAACTTCTTGAAGGGATTGCCGCCGTAGAGGCGAAGATCCTCAAGGGCGCCGTTGGTCTTATAGATACCGAAACCGAGGATAGAAGGAACGTAGACCTCGCAATCCTGCTCGGCAAGGAACTCCTCAAGGTGGTTGTTTCCGGGCGCGGAATACTTAAGGAAAAGCTCTCCTATAACCGCAACCTTGACCTTGGGGGTCTTTTCTATCTTGATAGAAGCAAAATCGTCGGCAATAGCCTTAAGATTTTTCTTCATAGCGCCAACGGTATATCCGCGGCCCTTATAGAAGGTCTCGCCAAGCTTAGCCGTCCACTTATTGATCATAGCGTCGGTCTCGCCCTTATTTACCTCGTAGGGTCTGATCTGATTTGAGCAGATCATAATCATATCGCCGTAAATAAGACCTGCAACCGCCTGCATAAATCCTGCGGGGCTCATATAAACACCGGGGTTAAGCTCCATCAGCCACACGTTTGCCGAAATAAAGGGAACGTTAGGAAATCCTGCCTTTTCAAAGGCTTTACGCATAAGGTTGATGTAGTTACTGTCTCTGCAACCGCCGCCCGACTGTGTGATTATCATTGCAACCTTATCGGGGTCGTATTTTCCGCTGAACATGGTTGCCAGCATCTGACCCGTCGTCAGCATTGCGGGATAGCACATATCGTTGTTTATGTACTTCAGCGCCAACTGCAATACTTCGGGTCCCTCGTTCTCCATAATGTCGATCTTATATCCCTCACGAAGCAGAATGGGACGCAAAATCTTGAAGTGTATGGGAGCCATACTGGGAGTGAGGATGGTATAATCTTTCTTCATTTTGCGAGTAAACTTTACTCGCTCTCTGTAATGCGAATTATTCTGCATCACCGTCCACCCCCTTATTTTGCTGTTCTATTGCGGCGATAAGGCTTCTGAGTCGAATCTTAATCGCACCGAGGTTCGTGACCTCGTCGATCTTTATCTGGGTATAAAGATTTCCGTTTACCTCAAGTATCTTTCTCACCTCGTCGGAGGTAAGCGCGTCGAGACCGCAACCGAAGGAAACGAGATGCACGAGATGCATATCGTCACGCTTTGAAACGTATTTAGCCGCAGAGAAAAGTCTCTGGTGATACGTCCACTGACTGAGAAGGTTAAGATCAAACTTCTCTTCAAGCGCCGCTACCGAATCCTCGGAAATTACCGCAAATCCCAGCGCCGCGATCAGCTTATGTATGCCGTGATTGATCTCGGGATCTGCGTGATAAGGTCTGCCTGCAAGAACGATTATCTTCTTGCCCTCTGCCCTTGCCGCGTCAACTATTCTTGCGCCCTCGCGGCGGATATCCGCCATATACTCGTCGTACGCCTCGTAAGCCAGCTTGCAGGCTCTCTTGACGTCGGAAGCCTTGAACTCGCCGAAGTGCTTTTCAAGTACCTTTGAGAAGCGAGAAGCGAACTCACGGCGGTTGTGAGGCCCTACGTAATCGTTAACGTATTTTATCTTTCCGAAATTGAGGGTGTTTGCCTCAATTACCTCGGGATAACCTGCGATAACCGCGCAGTTAAAGCAGTTCTTCGCCTTTTTCTCGTTGAAATTGTAGGTCATACAGGGATAGAAGATTGCGTCAACGCCGTCCTCGATAAGCTTCTGTATATGACCGTGAACCATCTTCGCCGGGAAACATACGGTATCCGAAGGAATAGTGCTCTGTCCCTTGAGATAGAGCTTGCGGTTGGAAAATCCGCTCATTTTTACGGTAAATCCAAGCTCACGGAAGAGAGTGTTCCAGAAGGGATACATCTCGTACATATTAAGAGCCATAGGCATACCGATTACGCCGCGGCTTCCCTCTCCCTCGGGGTAAGATTCAAGCTTTTTGAGCTTGTACTCGTAGAGATTGAGAGAATCGTCCTGCGACTTATTCGTAACCGGCTTTTCGCAACGGTTGCCGCCGATAAATCTGCGTCCGTTTCCGAAATCGTTGACGGTAAGCTGACAGCGGTTGTTACATCCCTTACAGGTGACACTCTTTATGGAATAAGTGAAATTCTTCATTTCCTCGTAAGAGAGGATGCCGGAATTTCCTTCGTGTTTCTTCATTTCCTTGGCATAAAGAGCCGCGCCGTACGCTCCCATCATACCCGCAATGTCGGGTCGGATGACCTCGGCGCCTATCTCCTGCTCGAACGCGCGAAGAACCGCGTTATTGAGGAAGGTACCGCCCTGAACGACGATCCTCTTACCGAGCTCGTCTGCGGAATGTACTCTTATTACCTTATAAAGCGCATTCTTTACGACGCTTATTGAAAGTCCCGCGGAGATATTCTCAACGGTAACGCCTTCCTTCTGCGCCTGCTTGACCGAGGAATTCATAAACACGGTGCATCTTGAACCGAGGTCAACGGGATTCTGTCCAAAGAGACCGAGATTTGCAAATTCGTCGATAGGATATCCCAAAGAATTCGCAAAGGTCTGGAGGAAGGAACCGCAACCCGAGGAGCAAGCCTCGTTGAGGAAGATATTGTCGATAGCGCCGTTTCTTATCTTGAAGCACTTCATATCCTGACCGCCGATGTCGATTATGAACTCGACGTCGGGCATAAAGTACTTTGCGGCGGTAAAGTGAGCAACCGTCTCGACCACGCCGATATCGATACCGAGCGCGCTTCTCATCATATCCTCACCGTAACCCGTAACCGCACTTGAAACGATATTAACTTGAGGATATTTCTCATACATCTCAATCAAGGTGTCCTTTACTACGTCGATAGGCTTACCCTGATTGGACTGATACTTTGAAAAGATGATCGAACCGTCGGCATCGGTCAGTACGACCTTAAGGGTGGTTGAACCCGAGTCGATACCGAGGTATGCGTCACCCGTGTAGTCGATTCCCTCTTTACGAGGAACGCTGTGCTTTTCGTGACGCGCAATAAACTCGTCGTATTCGGACTTATCCGCAAAGAGAGGACGAAGCGCAGATTCAGCCGAAAATTCGGTCTTTTCACCGATTATTTCGTAAGCCTTTGCAAGATCCACCTTCTCTTCCGCGTAATATGCTGCGCCGAGAGCGACGAAAACGAGAGAATCTTCGGGGCAAATGCCCTCGCAGCCGATAGTTTTATCAAATGCCTTGCGAAGCTCGGAGAGGAAGGTCAAGGGTCCGCCGAGATAGACGATATTTCCCTCGATGGGGTGACCCTGCGCAAGACCCGTGATAGTCTGGTTAACTATTGCGTAGAAAATACTTGCGGAGATATCCTCTTTACGCGCGCCTTGATTCAAAAGAGGCTGAATATCGGTTTTTGCAAAAACTCCGCAACGGGATGCGATAGAATAGATCTTTTCGTAATTCTTCGCAAGCTCGTTCATCTCGCCCGTGTCGATCTGCATAAGGCTCGCCATCTGGTCGGCAAACGCGCCCGTACCGCCGGCACAGGTACCGTTCATTCTTACCTCAAGATTGCCCTTGAGGAAAAGGATCTTCGCATCCTCACCGCCAAGCTCGATAACCACGTCGGTCTCGGGCAGACGGTGGCTGATGGCTACCTTCGTGGCGTAAACCTCCTGCACAAAGGGGACTCCTGCCCTTTCGGCAAGTCCCATTCCCGCAGAACCCGAGACCGCGCAGACCACAGGCTCGGTTATATTGAATTTTTCTATAAGTCCCTTAATGACCTCACGGGTCTTCTCGGTGATCATAGCGAAATGTCGCTCGTAGCTCTTATGGAGAAGCTTGCCCTCGTCATCAAGCACAACGCACTTTATTGTGGTTGAACCTATATCAATACCAATTCTCATGTTTTTCCTTTCTTTATCGGATCTTTTTCATATAACTAAGATATCTGATTCCGATCTTTGACCATTTGAATCCCAGCTTTTCAAGCTCGTTAACGGTAAATTCGTTACTCATCGGAATATTCCTTGAAGCAGAAGCTATCGAATTATAGAAGGAAAGCACTGCGACTTCCTTATCAGAGATAGACTCCTTCATAGTCTTCTCAAATTCCTCGCGGGACACCATTCTGATGCTGCTGAAGAACTTCTTACCGATCTTATCAACGGTGAATATATTGGGATTATACAAATTGTAAATGTTATTCACTCTGTTATGGAGAGCAAGACGGACATATGCGTCTGCGCACTCGTCTACGGGAGTGAAATCGATGGGATATTCCGAAAGCTCCTTGGAATACATTCCCACCTTAAGGAGACCGCGGCATCTTCCGAGGAATCCGTTGTCCTGTGCGTTTTTCTGGAAAACGCCGTCTTCATGACGCCAAGTGAGGTTTCCTATACGATAGATATTAGCCTTAAGACCATCCTCACGCGCCAGAAGAACTCTTTCCTCCGCCTTATACTTGGAGTGGATATATACGTTCTGAACGTAATTCTGACCTATATCGAGGCAGAACTCGTCGAAGGTTGCGTTGGGATTTCTCTGCTCAACCGTTCCCGAGCCGTGAACGCTGGCGGTTGACGTATGGTGCAGGATCGCGCCCGAAGCCTTGCAGAAATCTATAACGCTCTGAGTTCCCAAAACGTTGGTGCGCTCAAAATCCGAATAATTACCCGCGTGGCTTACGTTTGCCGCCGTATGAATAACCATATCGACCTTATCGAGAAGCTTTGCGTAAACCTCGTCGGAAACGCCGAAGCGAGGCATATTTATATCGCCCCTTACCACCTTGTATCGGAAATACTCGTGCTCCTTCGGGAAATAATACTTCAAAGTAGATGCAAGTCTGTCCTCACTGCGCACGAGACATACGACGTTGACCTTTCTGCGAAGAAGCTCACGAAGAATGTGCGAGCCGAGGAATCCCGTAGCGCCGGTAAGTAGAACGTATCTTAACTTGGTATTATACTCAACGTTGGAATTGTGTCTTATAAGCTCGTTGATATCGATATCGAGAGCGTCTGCATCAGCTTCCGCCTTTGCGGATTTCAGAATTGCCTCAAGCTGCTCTGCCGTGGGATTTTCATATATTTCCTGCGCCTGAATTCCAAGAAGAGCCGCCACCTCAAACGCGGCTAGACTGTCTCCGCCTATATCAAAGAAATCTTCTTTTATACCGATATTCTTTACACCCAAAACGTTTTCAAAAGCTTCGATTATCTGCTTCTGTTCTCTGGTTTTGGGAGCTACGTATTCTACCGTCTTTTTAACCACAAGCTCCTTGACCATAGCGATCGCTTCCTTGCGCTTTATCTTCAAGGTCGTAGTCTTTGGGAAATCTCTCGAAACGAAAGCGATGGAAACTATCCTCTTATAGGAGGGCCAAGTAGCGTTAAGCTCTTTGACCTTAGCCTTTATCGACTTGGTAAGCTCCTTGTCCGCAATATCCACGGGCTGGATCGCCGCGCAGATCTTGCCCTTGTTCTCGTATACGAGAACATCTTTTACTCCATCGATGACCGCTATTTGAGTCTCAAGCTCCTCGGGATAAATATTTTTACCGTTATCGAGGATTATCAGGTTTTTGGAGCGTCCCGTTATGTAAAGATACCCCTCTTTGTCGAAGTGACCGAGGTCACCCGTGCGAAGCCAGCCGTCTTTCGTGAAGGCGTCAACCGTTGCCTGAGGATTCTTATAGTATCCGATCATAACGCCCGAGCCCTTAACGAGTATCTCGCCGTTATCGATCTTGACCTTCATATAAGAAACGGGCTTACCTACCGAACCGAATTTGTTCTTCTTGGGATAGTTTGCGGAGATCAGAGGAGCGCACTCGGTAAGTCCGTATCCTTGATACATATTTATACCGAACTCATCAAACGCCTCGGCTATTTCGGGACGGAGCGCGGCGCCGCCGACGATCACGTTGGTAAGATTTCCGCCGAATTTGTCGAGCAGGCTCTTATATATAGTACGGCGAGCGTCGATCTTAAGTGCCTTAAGCATACCGTTCAGCCGCTTTGCCATAGCGATCTTACGCTTATTGGGGCCGCTCGAAATACTTTCCATAACCTTTTTGTAAAAGACCTCAGCTATAGTAGGAACTACGAGAATGACCGAAGGACGGAATCGGTTAAGGTTGGTAACGATATTTTCAAGTCTGTCGTTTATACAAACCGTAGCGCCGCAATAAAGCACGCCGAGATTGTCAACGGTAAGCTCGAAGGTATGGTGTATAGGAAGCACCGACATTACTACGGGCGCAGTTTTTACGTTCTGCGCATAGTCCATTCTGTATATGTCGCCGATATTTGCAACGATGTTTTTCTGGCTGAGCATTACTCCCTTGCTGACACCCGTGGTACCCGACGTAAAGAGTATCTCCGCCAAGGCTTCGGGGTCGATTTTGGGAAGCTTGACCCTCTCGGTACGGCGTATCTGCTTAAAGCTTTCGCTTGAAAAGCTTATGATGTCGGTAACCTGATTTTCGGCAGCCTTTATCTGTGGGATGAGATGCTCGTACTCTTTTGAAACGAACACGACGTCGGCATCACCCATAACGAGAAGATTGAGAATATCCTCGTCGGGCAACATTCTGTCAATGGGTATGACCACGTTTGCACTACAGGTAATACCGAGAAAAGTGATTACCCAACGGTAACTTGACGAGCCGATAATAGCCACGTGCTTACCCACCCAGCCTTGCTCAACAAACCATGACGCTATTGAATTAATGTCTCTTTCAAAATCCTTGAAAGTCTTTTTTACAACTCTATCGTCTACAATATATCTGTATGCATCTCGATTTCCGTATTCACGGGCAATCTCGGCTACGTATTCTTGCAGGTCAACAAGTACTTTTTTCACAGCATATACTCCGTTCCAAAATCATTTGCTTTTGGGTAAATACAACCATCTTATATTATACTATATTTTTAAGAGTTTGCCAAGATGTTTTATTAAAAAAATTATGAATTTTGATTGTAAAAGCTCAACTTTTTTCGCATTTTCGGAACGTTTTTTTTAAAATATCGTATTTTGGCGAAAAATATATAAGTTTTGTTTGAAAATTTTTACAGCACACATTTTTCATTCAAATTTCAACAACTTTTTTAGTTCAAATTTAAATTACCCTATTGACAAAATTCATTATGTATGATATACTTGTTTTTGTTTGTATCGGGGTGTGGCACAGTTTGGTAGTGCGCTTGGTTCGGGACCAAGAGGTCGTGGGTTCGAATCCCGTCACTCCGACCAAAATAAAAGAGAGGCTTTTAGCCTCTCTTTTATTTTGGTTTAAATGCACGGTGCCATTCCAATCCTCCACCAAAACCGCTCGCGGTTTTGCGTAAAGGTTCGAATCCCGTAATTTCAGAGGCTTTTAGCCTCTCTTTTTTTTGGTCGGAACGCACTTATATTTTCAACTGCAAAACGGAGGCTTAATGCCTCCGTTTTGCAGTTAATCCTTTTGTTTTAATTCCCTACAGGTCGGTATTGTCCGACCCGTAGGATAAATAATCATTCCGTTAAAATTACGATCAACGATCATTCTGCGGGATGGTAGTACTCAAGCAAGATACCAATTCCGCTGGTATAAATGTTGAGATAATCTCCCGTAAACAGTGAAGGATTAGGTCCGGGATAAGGTCCGTAATTAGGACCAAGCGTATTGTTATCGGGATCGTGATATGCAATACCGCCGTTAGGTGACTGGAATATAGTCTTATTTGCACCGTTTGCGGTAATCATATCCTTGAGCTCGGTATTCTCGCCTTCACCGACCTTCATATTGAACACTTGCGTTCCGTTAAAGGTAAGGCTTCCGCGGTGATCTGCAATATCTCCGCCGACAAGGTCGCCGTCGCCCATACAAACCATTATCATATTAACGGTAGGAACGCCTGCTATCTTATCGTCGCTGACGAAGGATGCTTTCTCGTTTAACAATCCCTTTGCATAATACTGATCTGAATATCCCGTGATAAGCATATTACCGAGAATTATCTTCTTTGCAAGAGGAACCTGATTGACCGCAACGAACCATGCTTCCTCACCCGTTACGTAGGAGAAGAGCTCGGAAGTGCTATCAACGTTAACGTCTATTGACAAGCCCTTGTTACAGTCCCGGTCGTCTCTGTAAGCATTCTGCGCGAGAATTACGGGACCTCCGCACTTGCCGAGAAGCGAATCGGTGATATTAACTTTAATTCCGAATATTCCGTTCCAAGGAGCCTCGTTTATGGCTCCACAAGCTTCTTGAAGAGCGTTGTTACTCCAGAGGAAGAGATGACCCTGCCAAGCGTTATAGAACTTGACCTTATTAAGATTCAGAGTAAGGTTATCTTCCTCGGTAGAGAGCGACATCATAAACGCGTCGACATTAACGTTTGTAACGTTGACTTCACTGCCGCCGACCTGGAATGCGGAAAGACCTCTCATATGTCTTTCACTTGCGCTCTGGTCGTTGCTGTGAGGGTCATTATCTCTCAGCGCAAGATCCATTATATTAAACTTAAGAGACTCGTGAGGGAACGGATTATCCTTGCCATACTGTTCTAAAGTCGCATTACTGGGTTCAAGCTCAAAGAGTGTGGACGAAGAATAGGGGTCGTTATTGTTACCGTAGCCCTGATGAGCAACGGGAGGAATGTTGTAGGAGAAAATGCTATAGTAGTTACCGTAAATCGAGAAGGACTGTCCAACGGCAAGCTGCTTTGTAAAGATACCCATAGCATCTACGAGGCCCTCATAGGTCTGTCCGTCTTTGGTATAAGTTACGATATACTCGGGGGGAAGATCCTCAGGCTTGATATCAATATTCTTGTGGAGTATTACACCGGCAAGATTAGGATTCTTGTATTCAGAAATTCCCTTTGCAACCAAGAACTTATCAACAGCCTCGTTCTGGCTGAACCTAATACCTTCGGTCATACCGACGCCTTCGAAAGAATTGAAACCGTTATTGATAAGGTTCAATTCGTATGCGTGGTAAACGTTATAGCCGTCTACAATAGTAACGGTATGAGATTTGGTAACAGAATTCTTATCGGTATATCTGTGAGTCTCAGCAGGGCTGATCTCAAGCTTAAAGGTTCTTCCGATAGCAGCCTCGGTAAAGTCGTAGGAGTTCTTTGAAGAATCAAAGGAAACGACCGAATTAAGCGCATCACCTGTAAGCTCAACTCCGTTTTCATAAACCTTAACGGCGGTGGGCGTCTCCAAACCGTCAACTTCTACAAGCTTTTTGTTTTCATCAAGCACCGCAACGTTGAGATAAAGGATAAAGGGATTATCGTCTCCAACGTAGTAAGGAGAATCCTGAATCTTAAAGTTCTTCTTGTAGGTATCACGAACGACGATATCGTCGGGAAGAACAGCCGCGAATATCATTCCCTTGCTTGCATCGGCGGTTACTTCAATAACGTTTATATCAATAGATGACGTGAAGTCTTTGTTATATCCACCGTAGGTAACGGTAAGGGTCTTTACACCCGCAGTATTTATATCTACGTTAGAAACAGCCTTAAGATCGGATCTGTTTACGTATTTGTAGGTTCCGTCGGTATAGTTTACTCTTACCTGAAGTGTGCTGTAGTCAAGCTCCTGTCCCTTATTAACGGTAGTAAGGATGGTTCCGGGAACTATCTCAATAGACGATACGCCAACTACCACTACTTTAGCAGCCGCGGTAAGAGCATATCCGTCCTGCATAGGATTCTTGTTGGGATCGAGAATATAAGTAAACTGAATAATTCTGTCGCCGGGAGTAGTCGTATCAAACTGATCCTCCGTGGGCGAAACGATAAGTCTATCGTCGGTTGCAGGATCAAGGAGGTATACCTCTTCTCTATCCTCGCCGTTATACTCGTACTTGTAAACGACGGTGAGTCTGAAATCCGCGAACGAAAGCTTGTTGCCCTGAAGAACGTATCCGGGAACGGTTCCGTTAAGAGCGTGCACCTGATAGATTGCAGCTACTACCAGGGTCTTAGATGCAGTCTTGCCCTCGTAGGTCACACTGAACGCAGTATTACCAGCTTCCAATCCCGTATAGGTAACACCCGTAAGATCCTTAACGAACTTGACCTCTTCGGTACCGTCGGAATACTTGATCTTTATCTGGAGAGCCGATACGTCGGTAGCGTAGCCGTCTCTCTTAACGTCAGCAAGACCCGCGTATATCTCGATAGCGGTAACTGCTCTTACGTGGCACTTATGAGTAACTGAAACACCCTTGTAGGTAACGGTAATATCGTTATCGTCGCCGGGAGTAAGAGTTGCGGGAACGGAAACGTTTATTCCCTCGGTTACGGTCTTGGTGGAATCATCGGTATAAGTAACGATTACCTTAACGCCGCTCGTGTTAATGGTTTCGCCCTTATTTATAACGGTGGGAAGGGTTCCTTGAGAAACCGCGATAGACTTAATGCCAATAACCGTTACGGTTGCGGTTGCAGTCTTCGTTACACCGTTCTCGGTATAGGTTACGGTGACGGTCTTGTCGCCTGCGGTGTTCGTGTCAACGGCACTTACGGTGAAGTCGGTTACGTTCTTCTTGGAGCCGTTGCCATAGGTAGCCTCAACTACTATACCGTTTTTATTGAAATCTTCTCCTACTCTTACGGAGAGGTTAGATTTAGCCGTATCAACTACTATGCCCGTAAGGTCGGGAGCAGTTACCTCGAAATCAAATTCACATGATCCGCTGCCCTGCTCACCTGAATAGGTAATAACGAGAGTCTTTTCACCGACAACGCTGAGATTGAGCGAGCTTTCGTTTGTCGTTACGTCTGCATTATTAAGAGGCTCAGCAGTCTCACTGTGTGCGGTATTATTGTAAATACCGTAGACCTTCATACCAGTAAGATCAAGAGTCTTACCTGCCTGAACGGTCGCGGGAATACCTTCTACACGAATAGACGTGACTACGCATACCTTAACGGTATACTCGACAGTCTTATCGAGGTAGGTAACGCTGAGCTTCTGCTCACCCGCTACGCTCGTATTGATAGTTCCGAGAGTAAGCTTGCTTGCGTCAAGAGTTCCCGTCGTTCCGTCGGTATACTTAACGGTAGCCTTGATTCCGCTTACATCGAAGGTCTGACCCTTGATGATCTCGTTATTGACGGTGCCTGCGTTAACGGTAAGGCTATCAACGCCTACGACGGTGACCTCAACGGTCGCGGGTCTTTCAATTCCGCCCTCGGTGTAGGTTACGGTAAGAATCTGCTTACCGACGGTATTCGTGTCGATATCGCTTACGGTAAATCCTTGGGTTATCTCGTTACGGGTATTATTACCGTACTTTGCAATAATGGTAATGATCGATTTATCGTATACTTCGCCGAAGAGTACGGAATCCTCGTATACGTTTACGTAGATCTCCTCGAGCAAGGGAGCGTTGGCACCGATGGTAAAGTTGGAAGTGAACTCGCCGTAAGTTACGATTATCTCGTGATCTGCCTGTTCGTTGATATCAATATTAGGAATATTGGTAGTAATATCAGCAGTAACGTCTATTTTGGTTCCCTTCTTGTCGTTGTAGACCGCGTAGACCTTCATATTGTCGGTATTGATCTCTTCACCTGCTATAAAGGTTTGAGGAGCGCCGACAACTTCAATTCCAATAACATCACAAACCTTAACGGTGTATTCGATAGTCTTATCGAGGTAAGTAATGCGAATGGTCTGCTCACCCGCTGTATTAACGTCTACTGTGCCTTCAATGGTGAGATCGTCTCTGTCAACCGTTATAGTATGGGCGTCATCACCTTCGTAGGTCACTATCGCCTGAATACCGTCAAGGTTGAAGGTATTGCCCTTAAGTATCTCGTCCGCTACCGAACCCGTAACTACGGTAATATCCTTAACGCCGAGAACGGTAACCTCTGCGGTTGCGGTCTTGCCCTGATAGGTTACGGTAAGGGTCTGCTTGCCGGCAGTAGTAGTGGTAATATCACTTACTTCAAATCCCGAGGCTATCTCTCTTTCGGTGTTGTTGCCGTATTTAGCGGTAATCTTAACAGAAGCCTTGTTGTATTCCTCGTTAAGTCTTACGGTTACGGCGTACGCGCTAATTTTGATGGAATCAAGCTCGGGAGCGGTAGCACCTATAGTGATCTTTTTAACGATAGTACCGTAAGTAACGGTAAATTCCTTTTCGGACTGCTCGTTGAAATTAAGCTCGTCATAGTTGGTGGTATAACCGCTCGTAATCTCTACTCTCGTATTAGATCTGTCGTTATAAATTCCGTAAACCTTCATACCGCTGATATCAAGGGGCTTACCTGCCTGGAAGGTTTCGGGAATGCCCTCAACGGAGATAGAAGTAATATCACAAACCTTTACGGTGTGCTCGATAGTCTTATCGAGGTAGGTTACTTTGATCTTCTGTTCACCGGCAGTATTTGTGTCTACGGTGCCTTCGATCTTGAGGGCATCAGCTTCGATAACGTCATTGGTATCGTCAGTGTAAACTACGCTTGCCTGAATTCCTGCTGCGCTGAAGGTTTCTCCCTTCAATATTTCGCTCTTGACGGAATCGGTAATCAAGGACATACTCTTAACGCCTACGACCTCGATCTCTGCGGTAGCGCTGAGCGAACCGAACTTAACGGTAAGTACCTTTACTCCTGCGGTATCGGTGTCGATAGGATCGATGGTAAGATCGCTTTCGCGAAGGGTATCCTTCGTACCGTCACTGTATTCAACTTCAACCTGAATCTTTGAAGTATCAAGAGCTTCGAATACCTTGATCTTACGAACAAACTCAGGATTGTTTCTAACGGTTATGGATACGGGTCCTACTACTTCTATACTGTATTTGATCTCAAAGCCCTTATAGTTTATAGTGAGATCCTTTTTACCGTGTGTGGACGTATCAATAGTTCCGACGGTAAGATCGTGAGCTTCTACCTTTTCGGTAGTATTATCGGCGTAGGTGATCTCCGCCGCGATCTTAGAAGTATCAAGACGCTCACCGACTGCTATCTTAGACGCGATAGAATCAGTGTATACTCTAATACCGGTTATATCGATAACCTTAATGGTAATGGTATCTTCCATGCCCTGATATGTGACCTTCAAGGTCTTGTCGCCTGCTGTAGAAGTATCGATGTTGGTAATAACAACATCTGCGATCGCAATACCTCTGACAGTACCGTCACTGTAAAGTCCTTCTACCTGAAGACCCGAAACGTCAAAAACCTTTCCTCTCTTTACAGAGCTTGCAACAGAGCTTGCAACGATCTGGATGTCTTGGAGCGTTGCGTTTTTGTCAATTACGTTGATCTTAAAGGTTGCGGTGTGCATACCGTAGGTGACCGTAACCGTCTTTGAACCGGGAGTTGAGGTGTCTACGGAGCTTACCTGCACGTCTGAGAAGCCTATCTCCTTGTTGCTGTCGTCTTCATAGATTACCTTTACCTTTAATCCCGAAAGATCAAGCTTTTGTCCCACTTCTATCTCGGCGGGGTACGAACCGCTTACGACTTCGATAGATTTGACGCTAAGCTGCTCCACTATATTCTCTATCGGTTCGTCTTTACACGCGGAAAAGCACATAGCTACCGCTAAAACTGCTAAAATTAAAATTAAAATCTTTCTTTTCATTTTTGTCTTTCCTTTCAATAGGACATTCTAAAAACTAAAATGGTTTTTTGATTGGGTTGATTCTCAAAAGTCAAGTTTCGAACATGTCGCGCTTACTCTATAGCCTCACCGCCTTTCATTGGTTATTTTAATATATGTAAAATATTTAATTGTCAAATTTAATCGTCTGCTTCGGTATTTTTTATACAGATAACGGTAAATTTATCCTGTGCGTCAGACCCATCGTCTGCCACTGCATAAACCGTTACAAGACCTTCCTTCGTAAAAGTAAGCAGACCCGTTTTTTCATCGATAACAGCGCAATCGTCGGGCGAAGCTTCAATAGTAAAGCTAACGCTTGACGTCGTGGCATTAGAAGGATATACTTTATACTCTACTTGATACTCTGCTTTTCCGTCGGAGTCGAGTTCAAGCACAACATACCCACCGAACGTTGAACTAACGTCGTCTTCTTTGTTGGTTATTTCAATTTTTTCAACGGGTATTACTTCCTCGGACTCCTTGTTCTTTCCGTTAAGAATATTGAGTATCACATCAATGGGGCGTGAGGATGAAATGCCCGAGCTTTCGCTTCCTGCGCAAGAAGCGCAGGAAACGAAAAGGGTCAATGCCGCCAAAGCGGCTAAAATCAATGTTAAAATTCGCTTTTTCATTATTATTTGTTTTACGTTTTGTTTTAAATACGATCCGTCATGCAGATCATTCTTCGGGAGTGGGCGCAGGACCCAATCCGACACCGATCACGGTAAATTTATCCATTGCAGTCGATCCGTCGTCGGCTATAACGTATACTGTCACAAGACCGTCACCCGTAAAGGTAAGCAAGCCTGTCTTTTCATCGATAGATGCAAAATTTATGGGATTTTCTTCGGTATCACCGATATTAAACGATATCGAAGACGTGGTTGCGTCACTGGGATACACCTTGTACTCTATCTGATACTGCATTCTTCCCTTTGCATCGGGTTCGATGACAACGTATCTGCCAAACGCTGAATGGTAATCGTCTTCTTTGTTGATAATCTCTACCTTCTCAACGGGAATTACAGGCTCAAACACCTTGGGGTTTCTTCCCAGAAAGCTTACGAACATCAATCCGGCAGCATATATAAGTGCGATAAGTAAAATTACAGTTTTTTTCATAATTACTTCTCCTTATAATACAGCCTGAGTGTTGAGAAGAACATCCAGATCCTATACGCCAGAACGCCAATCGAAACGGCAAAAAGCTTTTCAAATACGTATCCCTTCTGCTCAAACATCAAAAACAGTATTGCTACGGCAATAACGAAGGGGATCAAAAACGCTGTCGTTGTGGATTTCATCTCGTTGGGATTGGACACCGTACTACCAACGCTTGCATACAACTGGTGCTTGGGATTCATGAGATCAAGCTCCGCGGAATAAAGCGCATGAGCAATATAGATCAGAAGTATGGCAACAGAAAGGAAAACAACATCGCTCATACCGAGCGCATTATCCATGGGCACCGTTACTTTTTCATCCGAATTCTCAAGAGCCTTTACTACGGTTGCGCCGGGACCGATAGTGAAATAGAACACGACCGAAGTTGCAACGGTGGAAAGCATTGCAAAGGTCATATTGGGCAACATCTTAGTAAGGATCGGCAACGAATAGTTTGCGGGAATGGTCTTTATGAGATATCGGCTCTGTCCGTCTCTTGAAAAGATACTTGCAAGGGTACAGTTCGAATTCAGAAGAATTATGAGAACTATAAGGATATTGACTGCAACCATCATATAAAATCCGTTTGAACTGACGTCCATCAACTTAAACATTGTATTTAAGATAAACGTAAGCATGGGAACGGAGAGAAGGATCCCGATATTATAGAACACCTCGTTACTGTTCTTTAATACGATGAGGAAATTGGTGTAGATCGAAGAGAACAGCTTTCCCTTCTTTCTGTTCTTCTTGGGTTTAACGGTCTTCTTAAGATATTCGAAGGGAGTGCTCGCCATTTTGTAGAACAGAGGGCGAACCATAAGGAATCCGAGACCGAGAGTTACCGCGGTTATACCGAATAAGCATCCGAATCTGATTGCAGTCAGATCAAGGTAGTAATTAGCTATGGAGTTTTCAATTTCACCCAAAAACAACGCGCCTAATTCATAAAATACTCTGAACTTTTCGGGATAAACATTTCTTGTAAAATCATCGATTACGGGATAGATCTTCTGCCAGTCGCGCGCAATATCGATATCCTCTTGCTGAGATATAAAGAACAAAACTGCCAAAAATCCTGCGGCAACCACAGCTACCGTTACCACGACGGATGCGATCTGCAATTTTTTATGCTGTCTGTAGAAGTTTGCGATCCACATCGTAGGTATTGACAGTATCGCGCCTATCGCAACGGTAGCGAGAGACAAAACTACGATACACAAAAGCATCCACAGGATAGAAAAAGCAAGATTGTCGTAAGTGGGGCTTTCGATAAATTTAAAATTGCTGGGGTCTATATTTCTGTGCAGATAATACGCGAGAAACATAGGTACCAGAAAAGAAAAGTTTCTCTTTATCTCAAAGAAGAAGAATATAATAAGCTTGGAAAGATACACCTGAATAGGCGTACAAGGCAGCGTTAGCAATACGGAATTATCTCTTGCGTAGTACAAAGATTTGGTAAGTCCTACGGTACACGAGATAATCGCCATAAACATCATTACTATAAATACGCAAGAAATAGTTTTGTCGGGAATGTAGTTTCCGCTACCGCCCATATTGAGGTATGTCGCGCCTGCATACATAAATGCAAAGCAAAAGGCAGCAACTATACCAAACTTTGCTATCGGGCCTACTATTCCCAGCAGCGCGTGGAAAAATTTCAGTTTTTCGTCCTTAGGACGGCTGAAATTCATCTGTTCCTTGAGCTGCATCATTACAAGGATGTAGAGGCTTTTCATGCTTTTGACTCCTCCTCGCCCTCTACGTAGGGCACGTGCTCGTCATTCTGTCCGTCGTAAATTATGTCAAGGTAATACTGCTCAAGCTCTATTCCCTGCTCGTTAAGATCCTTGAGCGAGGTATACGCGCGGAGCTGACCCTTTTTGATGATGGCGATCTTATCGCAGAGCTTTTCTACAACGTCGATAATGTGAGAGCTGAAGAATACGATATTACCCTTTGCGGCGTGCTCCTTCATACACTCCTTGACCTCGTGGATACTGGTGGGGTCAAGACCCGTAAGAGGCTCGTCGAGAATCCATACCTTAGGATTGTGAACGAGAGCAGACATAATGGTGATCTTCTGCTTCATACCGTGAGAGTAGGTCTTCATCTGGTTATCAAAAGCTCCTACGAGCTGGAATGCCTCAACGTACTTGTTGATGACTTCATCTCTGTCTGCCTTGCTTACTCCGTAAAGGTCGGCAATGTAGTTTATGTATTCTCTGCCCGTAAGGTTTTCGTAAAGCGCGTAGTGGTCGGGAACGAACGCGGTATTCATCTTTGCCGCAACGCTCTGCTTCTCAACGTCGTATCCGCATATCTCGATATTTCCCGATGTGATGGTCTGTATTCCAACCATACTTTTAATAATGGTAGACTTACCCGCGCCGTTGGGACCGAGGAATCCGAAGATCTCTCCTCCCTTGACCTCAAAGGAAACGTCTTTTACGGAATAATGCTTATTGCTTCCGTATCTCTTTGAGAAATTACGGATAACGAGACTGGGAGAATCATCTCCGTTCAATGCTTCGGTTGCGGGTCTGCCGCCCAAATATTTCTTAAGATCCTTTTTCATTCTCTTATAATCCTTTGCTCTTTTTCTTCTGTCTTCCTCGGCATCAAGTGCGGTGAACAGCATTCCCAGTGCAAACCACACCAATACCGAAAGTACGAGGTAAGTACCGATAAATATCGCCTGATATACGGGATAGAACACCATATCCACGCCGTCAAACTGAACGGTTATAGTGAATTCTCTCGTTTTTTCCGCCCATTTTCCGAGGTTGGATACTATAAAATCACTGTTCGTAAAGAAGAAGTCGACCTCTTTGCCTGTTTTTCCCGAAAGATACGAGTTGGTAAACAGCATCGAGAAATAATATACCACAAGGGCAATTATCGCGTATATCCACTGCTTGAACTTTGGACGCTTGAAAACCTTAAGCGAGACCATAAGCAGAGGCATAAAGAACGCCGCGTAGTGGTTTACCCAATACGATATTCTTTCGGTTCCGATCGCACTGATGTCTGACATTTCGTGCGGTAGGAACATAGCGAACAGCGCTCCGAGTACGTTGATAAACAAGCAGAAGTTAAACAACCTTTTAAGATTGAATATCAAACATAGCGGATACAGGAACATTGCGGTGTTACAAAGGTGTAAAGGAAGATTGGTCGGGTCGGCAAACTCGGGAAGCTCCCATCTGCCGATGTATATCCACAACATTGCAAGGGACATATAGATAAGTATGCACCTATTGACCTCAACAGGCTTATCCTTAAGCAATTGGAATATAATTATCGGAATTATTACCGCAAAATAGAGCATCAATCTGTGCTCGGGAGTGAAATCCAAAAGCCTTATAAGGTTATTGTCAACGCTATGAAAGAATGCCTGAGGCACGTAGCAAGGCATAATGACCAGAACCGCGAAGAAAAGTCCGTAGAAGAAATTGCCGACCTCGCTCCACTTTTTCGGAACCTCGAATCTCTTCTCTTCAATAATATTACCTACAGCGATCGCAATTGCAAGTCCGATCTCGAAAGGCATTATCCAGAAACGCGTATTTGAAAAATCAAAGCCTTCGATGCCGAGAGTTGCGATACCGTAGGTCTCATAGCATATCAGTATCACTGCAAAGACGGGCAAAGAAAACAGATTAACAATACGACGGAGAGTCTTAAAATTGAAAAATGCGCTCAGTACCGTTGTCAATATTGCAGCGTAGGAAAACCAAACGAGCAACACCGCAAAGGCGGTGAGGGCGGGATCGGTTGCTTCAAGAGTGTTAAAAGGCGACTCCAAGCTATCCAGACCCATCACGTTATATATTGCGGGCTGCTTCCATAAATACCTTACGAAAGTCACCAAAAACAATACGGCGCCGCAAGGTTTGATCACATTCGTAATATTGACTTTAAAATGCTTTAGCAATACGAATACACCTACCATCGCCGCGGCAAATGCCAAGGCGATCGCAGCAGAAACTAAATGCGTCATTTGATTACCTCTGAAACAAAATTTTTAACTGAATTTTACATCAAAAAAATTCAACCCATTATTAATAACATTATACACTCTTTTGGTCTAAAAGTCAATGTAAAAAGCTTTTTTTCAACACATTACACAAATATTCACACAATCCATTGTTTATTTTACTGAAAAAAGTCTCGAACTTAAGTTCTGCTTTTTGGGGACATCACAAAAAAATCCTTTTTGTATAAGGACAAATCCAACGAGTCTAAGCACTTTAGCAACGCGCTGTAAAAGCACAAAAAGCACGACAAATAAACCATTATTTGTAAATAAATGGTAATTATCGCATGGCAATTTTAAAATATTCTGTTAAAATTGTGAACAAATATCTAAAATGGCAAAATCTTTTTATAATTAAAGAGAAAAAGAGCAGCCGAGACTGCTCTTTTTATTAATTAAATAGGAAGGAACTGCACCGTGCAGAACGCAGCGTAAAGCACGAGAAGCGCTATTCCCTGCCAACGCGCCAGCTTGCCGCGAATAACGGTGGGGATAGTAAGAATACCCATAGCGATAAAAACGAGAGGCATATCCAAAACAAGCGTAAGAGGTTGTCCCCAGAGCGTCTTGTCTTCGGGTATCGGGAATCCGCCAACCGAAATTGCCGCGCCGCTTACCAAAACCAAATTAAAGATATTTGCTCCTATAATATTACCGAGAGAAAGTGCGCTATGACCCTTGACCAGCGCCGTTACGGCGGTTACAAGCTCGGGCAAAGAGGTTCCGAGCGCGATAAACGTAAGCGCGATCACAGCCTCGGGAACACCCATAGCCTCTGCAATGATCTGACCGTTATCAACGAGCGCGGTCGCGCCGATAGCGATAGTAACGGCACCGAAAAACATATAAATAACGTTTGAATTGATTATTTCGATCCTGTTTTTGCTGAAAAGCTTAACGAGACCTATGCCAAGAAGCAGAACGCCTGCAATTCCGACGATATAATAGGTGTTCATAAGCGCGCCGAAGGTGATCTCCTCGGGGAGAACGCCAAGAGCATCGCCGTTTGCGAGAACGTTGACAACGTGAAGCACCTGAGCCACGATAAGGCTTGAGCCTATGAGGACGAACCAAATAAAGTCTCCGTAGGGGCTCTGCTTTTCGTCAGCTACGGGGTCGTCGAGAACATCGTTCACAAGATCGGTGGTTATCTCTTCTTTGGGTTCTCTGTTTTTAAGTGCCTGAACCACCTGAACCGTCATATATGCGAGGAATCCGCAAAGCAGAATTATTCCCACCCACCAATCAAAATATCTTCTTGCGTATACGATCGCCGCGTAGAACACTGCCGCGCCGAAGAAGAAAAATACGGGAAAGCGCAGTGATTTTTTGTCAGCCTTTGAAGGCTTTATAGCAACGGTCAGAGCGGCGATAAGCGCGGTATTACAGATTATTGAACCGACCGCATTACCGTAAGCGGTCTCTCCCGATCCCTGAAGCGCCGCAGTAAAAGATACCATTACCTCGGGGAGCGTAGTGCCTATAGAAACGACCGTTGCACCTATAAGTATCTCGGGGATATGGAATCTGTGCGCTATACCCGTAGAACCGTCTACGAACCAATCTCCTCCCTTTATCAAAAGGAAAAGTCCGATTCCAAACAAAATAACATTGATTAAAAGCATTAATTCTTGCCTCCTGAAAACAAACTCTAACAATCAGTATATCATATAAAAATATTGTTGTCAATATTTTTGCCAAAATTCCATTCGCGGATTCCATTCGCGGCAAATTACAGGTTAAATTGCATTTCTTGCAAAAGTAAAACCGCCGAAAAAAATTCGGCGGTCAGACTGTCGAAAAATTCGGCGGATTAACCTTTAAATTTCATCTTTTTTTCTGAACGTAAACCAAGCGGCGGCAAGCAGAGTGACGGCAAAGACCGATATGCCCGCATATCCTTCGCATCCCGCGCAACCGTTTAAGTTATCGTTCAAATCGGAATTCGAAGAACCGTCTTCGCTTACGGTAATCACAATGGGATCGATCTCAATGTCAACGCTTTCATAATCGGCGTTTACACACTCTCTCGCTTTTATCTCAATGGTATTATTGCCGATATCTGCTTCGCTTGTGATTTTAAACGTCAGCGTAACCAGCGTACCCGTCTTGGTTACGTTATCGATAGAATCCCATACCAAATTGGTTCCCTTGGTTATATTGCCGACGTCTTCGCCGTTTTCAACATTCACCAGTTCTATTCCTTTTGCTTGAAGCACCGTAATGACCAAAACGGCATAACCGGGATTATTTTTTATATCGAGAGAAACTGTAACGGTCTCTCCTCTCTTTCCGGTTGCCTTTGTGGGAATTATCTTTAAAAGGTCTCCGTAATCTGCCTCAGGCTCGCTTTCGGTCGCCTTATCGGTCTCGCTTTCGGTAACCGTATTCGTTTCGCTTTCATTTACACCGTCATACGTTTCTTCTGTGACGAACGAGTTTTCGCTTTCCGAAGCGTCTGCGGTGTCGCTTTCGGTCGCGACGGTCGTTTCACCTTCGGAGACGTCCGCGGTGTCGCTTTCGGTCACGACGGTCGTTTCACCTTCGGAGACGTCTGCGGTGTCGCTTTCGGTCGCGGAAGTCGTTTCACTTTCGGTGACGGGAGTGGTTTCGATCTCAGCCGTAGTTTCGGTTTCGGTAGTAGGCAATGGATCGCCCAAAACCGTAATGACTATATTTTCCGAGACGAATTTAACCTTATTCAACGCATCGTTATGACACTCAATAACGTTAACGCGAACGGTATTTTCACCTGCCTCCGCATCTTCGCCTATACGGAAGGTGAGAGTAACGAGGGTGCCCGTCTTAGTTATATTATTTGCGGAGTCCCATAACATATTCTTTTTCTGGGTAAAACTTCCCATTCCGCTGCCGCTGACCGCGCTCACAAGTTCAAATCCCTTTGTTTCGGGTATCGTAAGCAAAAGCGCCGCATATCCGGGGTTGTTTTCCACAGAAAGCGTTACGGTCACCGTTTCGCCTCTTTCTCCCGTTGCTTTTGAGGCTGAGATCGTCAAAGTATCCGACGTTGAAGCCGCGACTGCGGGACATACGCCCGCAATCACGATCAAAGCAGAAAGAATAATTGCTAATAATCTTTTCATAATTAATCCCTCGATGAACTATCTATTTGAGGTCCGAGCACTACGCTGCTCTCGCCCGTATCGTAATTATAATTCGCAAAATTTTTGCGAAGAAGAACAATGTCTTTAGAGTTAATGATTCCGTCGCAGTTTACGTCTGCTCCCGCGCCTACGGTTGCGCCGTCTTCCTTTACGATATACTTTCTCAAGGCAACTATATCGGTACTCGTAACCTTATTCTCTCCTCCGTCAACGTCGCCGTTTACGTTACCGTAGGTAAAGGTCTTGAAGGTAACGCTGCCCGCCTCTACGCTGTAATTGAAGCCCGCACCGCTTATCTTGTTGGCGTCTACTATCTTGACGCTAAACTCGTAAGGCGTATCCTCGTCAAGCACGACCTTGGGCTTGAACGCGAGATTTACAAGAGTTCCGTCCTCGGCATCGCAATCAGTCGTGTTCTTCCAGATCAGTCTGTTTCCGCTGATAGTGAGACCGTTTGCAACGTCGCCGTTTAAGAAGCCCATAAAGGTAAACTTATCTCTGTCGTATTCGGGGATAAGCTCGAGGTAGGAGAAGCCTCCGTTGTTCTCGATCGTTACGGGAACAAGGAAGAGCGCGTCGGGATTAACGGTGGGATTACCAACGGTCAGAGTCGCCTTATCGTAGCCGCTTTCGTATATTGTCGTTCCTATCTTCTCGCCCGTAACGAGGGTTGCCTCGGTAAGATACTTTTCGTACTCGAATATCTCGCTTATGCTGTCGCTCATTCCGATATAGGCTATATCGAAGCTTTCAACAGATTTCATCTCGTTAAAGACGTCGATACGAAGGTGCTTTGCCCGCAGAGCGCCGTTTTCATCCCTTACTACTCTGTCGGGATTTCTTCCGTACGCGGCGATATCGACTATCATAAGGTGCCACTCGTCGTCCTTTATCGTAGGAGTTCCGCCGATGGGATAGGAGCTGCCGCCCGCGCTATTGTCAGTAGTGGCGGTATATATCTCCATCCAATTTGCCTTCGTCTTGTTGACCGTTCTGTATTTTATTACTACATAGTTACCGGTGATGATATCGGAATCGATATCATCGAAAAGGTAGAAGTAGAATTCTCCCGAGGATTTGCTGGTATATCTTACGTAGTCGAATTCTTCCGCCACGGGGTTAAGCTCTATTCCGCCGAAGTTGGGGCCGTAGCCTGCCGTTGCGGTATGGAGATCCTTTCCGTCAAAGATAAGATTCATTCCCTTGCTTACCTGAGCGTCCGCCACGGTGGTCTCCCAGCCGTCAAAATCTTCGTTTGCCACTACCTTGAAGGTTCTTTCGGCGTCGCCGCTCATATCAACTACAAAGGTATAGGAGAAGGTGTCGGTGTCGGTCTCGCCGTCGTAATATACACCGTAGCCGTCGTAGCTGTAGCCGTCGCCGTTAGTGTCGGGAGTAAGAGCCGAACAGACCTCATAGAGGCTCCACTTGCCGTTTTTAAGCTCATAAATCTTGGGGTCGGTAAGCTTCGTGAAGCCGTCAACTCTCACGGTCTGATTGTTTTCGCCGCCGGTAAGGGTAAATACAGCCTCCTGTCCGTTTGTGGTCTCAACTCTGGGGAGGAATACGCTTTCCTCGACGCGAGCCGTAGTTATCTCGGAATTCTGTAGGGTTGGGTCTGCTATAGGAGTTGCGGTAATGGGGTCAAGGAGGGTATTCTGTCTTACGTCACGGACGTTCTTGTCCTGAAAAGTGTCGTAAAGTCCTTCCATTTCCTGGCTTCCCCAAGGAAGGAGAATGGCGTTGATAGTAAAGGTATCGCCCGCCTTAAGCTCGACCTTTCCGAGGTTCAGTGAGATAGCAACTCTGCCGCCGAGGTCGTTGACCACGAAATTGGGAGTTACCTTTTCTCCGCCCATAGTGAAATCGGAATTGTAAACGAGGAACGCTACGTTGGAATATCCGCCGTTATTGGGCTGATTGTGCTGAGAGGTGGCGTTATCCATATCGAAGTATGAGAAATAGGGACATTCGTCGCCGAGAACGTACTGCGCCTTGTTGCCCGAGGTCATAGCCGCGGCAACCGCGCTTTCGTTGCTCTCGTTAAGATAACCGACTCTTGTATAGGTACCCGTGGGGTCGTTTGAGCCTACGGAATAGAACTGAAGATCGTTCTTGAAATCGTTGATTGTAACGTCGGAGAGGACAGTGTACTTCATTTCGTAGTAGGTTCTGTTCTCGTCGGTCTGAGGCATCTCCATATGGGTGTAGCTGACCTTGATCTTGCCGTCGTCGGAGATATAGTCCATAACGATTTCGGCATAGGTAGGACCGTAAGAGGTAATAACGTTCTTGACGTTTTCGGTTGCGCTATAATTGCCCTCGGAGTCTGTATATTCAAGGAAGCCGTGCTCACCGCCCGAGGTGTGCTGAGGCTCGCTTGCCCAGAAGGGGGCGGACATAGGTCTGTGGTCGGGAAGAACGGAGTAAATACTCCTTGCTGATTTTGTCGTGTACCAGTTTACGATACAGTT
>JAZMZI010000151.1:0-25228 GCA_045585895.1 Eubacteriales bacterium
TCGACGCCCCGTGAACGTTATTATTGAATGTTCGCCATGGCGGGCGCGCGTGGGGTTCCCCGAAGCGAGCGTAGCCGAGCTTTGGGGGTTCTGCGCTGACCGCCCCTACGATTTAGGGTGTCGTCCAACTAACCGATAAATCAAAATTTGAAACACCGTATTATCAGAACTTCAATCTTGTAAGCTTTGTCACTTTTTTATCGTCAAGCTCAAAAAGCACTGCGTCCGCACGGATATTTCCGTCTGCAACTATAAATTGAGACGGCATATGCTCACACATCTTGCGAAGGACTCGGTCAGCGTCGGTTCCGAGAATGCCGTTATCGGGGCCCGTCATTCCAAGGTCGGTAACGTATGCGGTACCACCGGGCAGAATTTGCAGATCCGCGGTGGGAACGTGGGTGTGAGTGCCGAAAATTATATTGAGCTTTCCGTCAAATACCCTTGCCATAGCATACTTCTCGCTGGTTGCCTCGGCATGAAAATCCAAAAGAGAAACGTCGTATTCACCCTCCTCGCGTGCGAGTATATATTCCACTGCTTCAAACGGATCGGCAAGAGGCTCCATAAATGCAACTCCTTGAGCATTGATGCACAGCACCCTGTAACCGCAGACGTCAACGGTCGTATAACCGCATCCGGGAGATGAACCGGGGAAGTTGGCAGGGCGGATTATTTTCTCGGGATTTGCGTCAAGAAAAGGGTAAAGGTCACGCTTTGACCAAGTATGGTTTCCCATAGTAATAAGGTCAACACCCGTGTCCAGCAGCTTTTGTGCGTCGCTGCACGAAAGCCCGTGTATCTCGGTCGCGTTTTCACCGTTCGCCACCACAAAATCTATTGAGTATTTGTCGCGGAGCTGCCAGAGCGACTTTTTTAAATGCTCGATCGCTCTTACGCCAACCACGTCGCCGATTGCCAGAATTTTCATTTAATTTTCCTTCTATCTGTTTATATTACTTATTTTCCCACGCAGAAATTAGCGAATATTCGGGAAACTATATCCTCTGAAACGGTTCTGCCGTCAAGCTCGCCGAGAGCTGACATAGAGTTTTCCACTTCCGCGCAACATATCTCAAGAGGCAGATCACCCTCTATAGCTTCAATAGCTATCTCAAGAGCTTCCATAGCCGATGCCACCGCCGCCATCTGTCTGGCATTGGATATTATGGCGTCGTTGCCCATATCGAGATTACGGTCAATATAAAGCGCTTCAACCGCGCTTTCAAGGATGTCAAACCCTTCGCCCTTCTCCGCAGAAACGTGACAGACGGCATCCATTCCGTCCAAAAGTCCGTCAAGCTCGGAGCAAAAGCCGAGATCCTGCTTATTTATTACCGCTATCTTGACCCCGTTAAGACTTGAAAGATAGGAAACGAACTCCCTGTCTTCTACGTCGGGAGGGCGGCTTCCGTCAAATACCGCAAGGATAAGCTCGGCGTCGCGTGCCGCAACTCGGGCGCGGTCTATTCCTATTTTTTCAACCCTGTCCTCAGATTCGCGAAGTCCCGCAGTATCGGAAAGACGAAGAATAACTCTGCCAAGCTTTGCGGTCTCGGTCAGCACGTCGCGGGTAGTGCCCTCAATGTCCGTGACTATCGCCGCATCTCTTCCTACTATTTTATTATATATAGAGCTTTTGCCCGCGTTGGTACGCCCGAGAATAACCGTGGGAATACCTTCGGCAACGGCGCGTCCCGTAGAATACGTATCCGCAAGCCTTTTAAGCTTTAAAAGATTTTCTCTCGAAATAGCGAGCATATCGTCGCGGCTTATGTCGGCAAGATCCTCATCGGGATAATCAATGTGCGCAAATATCGCCGCAAGCACGTCGCCCAAAGAATCGTATATCTCCTTCGATGCACCCGAAAGCGTTCCTCTCATATTCGATCTTGCCAGAACTATCTGCTCGTCGGTCTGGGCTTCAAGAAGGTCGCCAAGACCTTCCGCGCTCGTCAGCGACATTTTGCCGTTGATAAACGCGCGCTTCGTAAACTCTCCGGGCATAGCCATTCTTGCTCCCGCAGAAAGCAGAGCGGTAAGCACCTTTCTTGTAATAAGAACTCCTCCATGGCAGGAGATCTCCACTGTGTCCTCTCCCGTAAAGGAACGGGGAGCGCGGAAGATCACGGCAATTCCGTCGTCTATCTGCCGTTTTTCTTTTTCGAAGGACTCAAATATGTTGCCGTATACGGCGCGAGCACTCTCCACGTTTGCAAGCTGCTTGCCCGAAGCCGGCTCAAAAACCTTTGCGGCTACCGATACTGCATCCACGCCCGATACTCGGATGACGGCGATACCGCCCTTACCGTACGGGGTGCTGACTGCGGCAATTGTGTCAAGGTGATTCATAAACGTCCTCCTTTAATAAACAAAGCTAAAATAAACCGAAGGGCGGGGCATAAGATCCCCGCCAACGGTCAATGATATTTCAAAATTCACAAAGCTTATCAGATGATAAAATCCTTAAGGCTCTCGCGAAGCTTGTCTGCTCCGTCTGCATTCTCGTAAGTAACCTTAATAGGCTGACGAAGGTCAAGACTGAAAATACCGAGAATAGACTTGCCGTCTACCTTGTATTTTCCGGATTCAAGATCTACGTCTCCTTCAAATCCAACGAGAATGTTTACCAGCTTATAAACGTCATTGATCTCCTTGAGCTTGATATTAAATGTCATTTCAGTATTCCTTTCTTTTTAATTAATTTGTCCTTAGGACATCTTACGCTTTTATTATATATCAACACAAATAAAATGTCAATAGAAAAATATCATAATAAAACAGGCTTATTTTATCATAGCTTGGGCGATTTGCCTTCTTTTATTCGAAAAGTGTCAAAAAAACGCACAATAGCGCTAAAGCCTTGCCGCAAAAGGGTTTGAGAACGGAAGCACTTCACGGATCAAAAAAAGTGAGAGGATGTGGAAAACTCAAAAAGCCCTTATACTTTAGGGGTTTTCTGTTGAAATCTCTGTTGAAACTGTGGAAAACTTCTTGAAATCGCGCTGTCAAAGTGCACAAATTTCTTTACCGCAATAAAGAAACCCGATCAGATCGTGCAAATTAGCCGTTCTATAGCGGCATATCCGTCGTAAGAACGCTTCAATTCAAGGTCAGCCGCCCTGCAACGGGCAATAAGATTCTTGCACATATCGGCTCTCACGTTGCTCTGAAACATCAAAGAAACCCTGTATTCGTGAATGCCCAGCACCTCGGAGACCTCCTTAACGGTAAGTCCGTCAGCCTTCAGCGTGGCTACCGAAGCCATATCGCAAACCGTCTTTGAGATCTCGCCCATAACCACCACAGGCTCCACTCTCCGCATCTTCATATCGCTGAGTATCTCCAGCGCCTCGTCCTTTTTCCTCGCCGCGATAGCGTTGGTAAAAGCAAACGCGTTGTATTCGGCGGCGGGGGTGGAGACATATTTTACGTCCTCGAGGGATACCTGATCTCTGCCTTGATTTCTGACGTAAAAAGAGAGCTTGTCGGTCTCGCTTGACAAATTGAACATATCTCTGCCGCAATAGTCGATGACCGCAGAGCAGACCGCGGGAGATGCTTTGACTCCGTTATGCTCAAAATGCTTGCCGACCCAAGCAGTAAGCCTCGCAGGGGTATTCTTTTCAAAATTGACGGGAACGAGATATTCGCCCAGACGTTTCAAAAGCGCGGAGGGGGATTTGGGTGACCTGCCTGCGTCAAATCGGTCGGATGCCGTGCTGATTATAAGCGTGTTATAATCGTAGTCCTCAAGCTGAGAGAGCACCGACACCAAATTGTCGATCTCGCTTTGTCTCATCGCACCGAAATCAAGACCCGTCACAAGTACCAGCTTTCTTTCAGCCATCATAGGCAGGGGCATAAGCGCGTCGAGAAGAGCTTCGGGAGAATACGTAAGCGAATCGAGGCGGATCTCGTTAAAAAACGCGAAGGAAGGGTCGGGGCAGATCGCATCGACGGCGGTTTTGATAGCGAAGGACTTCATGTAATCCTCTTCGCCGTAAAAGAGATATCCCGATCTCGGCGACGATTTTATTTCTTTTCTGAAATCGGATTCTTTGATGATCTCCATAGTCACCCTCCTTTTTGTACTTTAAGCTTATTATAACAAATTCTCATAAAAATAGCAAGAGAAAAGAGAAATAATCTGTAAAAATCCAAAAAAGAATGCTTTTGGGCTCTCTGCCTATTGACATCGGAGACAAAAAATGATATCATAATCATTGTTTGTCGAAAAAAGCGTATTAATATAAATTAATAGGAGATAAAATGTTCAAAAAAAGAAACTCGGGGCAGGCTTCCGCTCCTGCAGAAAACAAAATGGGCACGATGCCCGTAAACCGATTGCTTATAAGCATGGCACTTCCTATGGTTGCGTCGATGTTGGTTCAGGCACTCTATAACATCGTAGACAGCCTTTACGTCGCAAGGATCTCGGATACCCCCGACGAGCTTACCGCCATATCTTTAGCTTTCGCGGCGCAGAACTTTATGATAGCCGTGGCGTCGGGAACGGGAGTCGGAATAAACGCGCTGCTTTCAAAAAGTCTCGGTGAAAAGGAATACGACAGAGCAAATAAAATTGCCGCAAACGGCGTTTTTCTTGCCCTTTGCAGTTATATAGTATTTCTGATACTCGGTTTTACCTGCATAGAGACCTATATGGGCTGGATGACCAACGATGCCCGAGTCATAGGCTTCGGCGTCGACTATCTCTCGGTCTGCTTCATACTATCCTTCGGTATATTCGGGCAGATCGTTATGGAAAGGCTTATGATTTCCACGGGCAAGACCTATCTCGCCATGATCACGCAGGGAACGGGAGCTATCGTAAATATAATCCTCGACCCCATATTTATTTTTGAAAACGGTATCGGAAGCATTATTCCTAACACGGGTTTCCTGAATTTCGGATTCGGTCTGGGGATCACGGGCGCGGCAATAGCTACGGTTATCGGTCAGATCGCCGCATTTGCGCTGGCTATAGTTCTTAACCGCAGATTCAATAAAGAAATACACCTCACCTTCCGCCGCTTCAAGCCCGACGGAAATATCATCGGAAAAATATACGCTATCGGAGTGCCTTCTATCGTTATGGCATCCATAGGCTCGGTTATGAACGTGCTGTTCAATATCATTCTGGACGGATTTACCGAGATCGCGGCAGGCACGGAACATACAATCGGCAAACTGGCTCAGACCTCCTTCGGAGTTTACTTCAAGCTCCAAAGCTTCATATTTATGCCGATATTCGGTCTTAATAACGGCATAGTTCCCATCGTGGCGTACAACTTCGGCGCGCAGAAGCGAAAGAGAATGGTCAAAACCGTAATTCTCGGAATTGCATACGCCGTAGGATATATGGCGCTGGGACTTCTTGCATTCCAGATCTTTCCCGAGACGCTTCTCGGCTTCTTCAATATGTCGGACGAGGCAAGCCTTTCCATCGCCGTACCCTGCTTGAGGATCATTTCGCTCTCCTTCGTTTTTGCGGGATTCTGCATTATCATCGGTTCGGTATTTCAGGCGCTCGGAAAGAGCATCTACTCGATGTTCGTGTCTATAGCCCGACAGCTGGTGGTGCTTATCCCCATAGCTTATCTGCTCTCGCTTACGGGTGACATTACCGTGGTATGGTGGGCGTTCCCCGTCGCGGAGATCATGTCGGTTATCGCAAGTGCCGTGTTCTTTATTATAATTTATAGAAGAATAATTTCAAAAATACCCGAATAATAGTCAAAAAACGCAAAAAAAACAGATGTTAAATTTGAAAAATCAAACATATTTTGAAAAAATCAAGAAAAATTTCAAAAAACTATTGACAAAAGCCGCAAGTATCGTGTATAATATACGATGTCATTGTGTAAAAGCGTAAAAAACGGCGTTTTTGCCGTTTCGGTTCGCGCCGCGAACCGTGCAAACGCTTCCGATTATCACTTAAGGAGGTGCAGCAAATGCTCAGAACTTACCAGCCTAAAAAGCGTCAGAGAAAAAAGGAGCACGGCTTCAGAAAGAGAATGAAGACTTCGGACGGAAGAGCCGTTTTGAAGAGACGCCGCGCAAAGGGTAGAAAGAGACTCACCCACTAATCACTTCGTTTTAAACGTCTTGTTTTAAACAGATTGGCAAAGAATAAAAACCGCCGATGACCCAAGTCAAGTTCACTTGTATGTAAGGGCATCGGGGTTTTTAGCGTTTTAGAGATCTTTTCGGGCGACTCTCCCCGCGCCGCAAAAAAGAGGGATTTTTAACAATTTGACGGAAGCTATGACACGGAAGAACGACGAAAAAAACACAATTTATGAGGTAGAAGAATGAAATTTCCCGCAATCAAGGAGCATCATCTCTATAACAAGGCTTATCGCTCGGGAAAGCACTTTTTCGGCAGATACGTTTGCGTGTACGTTCTCAAAGACCTGCACGCGGGAAGGCTGAAAAAGGAGCACCCGCAGAAAATAGTCGTCAACCGCTTGGGACTTTCGGTCTCGAAGAAGGTGGGCGGCGCGGTAAAGCGCAGTCGCGCAAAGAGAGTTATCCGCGCGGCGTATTATCCCCACAAGGATTCGCTTAAAAAGGGATTTCTTATAGTCATCAGCGCAAAGCCCGAAATAATCGGTGTAAAGAGCGGCGAGGTGGCAAGGGAATTGAAATACGCCTTTAAAAAGCTGGAAATGTTCGATCAGAGCCTCACGCAAAGAACCGAAATATGAAATACGTATGTATATTATTGGTTCGCTTTTACCGCAAATTCCTGTCTCCGCTTAAAGGAAGACCGTGCTGTAGGTTTACGCCTACATGCTCAGCCTATGCCCTTGAGGCATATCAGAAACGTGGCTTTTTTGTGGGAACTCTTCTCACGGTCTGGCGCATATTCAGGTGTCAGCCGTTCTGTCCCGGTGGATACGATCCGGTTCCGAGAAGCGGACTCCGCAATCCGAAAATCGGTCCGGAGATAAGAGAAAATGTATATGACAGCGGTTATTTGGCAAATAAAAGATTTGTATTCTTTTACGATCTTCCGCTTAAAGACCGCAAAGAGAAGTCCAAAACACAATAAAACAAACGAGAGGACTAAATTCGTAATGAACAAGAAAATTATCACAAGGATAGCGATTCTGCTTTCCCTCTGCTTCGTCCTTACTCTTGCTTTTGCAAGCTGCGGATCGAGCAATATACGTATTGACGATTCTCTTCAGCTCGACAATCTTGCAAACCCCGAAGCAGAAACCGTTGTAGAAGGCGATAACGCGCCTACCGAAAAGCTTGAGGTCTCTATGGAGACAAGCACCGGATTTATTGACGTTCTTCTTTCGTGGATCGGTGTAGCCCTCAATTGGATAACCAAATATCTGACTTTCGGTACCAACAACTATATTATCACCCTTTGCCTTTTCGCTATAATTATGGAGGTCGTATTCCTACCCTTCGGAATCAAACAGCACAAGAACTCCATCAAGCAGGCAAAGCTTAAGCCCAAGGAAATGGCTATCAGAAAGAAGTACGCGGGTAGAAACGACCAGGCGACCCAGCAAAAGGTCACCATGGAGATTCAGGAGCTTTATCAGCAGGAAAATTACAACCCTATGGCGGGTTGTCTCCCCCTGCTCATCCAATTTCCCGTACTCATTGTGCTCTACTGGGTAGTAGTTAACCCCATGAAATACGTTCTTGCCTGCTCCGACGATTTTATCCGCGTTATGCACGCCATCGTCAAGGCAGAAGGACAGGGCGTTACCTCCAACGGTTCTATCCAGCTTCTTAACAAGATCGTTGAGATGAGAACCAACGGAACTCTTACCGACGAGATACTCGGGAAATATATCGTGGATCCCTCGGCAGTTATAGAAAAGATCGACAGTATGGTCGCAAGTCCCCTTAACTTTAAAATAGGACCCATTGATCTCGGTCTTATTCCTCAGTTCAAGTTCTGGGAGTTCGGCTCCGATTTCAATCTTTGGATTCTGCTTCTCGTACCCGTACTCACCTTTGTCGTTTACTTCTTCAGCACGAAAATCAACAGAAAGCTCTCCTTCCAGCCCACTCAGAACGCTGATGAAAGACAACAGGCTTGCTCCAACACCATGATGGACGTAATGATGCCTCTGATGAGCGTATATATTACCTTTATGGTTCCCGCGGCTATCGGTGTATACTGGATGTTCAAGAGCATTCTCGGAGTTGTCAAGCAGTTCATTCTCTCCAAGGCTATGCCCCTTCCCAAGTTTACCGAGGAGGATTACAAGGCAGCGGAGAAGGAGCTTGCAGGTAAGCAGCCCAAGAAGATCCAGAAGTCAGAAAACGCAGGCAAGGTACGCTCACTCCATCATATCGATGACGAGGACTACGACGAGCACGGAAACTACAATCCCGTAGTAAATGAAGAAAAGGAAGAAGCTGCGGCAGAGGAAAAGACCAACGATTCCTCTATGGCAAACGGCACGTCTCTCAAGGACGAGTCCGACAAGACAGAGAAAAAGTCCTTCCGCGATCTTTTTAAGAAAAAAGACGACAAGAAATAATTAAACGGAGACACTACAGTGAAAGAAATAATCGTTACAGGAAAAACTATTGCAGACGCTGTTGCAGCCGCAGTCGTTGAGCTTGGCGTAAACAGCGAGAACGAGATCGAGTACACCGTTATAGACGAGCCTAAGAAGGGTCTCTTCGGTATCGGAGCACAGCCCGCAAAGATCTCCGCTAAGGCGGCGTTCAAGGGTGAGATCTTCGCACTTAACTTTATCAATCAGCTCGTTAAGGATATGGGTCTTGACGTTAATGTCGAGATGAAGGATGCCGAGGGCTCCGACAAGGATTGCAAGCTCATCGATATTACCGGTGAGGGCGCAGGCGTGCTTATCGGTCACCACGGCGATACCCTTGACAGCCTCCAGTATCTTGCAAACCTCGCGGCTAACAAGAGAGTCAACGGAGTAAAGCCCGACTACGTAAAGATCACCGTCGACGCAGAGAACTACCGCGCAAAGAGAGAAGAAACTCTTCGCTCTCTCGCAAGAAGAATGGCAGACAAGGTCCTCAAGCAGAAGAGAAGCGTTATGCTTGAGCCTATGAACCCCTATGAGAGAAGGATCATCCACTCCGAGATCCAGAACATCGAGGGCGTTTCCACCAACTCCATCGGCAGTGAAAATAACAGAAAGATCGTTATCTATCTCGAAGAAAACTAATAAAAAATCGGATGAGGAAAATCTCATCCGATTTTTCGTTTGTTAAACTCTCGTAAGAGCAGCAAGGGTTTTTTCAACCAGTTTTATGGTTGCCTGAGCACTTTCGGCAGTGATCTTTTCATTAGGCTCACCGCTGCGGATACATTCAATGAAATATTTGATCTCGCCCGCGTAGCCGTCAACGTTGGAAATGTTGATGCCCGTCTCGCCTATCTTTTCGGTGTTTGAAAGGTCAACCGCCTGATTGTTTTCGTAAAGCACGCCGTCTTTGAAAACAAGGTTTCCGTTTTCAAACGCAGCCTTGTAATCCGCAGTGAAGCGAAGCTGCTGGTCGTTGTACCATCCGCCCTCTATCGAAACCACAAATCCGTCGTAGACGTAGTTTGCAAAGGCGTAGTTGGTGTAATTGTCGGTCATGGGGTGATATATTCCGATAATATCCTTAGGCTCACCGAATACCGACTGCATATAGTCAACGTCGTGGATCATCATATCAAGAGCCACGTGACCGCTGCGCTTTTCGTCAAGGAACCAGTTATCCCAGCTCCACATGGGAGTCTGGCTGAAGCGTCTCATGGCAAGGCTTTCAAGCTTGCCGTATTTTCCGCTTTCGATAACTCCGCGAAGATAAACGTAAGCGTTCATAAAGCGGACTACCTGCGCGGTCATATATCTCTTGCCCGTCCTCTTGATAGCATCAAGAAGAAGCTCGGTCTCCTTACCGTTCAGAGCCATAGGCTTTTCGGACAGAACGTGCGCCCCGGCCTCCATAGCCTTTATCGCCTGCTCAACGTGGAGATAGGTGGGTGTGCAGATGTCTACCATATCGGGCTTTTCCGCCGCCAGCATCTCATCCATATCCGAATAGAGATTTACTTTCAGGTCGCCTGCCTTCTCCTTGAGCATATCCATACGGACGTCGCAGAGAGCTACAAGCTCAATATCCTTCATCCCTTTATATATGTTGAAGTGAACGCTGCCCATTCCTCCAACTCCGACTAACGCTATTCTCATTTTAAATTCCTCCGTTTATGAGTTTTTCAAGATAAGCCTTTGTTTCTATAATGTCAAGCCTCTGCTGTTCGCCCGAAATCTCACGCTCGATGGTAAGACTTCCGTCAAATCCAACCTCACGAAGTCTGTTGACGAATACAGGGAAGTTAACCTTACCCTCGCCGACCTTGACCTCGCGACCCAGCGCCATGCCGTTGGTGGGATAAAATCCGTCCTTTGCGTGGATACCTCTGACGTATTTTCCGATAACATCGAGAGCATCGACGGGGTTTGCCTTTCCGTAAAGGATAAGGTTTGCCGAGTCTAGGTTTACGCCTACGTTTCCGGTTCCGATAGCTTCAATGAATCTGAGGAGGGTAGTGGGAGTCTCCTGACCTGCCTCGAAAAGGAAATACTGTCCCTGATCCTTCATATACTGGCAGAGGTCCTTAAGGCACTCAAGTATTTCGGGATAAGTGGGATCGGTGGGACACTCGGGAAGGAAGCCCGCGTGAGTGATAACGTCGGTAACGCCTATCTTCTTGGCAAAATCCGCACCAAGCTTAAGCTCCTCCACTCTCTGCTCACGCCATTCGCGGGGGACTATACCCAAGGTTACGGGGCCTTCGGTGAAATTCCAAGCAGAGGGGCCGCTCCAACCCACCCAATGGGCGGTTATCGTGATACCGTATTCGCGGCAAGCCTCGTTAACAAGCTCCGCCATCTCGTCGGTGTGAAGGGCCTTGTTCCAGTTAGTCATCTGGCAATTATCGAAGCCCATCTCGCGCATAAGCTTGAATTTTTCTTTAATATCGGGACCTAAAAAGGTCTGTACTCCAACTTTCATAAAAAATGACCGTCCTTTCTATTGACTTGTCTTTAAGTTTATTATATAATATGATTAAAGATCCGTCAATAACTATTTTACTGTTTTATAGCACAATTTTCATTTTGCAAATATGATAAGAGGGGCGTGATTGCGATAAACGATATAAATTTGTATGAAAAAATACCGCACGATCAGTTTCCTATAAGAATACTCGTATACCGTGATAACAACTACGGATTTCCTCAGCACTGGCACGAGCACACCGAATTGCATTACGTGTTTAAGGGAGAATGCCGACTGAGATACGGAGACTCCGTGTTTTCCCTTCGGGAAGGCGATCTGGCAATAATAAACGGGAACGAGCTTCATCGCGGGATAGGCGGACAGTGTGATTATATATGCATAATCGTTCCGCCTGCGTTTTTTGAACAAAATCACGCTATATTTGAAAAGGTGGTAAGGAGCGAATACATAACGAATATAATTGAAAAAATATACGAGAGCCACAGACGCAGAGAGGCCGTTGATCTGCTTGACATTAAAGGAAATATGTATTTTCTTATTTCCTATCTTCTGCGCAACTTTACGACGAAGACCTTGGGAGACAATACCTATTCGGGACACGTCAACAAGCTGAATCGTGTAAACGAGGCGATCCGTTATATGAGCGAAAACTACGACAAGACCGTCACCACGCGCACTCTTGCAGATTCGGCGCATCTCAGCGAAGGCTATTTTTGTCAAATGTTCAAGGACGTTACGGGAAAGACCGCTATGGAGTATCTTAACAATATGCGGATAGATAAAGCCGAAAAGATGCTCAAAAAGACCGAAATGACGGTGACCGAAATAGCGTTTTGCTGTGGATTTGAAGATGCCAATTACTTTTCGAGAACATATAAAAGAATAAAAGGGAAGACGCCGCAGTCGACGAGACGGGCTGTCAACGATAATAAAAAACAGGAGTAATTATGAAATCCGTAAGAAACATTTATAAAATAGGAATAGGTCCTTCCAGTTCTCATACGATGGGACCCGCTTTCGCCGCCGAAAGGTTTTTACTTAAATATCCTAACGTGGAAAGGATAGAGATCACGCTTTTCGGTTCGCTTTCAAAGACGGGAAAGGGGCACGGAACCGACAGAGCCATGCTGGACGTCTTTTCGGGGATCCGCACCGCCGTCAACTTCTGTAACGACGACGTTGAGCTTGAGCATCCCAACACTCTGAATATCAAAGGATACATCGGGAAAGAAAAGGTCGGGGATATGACCGTGATGTCCGTAGGCGGCGGAGAAATAAAGATACTTGGCGAGGACGAAGAAAAGAGCAATGCCGAGATATATAAAAAAAGCAGCTTCACCGAGATAGCCAAGGTCTGCAAGCGAAAGAACATACGCCTTTCCGACTACGTTTTCGCGCACGAGGACGAGGATTTTCCCGCGTATCTGCTTGAAGTCTGGCGCACCATGCAGAACGCTATACGGCAAGGACTGACTCATTCGGGAACCCTTCCCGGCGGTCTCGGAGTCAAGCGAAAGGCGCAGAAGCTTTATAATCAGAGACATATAGACGAAAGTCCCCAAACCAGAGAAAACAGACTCGTCTGTTCCTATGCTTTTGCGGTAAGTGAGCAGAATGCCGATTGCGGTCTTATCGTTACCGCGCCCACCTGCGGCTCTTGCGGAGTTCTGCCCGCAGTGCTCTGCTATATGCAGGAGAAAAACGGTTTTTCTGATAAGGATATAGTCCGCGCCTTGGCGGTGGCAGGGCTTGTGGGTCAGATAGTTGCCACCAACGCCTCGGTCAGCGGAGCAGAGTGCGGTTGTCAGGCAGAGATCGGAACCGCCTGTTCAATGGCGGCTGCCGCTCTTGCCGAGCTTTTCGGCATGGGCATCGATCAGATAGAATACGCCGCCGAGATCTCACTTGAGCATCATCTGGGTCTTACCTGCGACCCCGTTTGCGGTCTGGTTCAGATACCCTGCATCGAGAGAAACGCCGTAGCGGCAATGAGAGCGATAAACTCGCTGAGCCTTGCAAACTTCCTCTCAGACAGCCGAAAGATCTCCTTCGACCTCGTGGTTGAGACTATGTATCAAACCGGAATTGACCTGTCTCACATCTACCGCGAAACCAGCGAGGGCGGTCTTGCAAAGCTTTATAAGCAAAATTAAATACAATAACGCAAAAAGGAGTAATCGCAACCGCATTCAGGCACGTTGCAATTACTCCTTATTCGTTTTTTTGACTTTGGTAGCTTAATCGAAAATTCGGTCTCTCGGCATATCGTATCTACAACTCTTCCGATATCCCAAGATACAGAAAATAATTTTCAGTACTTTTTGAAAAGACCTTTACCTACGGTTTATTTTTCGGAAGAAAGTGCCATATAACGTCTCGCTGCCTCAATGTGACCCGAGGACGCCGCCTTTCTGTAATAGGACCTTGCCTCGCGCCTGTTCTTGATACCGGTGCCCGAACCCTCCTCGCAGCAAAGTCCGTAGCTGTACGCCGCGTTGACGTTTCCTCTGTCAGCGGCGAGCTTTAGCCATTTGATCGCCTCGGCATCGTTTTCGTTTACACCCGTTCCGTGTCTGAGGCACCAACCGTAGCTGTAAGAAGCGTCAACGTTTCCAAGCTCTGCGGCTATCTTGTAGCATCTTGCGGCGGCGACTTCGTTTTTCTTAAGCAACGTCTTACCGTCGAAATAAGCATCACCGAGCTTGTTCATAGCATTTCCGAGCACTTCCGTTGATATATTATCGCTCTCGGCAACAAGCTCCGCGTCACAGTCTTCGGGATCATCGGGAAGATAGGCAAGCTCGTAATAGCTCTTGAGATCTCCGCCGTGAAGATATATTTTGGATATTTCAAGCTGAGCGTTACCGTGACCCAACGATGCGGCAAAAGCAATGTTTTCAAAGGCTCTCATATAAGCTCTCGCAGAAGGCTCCCGTCTTGTAAGGAGCATTCCGAGTCTGTACTGCGCTTCGACCTTTAAATTGTTCTCTTTCTCTGACAATTCGTGGAATCTTTCGGGAAAAACGTAAAGCTCGGGAGATGTCCTGACCGTGGCACTGACTGCCTTTGTATACCACTTTTCGGCGTCGGACGCGTTTTGAGGAACGCCTCTGCCCTCATCGGCAAACACACCTATCGCCAGCATCGCGGGAACGTAAGCGTTTCTTGCCGAGCGCAATATGTAGGTTCTGGCAGATCTGGCGTCGCCCTTCTGTCCCGCGCCTATCATATAAAGCCGTCCGATCTCATACGTTGCTCTCGCGCTTCCCATATCGGAAGCGGATTTATACAAGCTCAAAGCCCTTTCAAAATTTTTCTTTATTCCAAGACCTTTTTCCATACATTCAGCAAGGGCTATATAAGCCGCTGCCGCTGTGACCTCGGAATTCTGATACTCGATAGCCTCCGAAAATGCTTCCACGGCAATCTCATGGCTTTTTTCAATGCCCACGCCGTAGTAATAGCATTCGCCCTTCATATATGCCGCGTCGCCAGACCCCAGTTCCGCACCTCGGCAGAACCATTCAAGGGCGACCTTTTCATCCTTGACCGTTCCGAGTCCTTTAAGATTGCAAAGACCCAGTCTGAAAGCGGCGCTTGCGTTACAGTTATCGGTCTCAAAAGCACGAAGATAATAAAGATACGCAGTTTCCACGTTTCTTACGGTTCCGATACCTTCAAGATAGCAGTTACCCACCTCACACTGTGCGTCGGAAAGTCCAAGCTCTGCGGCTTGATCGAACATCTTGTACGCAGCGGAAGCGCTCTTTTTCGTTCCCCTGCCGCTCTTGCTCATCATACCCGATTCATACATGGCAGACGCGCATCCCGCACTTGCAGATCTGTTATAACAGGAAAACGCCTTTGCAAAATTCTGTTCCGTTCCGATACCGTTATCGTAGCAAAGAGCAAGACGGTAAAGCGCTATGGCATTTCCGCTCTCTGCCGCCTTTTTATAGTGTTCGAATGCCGCAGAGTCGTCCCGCTTACATCCTATACCGGTTTCACAGCAAATTCCCAAACGGCAGGCAGCATTCATATTTCCAAGCTCGGATGCGCGCATATAAAGCTCGGTAGCGTATTCGCGATCCTGCAATACCCCGTGCCCGTAAAAATAACAGCCGCCGAGGTTATTCATTGCCACGGCAGAGCCGTTTTCCGCGGCTTTGGTATATAGCATCACTGCCATTTCGTAATCAATATCACAGCCTATGCCGTTCTCGCGGCAGATGCCGAGAGCGCAGATGCAATCGTTATTATCGCGTTCTGCCCCTGACATAAACGTATCCACCGCAGTTTCGGGATCCTTATCGCACCCAACGCCGTTAAGATAACAGAGACCTAAGTAGTATGAGCCTTCTGCCAAATCAAGCTCGTGCGCGCGTTTAAAGCAAGAGAACGCAAAGGTTGGATTATAATGCATCCGAGAAGCGTCGGCATAGAGCTTGCCGAGATAGATAACAGCATCCATACAGCCGCCGTCCGCCGCCTTATTCAATAACGTTATTCCGCTATCGGTGGACATCTCGCCGCTTTCCATGAGAGAAACGGTGCTATTGAAGAGAGCTTCGGGATCAAAGTGTGCTTCCGACGGCTCGTCGAATAGGCTTTCGGCTTCTTTTTCTCCGCTGAAAATATCGGAAAGCATATCAGGCCGTACGTCCACTTTTACAGCGTCCATATTAAGGCTTTCCGCATCTGAACCGAGACTGCTCAGATCAAGGTGTGAGTCGTCAATTTCGTTTTCATCAAAAGTCTCGCGGAGTTCTTCGTCAAGCCCCTTTGTCTTTTCGGCGGCTTTCATATCGTTCATTGTCGCAGTCTCCTTTCTTTAGATATCGAAAAAACTGTTTTTAAAACCATTATAAGCGGTTTTTCGCCACGAAAAGCGTTCCGACTATCTCTCCGTCGAGAAGTCTATACAGAATCTCGGGATCGGAACCGTTCATGATAAACATCGGTATACCGTTATCGGTAACCATCTTAGCGGCAGTAAGCTTTGCCTCCATACCGCCCGTACCCCTTTCGGTGCCCGCGCCGCCCGCAAAGGAAAGTATCTCGTCGATATTTTCAACTCGGGAAACCAGCTTTGCCTCGGGATTCTTTCTCGGGTCACTGTCATAAAGGCCCTCAACGTCGGAAAGATTTATAAGTACGTCAGCCTCACAGAGGTTTGCCACGTGAGCCGAAAGTATGTCGTTCCCTCCGAATTTCACAAGCTCGTCGGTGGAGACTGCGTCGTTTTCGTTAACTATCGGAATACATCCCATTCGAAGCAGGGTATTGAAGGTGTTGACCGCCGCAACTCTGCGCACGGGATTATCAACGACGTCGCGGGTCATAAGTATCTGACCTACCTTGTGTCCGTAATCAGAAAAAAATCTGTCATATATCTTCATCAGCTCGCTCTGACCGATAGACGCCATCGCCTGCTTTTCTTCAAGAGACTCGGGTCTGTGACCGAGTCCCGCCTTCGCAATACCCGCGCTGACGGCTCCCGAGGAAACGAGAATTATCTCCTTGTCGGAATTTTTCAGGTCAGACAGCGTTTTGGCAAGCACTTCTATTCTTCTTAAATTCAGTCTGCCCGTGGAGTGAGTAAGCGTGGAAGAACCGACTTTTACTACGACTCGCTTGCAATTTTTGAAAAAACTCATAAAAAATCTGCCACTTTCGAAAAAAATTTTGCAAAACCACTTTAAAAATTTATAAATTTGTATTATAATAGATATAGAAAAGGCGGTTTTGATTATATTTAATCTAATTATACAACAAAAATACCTTTTTTTCAAGAGAATTTTCAAAATAATGAAATTTACGGTTTTTTTGCCAAAGAGCAGACCCGATAATTATACGGAGGAACATATATGAAACAGAAGTACACACTCTCAATTGCCGATATGGAGATCAACGTTATCACCGACGCGCCTCAGGAGTCGGTTGAGCGCATCGTCGGCATACTTGACAGAAAGATGCGAGAGATCTCTCTTAAAAGCAAGAAGTGCACCAAGAACGAGGCGGCGCTCCTTTGCGCACTCGATCTTTGCGCGGATAAACTCAGCCTTAAGCAAGAGCTTGAAGAGGTCAAGGACACCCTTGAGGAAAGAAACGAAAAATTCGAGCATCTTTGCGAAAAGCTGGAATTGGTTCAGAGAAACAGCGAAAGACTTGAAAGAGAGAGGATCCGTCTCGATGCCGAAAACGTACGTCTGCGCAATATGATAGACGACATAAAGTCGGGAAGAATAGCTGCTGAAGAAGCGTCTGCCGAGGAGGCGGCTGCAGCGGCTATTGCGGAGGCAGTGGAAGAAGCGGTACCCGAAACAAAAACCGCACCTGCGCCCCCCGCAAAGAAGAAGAACTCGGGCAAGAGCCGCGTAGGTTCTATGTTCGACCTTCTCACCTTCACCGATATCTGATAGGAATACATAATATGAAAAATACAAAATTGCCCGAGCTTTTAAGCCCTGCGGGGTCACTTCAAGCGTTCGAAGCGGCAATAGACGGAGGCGCCGACGCGATATACGTGGGGGGCGCCTCTTTCAATGCTCGCGCAAACGCTAAAAACTTCTCCGAAGAAGAGCTTCGTGAAGCGGTAAAGCTCGCCCACCTTTACGGGGTCAAGGTTTATCAAACGATAAATATAATGATCCACGGAAAAGAGACCGAGGAACTGTTGCGTGCCGCCGAAAAATCGGCAGAGGCGGGGGTTGACGCATTTATCGTCTCTGACCTCGGCGCGGCAAGGCTCATTCACGCGCGCCTTCCCGAAATGCCTCTCCACGGAAGCACACAGATGAGCGTTCATAACGCCGCAGGCGCAAGACTTCTTGCCGATTACGGCTTTTCAAGAATCGTGCCCGCCCGTGAGCTTTCAAAAAAAGACATTCAAACCCTTGTGGACAAAAATCCCCTTGAGGTCGAGATATTTATACACGGTGCTATGTGCGTCAGCCATTCGGGGCAGTGCCTTTTTTCCTCTCTCGTAGGAGGAAGAAGCGGAAACCGAGGTCTTTGCGCCCAACCCTGCCGCTTGCCCTACGCAAGCGCTGATAGCAGGGTAGGGGATAAGTACCCCTTATCCTTGAAGGATATGTCTTTGGCATCTCACGTCAGAGAGATAATAGACAGCGGCGTTACCTCGCTTAAAATCGAGGGAAGAATGAAATCCCCCGAATACGTGCGCGGCGTTACGAAGATATGGCGCAAGCTTCTCGACGAGGGAAGAAACGCTACGGGAGAGGATATAAGAGAGCTTTCCGACCTCTTTTCGCGAGGAGGATTTTCCGACGGTTATTATACCGAAACGGTTGGCAGAAAAATGCTCGGCGTGCGCAGCGAAGAGGACAAGCAGGCGTCGCGCGACGGTGAGAAATTCAGTAAGATAACGAAAAAACTGCCGATCTCGATGGCGGTAGCTATCAAAAACGGTGAGCCAAGCCGCTTGACCGTTGATTGCAAAGGCAAGGCCGCATCGGCAGAAGGTGAGATTCCCCAAGCGGCAATAAACGCGCCCATAGACGAGGCTACCGTTAAAAAATGTATGTCCAAGCTGGGAGATTCATGCTTCGCACTTCAAAATATTGAAATCGAGCTTGACAGCGGTTTGATGATGCCTATTTCCCAGCTAAATGCGCTCCGTCGCGCGGCGATTTCGGCGCTCGAAGAGGAAATGACCCGCGCCGTACCTCAAAAGGTCGAGGATGCAAAAACAGATATGCCTCAAAACGAAGCTAAATCGCGTCGAGTGGGTAGATTTTTGAGCGCGGAGCAGATAACCGAGAGCGCAAGAGAGTATTTTGATCTTATCTTCTTGCCCCTTGACGGATTTGATACCAATGCCGACGGATTCGTATTGCCACCGGTAATCTTCGATTCGGAAATGCAAAGAGCCGAAAGACTTGTTGAATCGGCATGCGAGAGAGGCGCGAAATACGCAGTCGTCACAAATCTCGGTCAGATCGAGCTTTTGAAAAGGCTTGCGCCTAAGTTGGAGCTTATCGCCGACTTCAGATTCAACGTGGGCAACTCTTATTCGGTAGGATTTTTCGAGGATATGGGCTTTGAGAGCGTGGTGCTTTCTGCGGAGCTGACGCTGCCCCAGCTGCGCGATATCAAGGGCGCAAAGGCGACGATAGTATATGGAAGAATACCGCTGATGACCCTTGAAAAGTGCGTGATCAAGGAGCTTTACGGCGACAAGCGCGGTTGTGAGACCTGCGCTCGCGGCAAAGCGGAGATGAAGGACAGACGAGGCTTTATCTTCCCCGTAGTCCGTGAATTCCCCCACAGAAATATCGTACTTAACAGCCAACCCACCCAGATGTCGGACAGAGAGGGAGAGCTTCTCGCGGCAAAGGTTACAGACAGACATTTCCTCTTTACTACCGAATCGCCCCGACAGGTCGACCGCGTGATAGAGGACTATAAGCTCCACCGCGCCCCCGAAGGTAAGGTCAGGAGAATATAAACGCAAGAAGGACGGTTTTGCGCAAATGCGCAAAACCGTCTTTGTGTTAGTTAAATTGGGGTTTATAGGTCTCCACGGCGTTGTCTTTTTAAAAGACAACGTTCAACTAACCGATAAATCAAAATTCAAAAATCAATTATTCCTCATACTCAAGCAACAGGTTATACTGCACCGCCATGGCGTCCCATGTCTCTCGGTCTACGTTTCCCGTAACGGGGATAGAATTGCGCTTTTGAAAATCCCGTACAAGCGCGGCGGTATTCTCGCCGTATACGTTGCTCCCCCCGTCGGGAAGTCTCGGAAAGAAATAAAGCCTTTCAAGCTGACTCAAAAGATAGTTTACCGTGGCGGCAAGATATCCCCGATCCCCTTGCTTTATAACGAATCCCGACGGGTAACGGGGAAATAGCGCCAACATAGCGGGCGGTGAATTTTGCGCCACCGATCTGTCGTATTCGGCTTTGAGAATATCCCAGGTCGCGCGGTCAACGGTGCCTGTTACGGGCAGCCCCCTACTCTCCTGAAATTTTATCAGCGCGTCTCGCGTTGCGCTGTCCCATATTCCGTCTATGGGAACGCTGCCCTGTTCCCCAAGCCTTTCGTCGTGAAAGGTAAGATGGCGCAGATAGGTCTGCGTATTGAAGATCGCGTCGCGCTCAAAATCGTTCGGTGTCATATTTTTCTCCATTCTTAACCTCCCACCGCAAATCCGGGGTACTGCCCCTCGCCGAGCCTGTTTCCGTTATAAAGGTCGCTGTAAAGATCGGTAATACCGCCCCAAGCCACGGGGCCTACCACTCCCGTTGCGGGGATGCCGTAATAATTCTGAAACGCCACTACCGCCTCTTGCGTCCTCGTGCCGAAATATCCCGTGGGATTGACGGGCGGTATCCCGGTGATGTAGTTCGATATATAATTCAGATACTCTTGCAAAAGCCTTACCGCATCATCCTCGACGCCTATTCGAAGGAATACACCGGGGAAGGGTACGGTATTGCCCTCGGTGTATCTCAAAGGGATAGTGGAAACTATGCCTATGTAGGCATTATATATCGCTCTCCACGTGTTTTCTCCAACCACTCCGTCCTGGGGCAGACCAAACTCTCTCTGCGCCGCTCTTACCGCATCGGCGGTGCTCTGACCGAAGATGCCGTCGACCGAAACGCGGGGTATCGAATTGTAAAAATCAGAAAGATAGCTTAAATAATATTGAAGACTGCTGACGCCGATGTTATTGTCACCTTGCCTTAAAACTCCCGGAAATTGTTTAGTGACCTCTTCCAGAGAAACGCCCTCGGAATTGAGGTCGTTCAGCCGTTTCACACTATTATATATCTGCTGAATGGTGTACCAAGTGCCGCGCCCCACAATGCCGTCGGGGGTGAGATTGAACGCCCTTTGGAATTCCTTTACCGCTTCTTCCGTGTCAAAGGAAAAAACGCCGAAGGGGGGATTTATTTTAGGTATAGCAGAATAATTGTCGGATATCCTGTTGAGGCGTATTTGCAGAGTTCTTACGTCGTCGCCCGTGCTTCCCGTTTGCAAAGGAGACGAAGGCAGACTCGCGCTCTGACCGCCCACAGGTGCGTTTGTTACTATGTCGATGTTATTGCCATAATAATATGTCAGTATCTCGTAAGGAGAAAGCCCTTGCTCTGCAAGGGAAACACTGCCCCATTGTGAGAGCCCGTTGCATTGGATCTCAATCCCGTCGCAATATTGCGCGTAAAGCGGCTCCACAAAACCCTGACGGCTTATGTAGCTTGTAAAAAGCTCTCTTGCTATCTCCTGAATATTATCGAAAAGGTCGCGACCGTTGACGAAGGATTGATCGATAGCTATACTGTTGGTAATATCGAAATCGTAGCCGCGCGTGCGGTAATACTCGGTGTATATCCGATTGAGGGCAAAGGATATCTGCGCGTACATATTGGCTCTTATGGCATTTTCGGGCCAAGTGGGATATATCTCACTTGACGCCACGTTTGCAATATAGTCCACGAAGGGAACGGTAACGTTTGGCGCGTCGGAATCGGGAGACCCCAAATGAACCGTAATAAATTCGGGGATTACGGGTACGTTTCTCTGACCTATCATATTATCTATCCCTCCCCTCGGGAGAACCCGATTCGAGATAAGGGTTTTCTACCTCAAAAAATCTGTTGTCCTCTACCGTAAAATTATCGGTCTGGCCGTTGTCGGGCAGGGGTATCATATCGGCATTCTGAATGGCGGTTATGCCCTCGAAAACCGGCGCTCCCGTATAATACTGCTGATAGTAGCCCGGCTTGCTAACGCTTAAATTATAAGCTGCGTAGCTCTTGCCGTTACCCGGCGACATGGAAAGCTCTCGCGACGGCGCAGGCAGAGGGAATCTTTCGGTAAGGCCCGAATCTCCCGTGGTGTAGACCGCAATAATATCCCCACTGCCCGATTCGAATTCGGGGTCGTAATTGTGTACCGTGACCGTTGCGCCTTCAAGAGGGATCGCCCCTCTCGCCGTGGTCACACGGACGATCATATATCCGTAGCCCATATTGTTTTCGCTGTTCATATCATACCTCCCAAATAGTCCTGCTACAAAAATATGCGTTTAAATTGTTCCTTGTTACAATTTTGGTATAATGCGCCAAAGCTCTTGACAGGGGCATCTTTCGGTGTTAAAATTAACTCATAAAATAAGATGGGGGAAAATATATGAAATTAGCTACTTCAACGGGCGACTTCAGCTTTTACGTTAATACGGTTGCCGAAAAGGTAAGAGAATTTAAAGGCGGCAAATTCAAATATATTAATCTTGAGCAGACGGGAAATATTCCCGAATTTTTCAGTAATAACGACGCAGATTGGCAAAGACTTGCCGAGGATTTTGCCGCGGCAAGAGATTTTGCGGGCATTGAGTACGTGGTGTCGCACGCTCCCTGCCTTCACAACCCCGTAATGAACGCCTTTAACGACCAAAACGACGAGACCTATCGCGCAAATATCCGCGCCATTCGCCGTTCTATCGAGATATGCCATATACTCGGCATAGACCGTATAGTTGTTCACGCCTGCTCCGACGGAAAGCTCACAAAAGAAGAGTTTTACACATATAACTCTATGTTTTACCGTGAATTTTTCGATCTTATGGAGAAATATAACATCACGGTAATGACGGAAAACTGGGATAGCAACGCAACTCATTTTTCCACGGGACGCGAGCTTCGTGATTTCATCGACCATATGGATCACCCTCTGCTTGCCGCTTGCTGGGACACTGCCCACGGAAATATCGACGGCACCGCGCGAAAAATCGGTCAGTACGACAACATCATAGCTCTCGGTGACAAATTGAAGGGAATGCATATTTCCGATAATTTCGGAGATTGTCATCATCATTCGTGGCCTTTTGCGGGAAGAATAAACTTTGATTCAATAGTTCAAGGATTGATTGACGTTAATTACGACGGATATTTTACATTCGAGGCATCTTATACGCTTTTACACCATAATAATCCTCCCCATGGCAGAGCCGCGTGGAATCACAACGGCGAAACAGTGAGAAAACTGCTTGATCCCTCCGTGGAGCTTAAGAAAAAAGCGGTGGATCTTCTTTACGAGACGGGAAAATACATTCTTGAGACCTACGACTCATACGAAGAATAAAAAAATCTCGTTTTTTTCACAAAATCCCTTGACAACGGCTATAAATAGTGATATAATAACTCTACTTGTGAAATCACTGCCAACTAACAGTGAAATAATTTTGTGAGGTATTTTAAAATGAAAGAAGCTATTCAGCCCAAGTACGAAGAGTGCGTGATCAGATGCGCATGCGGCGAAACCGTTGTTACCAAGTCCACTAAGGGAAGCCAGATTTCCGTCGAAGTTTGCTCCAAGTGCCACCCCTTCTTCACCGGCAAGCAGAAGTTTGTTGATGCAGGCGGACGTGTTGACAAGTTCAAGAAGAGAATCGAGAACTTCAAGAAGTAATTCGGATATTTCCGCATCGTGGGCAGACTTTGCTTTGCCCGCATATAAAGATTGCGCCGTGTTTTTACACCGCGCAATTTTTTTATACATAAGATTTTTGTTCTTTTTTTCTCTTTTTCAGGAAAAAGAGAAAAAAACAACAGAAAAAAGAGAAAAACCTTTTTGTAAAAAGATAATAATAATTCTTATTAAAGGTTTTTGAAGTCAAGAAAATTTTTCCTGAAAAGTTTCTTGCGGAGGCAGGGTCAAAGCCCTGCAAGGAGGATATATGAAAGAAAATGATATAAAGACGAAAGCGGTGCTTGTCGGCATAGTTACCGATAGGGCGAACGCAGAGGAGGTTGAAAAGTCGGTCTGCGAATTGGGACAGCTTCTCGACACCGCGGGCGGCGATACCTTTGCCGTCGTGATACAGAATAAAAGCACGCCCGACCCGAGGACCCTTATCGGAAAAGGCAAAGTGCAGGAGATAGGCGAGCTTTGCGAGAATAACGGCGTTAAGCTTGTTATTTTTGACGAGGAACTGTCTCCCGCGCAGATAAGAAACCTTGAGGACGATATCGGCAACGACGTTCACGTTATCGACCGTTCAATGCTTATCCTTGATATTTTCGCTCTTCACGCGGTCAGCGGAGAGGGTAAATTGCAGGTAGAATTGGCGCAACTTAAATACAGTGCACCCAGACTTATCGGTAAGGGCGCTGAGCTGTCGAGACTGGGAGGCGGCATCGGTACGCGAGGTCCCGGTGAATCAAAGCTTGAAAGCGACCGCCGACACATCAAGAGAAGAATAACTGCTCTTGAGGAAGAACTGGAAAAGCTTGCCGCTACGAGAAAGACGATGAGAGCCGCGCGAGACAGAAGCGGTCTTAAAAAGGTGGCTATCGTGGGATATACCAACGCGGGTAAATCCACGCTTCTCAACTATCTGACCGACGCGGGAATCCTTGCCGAGGACAAGCTTTTTGCGACTCTCGACCCGACCACGAGAAAATTCACGCTTCCCGGCGGTGAAACCGTATTGCTTACCGACACCGTAGGATTTATCAAAAAGCTACCCCACCACTTGGTCAACGCTTTTCGTTCGACCCTTGACGAAGCGGTATATTCCGATATTATTATGATAGTGATTGACGCGAGCGACCCCGAGTATCTCTCTCAGCTTGAGTGCACCGAGCAGACCTTGGAGGAGCTTGGCGCAGGAGATAAGCCCACCCTTTACGTCTTTAACAAGTGCGATAAGGGCACTTACGACGACCCCGTCATAGACCGTACGAAAGAGAGACAGAAGGTAGTTCACATTTCCGCCAAGACGGGCAAGGGATGCGACACTCTTGCCGAAATGCTTCAGCATATCGTCCACGACGGCAAATGCTCGGTTGTATTTAAAATACCCAACGCAGAGCAGGGCGCGATGAATATTCTTTACCGCGAGGCGACGATTGAGGACGTGGACTACGGCGCGGAAGCGGTCACCGTCAAAGCAGTGGTCGACGCTAAGGTCAGAGGAATGCTTAAAAAATATGATACCCAGATTCCCGAGAAGGAAGAGGAATATTAAGAATATAAATTGCAATTTAGCGGTGCGCTACGGCGTTGTCTGCTGGGAGTTTTTGCGTCGCTTTTTCCAAAAAGCGACCGCCGATCCAACGCGCGGAGCGTTGGTCGCCGCGCGCACGCGGCGAAATCTCCTATACGCGCTTTTCTTTTTGCTAAGCTTTTTCTTTTGCGCTTCTTCTGCCAAAAGAA
>JAZMZI010000152.1:0-5262 GCA_045585895.1 Eubacteriales bacterium
AAGAGCCGCCCTTGTGTACATCTATGCCTTATCAATTTTCCTTACAAGCACTGCATTTGTGTCCACAAATACAAAATATGGCATACCTCTTTTGAGATATACCATATTTTTGAAAAACTGTCCTTTAGGGTACGCCCCCAATCGTTCTCTTTTTTTATCAATTCTGCGCCAAATAGTTATACATATTCACCGCAAGGAGATTCCAGCTCTGGAATCCGAGGTTGTGGACGCCCTCACAGGTGTCACCATCGTAATATTCGTGCATCTTGCCGTATTTTTCGATATCCCGTCCAAACATCAGAACGGTCTTCTCTGCAAGCTCCCGCGCCTCTTTTTCGTAGCCGTAATTCAATAATCCCACGAAGGTCATATAGTTCGCAATACCCCATATCGGGCCCGTCCAGCAGGAGGGATTACCCGATTTCACTACGCGGTACATCTTTTCCGCCTTGGAAAGCGAGCGCACGCCGCCCGCAGAGTAAAAGGTCTTCTCGTTGAGATAATTCTCCTTGACCATTCTTTCTGCCTGCTCGGGGGTTGCAATACCTGCCCACATCGCCATAAATCCCGACCAGACGTCGATCTTTTGCAAAAGATAGCTGTAATTTCGCGGACAACCCTTGTGCATCGTTTGATTCTCGTCGATAGGTCTCAAATTAAGGTCTGCACTGTAGAAAAATCCGTTTCGCTCGTCCCAAAGTCCGTCGCGGATGCAGAGCTTTAATTCCTCCGCTCTCTCGGCGTATCTGCGCGCCTCATCGGCAAATCCCAAGTGCTCCGCGATAACGGAGACCGCCGAGATCTCCTTATACATCAAGCAATTCAAGTAGATAGTAGCCGAGCTTTTTTCGGGGCGGTAAAAGACGCAGGGATCGTTGTCGATACCGATGGCAACGTCGTTGAGCCAGAAATACAGACCCGAGGAATGACGGCAGTTGTTATAATAGAAATCCACGAAGCCGAGAAGCGTCCGAAATCCGTCGCGGAGCCATTCGAAATCGCCGTTCTGCTCGGACACGAAAAGGGCATGTTGAGCGAGACAAGGCTTATGAACGTTGGTATCAATCCTTTCGGTGTATTGAGGATTTGCGCCCTGAGGACTTATCAGGATCGGAACTCTGCCGAGCGCGTCGGTCTTGTCAAGGAAATTCAGAACGCAACCCTTTTCGTATTCGCCGATATCCTCGCCCGAAGCCACCGACCGCAGCGCTATATTGGTAGTCCAGCTATCCCAGTCCCAGAGAGATTCGTAGATGCTTCCGGGAACGATGTATTTATATTTCATAACGCCCGCAGGCTCGCGAAAGACCTTTTTGTAGTTCTCTTTTACGTATTCTGAAATCAATTCTCCGTATTTTTTGACCTGTTCGTCCATGTGTGACCCTTTCTCTGCCGAATCGGATTTTCAAATTTTGATTTGTCGGTTACACCACGGCGGTATTTTGTGGAAAGTTTTTACGTCGCTTTTTTCAAAAAGCGACCGCCGATCCAACGCGCGGAGCGTTGGTCGCCTCCGCAGAGGCGAAACTCCTTTTGCGCGCTTTCTTTTTTGCCAAGCTTTTTTCTTTGCGCTTCTTTTGCCAAAGAAAAAAGCGGGTAAACGATTTAAAATTGCTTGTGTAGAAAGGGGACCCCCCCACTTGTGCGGTTCTTCACTTCGGGCGTTGCACGAAGCCGCGAGTTTTCTGCGAAAACATCGCCAAGCGACAAGCCTTTGAAAAGGCTTGAACGAAACTTTCAAAAAGACACCGCCGTGGAGACCGCTAAACCCCAATTTATAAATTAAACAAGTCTGAATTTTTCCTTTAATGCAAAGTGATTTGCGTATCCCACCATAAGAGAGAATTCGCCCTTCTCGCTGAGGTATTCGCAATCAAAATTATAATAGCGAAGCATAGGCTCGTTTACCTTGAATTCAACCGTCACGCTCTCACCCGCTTTGATAAATACCTTCTTGAAGGCAAGAAGCTCCTGCATAGGTCTTGCGGTGTTTGAAACAAGATCGTGCAGATAGAGCTGAACGACCTCCTTGCCGTCTCTCTCTCCTGTATTACGGACGGTAACCGACACGGTCAACTCGCCGTCCTCGTCGATCTCGTTCTTGTCAAGAACCATTGATTCATAAACGAAATTCGTGTAGGACAGACCCTCACCGAAGAAATAGAGAGGAAGGACACCGCAGTCTATGTAGTCCGAGCCGAACATCTCGAACACTTCTTCCGCCTTGCCCTTGGGACGGCCTGTATTGTAATAATTGTAGCTGATGGGACACTGACCCACGCTCTTGGGGAAGGACATAGAAAGCTTACCCGAGGGGTTGACCTCTCCGAAAAGAAGTCTTGCCGCCGCGCTGCCTCCCTCGCATCCGGGCATCCACATCTCAAGAATTGCGGGAACCGACTTATTGATCTCGCTGAGCACCAAGGGTCTGCCGTTGAAGATGATAAGCGCGGTATTTGCGTTTGCCGCGCAGACCGCCTTGGCAAGCTCCTCCTGAACACCGGGGAGACGGAGATCGGTTCTCGAACAAGACTCACCGCTGTAATTCTGAGGCTCACCGAGACAAAGAATGACGATCTCGGCAGCCTCAGCCGCCGCTACAGCCTCGTCAAAGCCCGACTTGTCTGTATCTGTCCAGAGGTTGCCGCAGCCCGTGACTACGGTGATCTCAGCATCGGGAATGAGAGAAGCAATTCCCTCCTTCACGGTAACGCAGTCCTTGTCCTCACCGGAGCCTGCCCACGAGCCCTTGATGGCGTTGTTGTCGGCAAAGGGACCGATAAGCGCGATCTTTTTCACGTTCTTTGAGAAAGGCAGAACGCCGTCGTTCTTGAGAAGCACCGCAGACTCCTCCGCCGCTTTGCGGGCAAGAGCCCTGTGAGCCTCGCAGAGCAATATCTCCTTCTCCTTTTCGGGGTCTGCGCCGTGATAGGGATCGTCAAAGAGTCCAAGTTCCTCTTTAAATTCAAGGAATTTAAGAACGAAGGCATCAAGGTCCTTTTCGTCGATAGCTCCCTCTCTCACAAGCTCCGCAAGATGCTTGTGGTATGCAGGCGACATCATATCAATGTGGCAACCCGCCTCAAAGGCAAGACGCGCGCCGTCCTTGAAATTATCGGTAATTCCGTGTCTTATAAGCTCGCCGATAGCGTTGTAGTCACTGATAACGAGACCGTCAAAGCCCCACTCCTCGCGAAGCACGCGGTTCATAAGCCACTTGTTTACGACCGAGGGGATACCGTTAAGGGTGTTGAACGAGGGCATAAGCATCTTCGCACCCGCGTCGATACAAGCCTTGTATGCTGGGAAATAGAACTGACGGAGAGTTCTCTCGCTTATCTCGACGGTGTTGTAGTCGCGCCCCGCCTCGGCGCCGCCGTAAGCCGCAAAATGCTTTACGCAGGTGGCAAGACGGTCGTGAGCCTTTATATCGTCGCCCTGAAAGCCGCGCACCTGAGCCGCGCCCATAATTCCGTTCAATTTAGCGTCCTCGCCGCAGGTCTCCATGACCCGTCCCCATCTGGCGTCGCGGACGAAATCGACCATAGGGGTAAAGGTAACGTGAGATCCGCTGACCGAACCCTCCTTCGCCGCCATATAGGAGCAGTCCTCCATCAGTTGAGGGTCAAATGAGCAACCCATGGCAAGCGGGATCGGGAAAACCGTGTAGCAGCCGTGAATAATATCGCGCATAAAGACCATGGGGATGCGGTTTCTGTCACCTTCGATATGAGTATTTTGAATCTCTATAGCCTTTGCGGCGCCAACACCGCCAAGCATCGTGCCCACGCGGGCGATGCTTTCATCGTCGAGACCGAAATGGTTGATAGGGCCGGTGATCTCCGCCTTTTCCTTGACGTAAAATATGTTTGAAAGCTGAAAGAGCTGGTCAGCCTTTTCTTCAAGCGTCATCTTTGCGACCAGCGCGCGAAGGTCGATATTTGACATAATTCTCTCCTGAAAACCTCGTTTATTTTAACTGAATTTCCGATTCGGCGCAGCCGCCGTATCCTTCATAACGATTATATCACAAAAGCCTTTCAAAGTCAATAGATTTCGCCCGTTTTTTCGACCGCGTCCTCGCCCAGCGACCGCCTCACCGCGGCGGCGAAGAATTCATCGGTCTCAAAGCTGCCGCCGTCTGTTTTGGGGCTTTCGGGCGAGGAATAACCCGCGCCGACGTTTTCAAGTCGGCTGTCTCTTTCCCACCACTCGCATATCGTTTTGAAGTGGTTGGGATAGCGATAGCCCTTTGAGTGAAGCTTCTCGGAAAAGCGGTCGATGTAATCGTCGGCGCGCTTTATCCTGCGGCAAAGCTCCAGATACTCCTCTGCAGAGAGATAGACGTTGCCGTGCCTGCCGTATCCCCGTCCTTTCGGCGCGCCGCAGGCGCCGCCTTCCCCTTCCTCCGCGGCGCATAGGGTGCCGCCTTCGGCGCGAGCGTCGGCGGCGGAGCCGCCGCAAGGCTCCAAAGCGTCCTCCGAGCCGCTTTCCGATACGGAAACGGCTTGATCCGACTCTGACTTTGAGTCTGACTTTGAGTCGGACTTTGAGTTTGACTCGGCTTCGACTTGAGCTTTTACCGCCCCCACTGCCTCGCTTATGCCTTCGCTCGTGCCTCGGCTATGCCGCGCCATTACCGAATCCCCATTGAAGTGTCGGGCTTCCGCCCCTTTTCTGCCGATCTCGGACATATATTTTCTGCGGTCTATCTGTGGGAATATAAAAGTGGCGATCGCCTTTGCCTTATTGGAAAATTCGGGTGGCGGAGTGCCGTCCATCTGATAGCGCCACATAGCTAACATCAACGCTTTGAAGTCCTTGGGGGTGAGAGCCTCAAAAGCGGGTATCCAATCGTAAAAAATCAAAAATCCTTTTTCTTTGCTCATTTTTCTCCTTTCGTTTTCGGTTTGATCTCAAAAAATTTTCGGTTCAAGTTTCGTTTGTTTTTGCAGAGGCCTCCGAGTGGATAAGACCTACCGCAGATATTATTTTAGCACAAATGTTCTGCTATGAAGAGCCCCTTTTTCGAATTTTGATTTATCTGGGAGTATTACTAACTTTTCTTGCCGTCAGCGGCAAGAAAAGTTACAAAAGAAACGCCGCTTAAGGGTATGGGGGTCTCACGAATAAAAAAGCAGCAAGCCGCATTTTTATTCGTCACGACATCCCCTCCCTTAAGGATCCCAACCCCTGTCGGCTTCGCCGACGACTCGAAATGAAATCTTATTTAAACTTAAAGATATTTAGGTTTAAATAAAA
>JAZMZI010000153.1:0-26148 GCA_045585895.1 Eubacteriales bacterium
GGTTTATAAGTATCAGCGACAACTATTTTCATTACGTTACGAGCACCGAAAACGTGTATTTTTATAAGATTTATGATAATAAAAAGCTGATCGGCGCGACACATCTTGAAAAGTGCGAAGATCTGCTTTTTATGGATATATTGATATTTCCCGAATATCAAAAAATGGGATTTGCAACAAGGGTTATAAAAGACATTCAAAATGATGTTTTCGGACTTGACTTTGAGCGAATTGAAATATCTATTGATGAGAGCAATATTTCATCAATAAAGCTGTTCGAAAATGTCGGGTTTGCGTTAGTATCAAAGAAAGATGAATTGTTGAATTACGTTTATAATAATGCTGATACAGGAAAACACACTATGGAAGAATTGATTTTGATACGACCGACGTGCGAATATGCAAGTCAGATCGTAGAATACAGACAAGAATTCCTCGATGCAGGCGACTCTATGGACGGTTGCGGTCCGCTACGCAGAATCGAGGATCCCGAAGAATACATAAAGACTTGTGCAGAGTACGAGGACAAGCAAACAGTTCCCTCTCACTTGGTTCCCGCAACACAGCTATTTTTAATTCGCAAGAGCGACAACAAACTTGTAGGAATGCTCCAAGTTAGACACTGCTTCAACGACTATCTCGAAAAATTCGCGGGGCATATCGGCTATTCCGTAAGACCGAGCGAAAGACGCAAGGGATATGCCAAAGAAATGCTGCGAATGGCACTTCCTCTCTGCCGAGAGCTTGGGCTTGATAAAGTGTTGATCTCTTGTATTGATGGTAACATTGGTAGCGAAAAAACTATCATTGCCAATGGCGGAGTATATGAATCCACGGTATATGAGCCGAATGAAAAAGAATATTTGAAAAGATTTTGGATAACTCTCTGATGTTAGCTTATTGTTGGTCAGAGAAAAATATAAAACGGATACTCTCGGAAAAACCTTGAGTATCCGTTTTTTTATTATTTCACGCTTTTAACTATATCGCCTACGCCGTTCAGCACGTATTTGGGGCGGTAGGGGAATTTATCGATGTCTTCCCTCTTTGTAACTCCCGAGAGGACGAGGACGGTATCGACGTTTGATTCTATTCCCGCGATAATATCGGTATCCATTCTGTCACCGATAAAGGCGATATCCGCGCTATGGCATCCGAGGATGCGGAGACCGTGGCGAAGCATAAGGGGGTTAGGTTTGCCGACGAAGTAAGCCTTCTTGCCCGTTGCGATCTCGATGGGAGCAACGAGAGAGCCCGTGGCGGGCATAATTCCGTTGGTGGTAACGCCGATGGGATCGGGATTAGCACCGATCAGCTTCGCGCCTTTGTTTATAAGGGCGATCGCCTTCTCTATCTTCTCAAAGGAATAGGTTCTCGTCTCGCCGATTACCACGTAATCGGGGTCGACGTCATTCATATATATTTTATGGTCGTAAAGAGCCTTGGAGAGCGCCGCCTCACCGATAACGTAAGCGGTGCAGCCGGGAGCCTGACTGTGAAGAAATTCTGCGGTTGCCATTGCGCTGGTGTAGAAATGGTCGGCGGAGACCGAAAGCCCCATTCTTTCAAGCTTCATGCTAAGCTCGTGAGGGGTTTTTTCGGGGCTGTTGGTGAGGAAAACGAACTTTTTGTCGTTTTCGATCATCCAATTTACGAATTCTGCAACTCCGTCGAGGATCTTACTGCCGTGATATATAACTCCGTCCATATCGCATATAAACGCTTTTTTGTTACGAATATTTTCCATAATGATACCTTTCTTTTATTAATTTGATTTATTATAACACCTAACACTGTTATTTGTCAATAGTTTGCACTTATTTGCAGTGCTTTTCTGCGTTTTGTCCATTTTTTCACCATTTATTGAAGGTTTCTGAAGAAAATACGATAAATACGGAAGGATGCTTTCGAGTAAAAGCATCCTTCATACATTGTCGAAATTATTTTATAGTTGTAAAATCGGGGATTTCAACGGGTCTGCTTCCCTCTCTTATAGAGATTTCAGAAAGAGGCGTTATACACATCCAAGCCGCCGCGTCATAGACGTCGATGGGTGACTTACCGCCATTCATTACATAATTGAAAAAATCGTTATAAACGAGATAGTCCATACCGCCGTGACCTCCACGCACCCCATCGGCGAGAAATTTCTGCCAAACGGGATGTTCGTATTTTGCGGTATATTCGTGGGCGTTCTTATAGTTCTTTTCCCACGTCCAATGGTCGCGCTCGGTGAAATCGGTATCGAGATAGACGTAATTTCCGTCCTCACAATAGATTCCTCTCGTGCCGTGGATAGTAAAATTACGGCTATAAGGTCTGCCGCAACAGGTGTCGAGGGTCAAGGTGATTGTCGCGCCGTTGGAGCACATAATGTTAGTCATTACCACGTCGCCCTGATTGAACTTCATAGTCTGGAACTTCTCTTGAATCGTATCGGGGTGAAGCTTTGCGTAGTCGTTAAGTCCCGCTGACTTTGAGGACATCGAGGTTAGGTATGTCATTCGGTTGCCTCGATTTATATCAAGAATCTGCGCGATGGGCCCCAGCTCGTGGGTGGGATAGTTTTCACAGTTACGGTTGATATAGTTTTCAAGGCGGTAGTGTCTTATCTCCTCGCCGCGAAGTATTTCGGTGCGAAGGTCGTGCTGATAACCGCCGTCACAATGGACTATCTCTCCGAAAAGTCCCTGCTTGACGATATTCATAGCCATCATTTCGAATCTGCCGTAGCAGCAGTTTTCAAGGAACATAAAGGGAGTTTTAGTTCTCACTTGGGTTTTTACGAGGTCGTAGCACTCTTCAATATCGTAAGCGCCGCCTACCTCAAGACCCGTGGGAATACCCGCCTCCATTGTCTCGCAAGCGATCTTTACATGGCTTTCCCAGCTTGTCATAACGAGAACTGCGTCGTAAAGCTCTTTCTTCGCGATCAATTCCTTATAATCAAGCGTACCGAAAATATCGGTGCCCTTAACTTCTTTAACTTTAGATACCATTGCGTCGACTCTGTCCTGATAAAGGTCGCAGACCGCCACGACCTCGCAGTTATCCATACCCAAAAACAGCTGGCTTATAAGTGAACTTCCTCTTTGACCGAGTCCGATCACGGCAACTCTTACCTTTTCCATAACGTACCTCCGATTGAGTTATATCGTCTGATTGTAATTGAAAATATAGCATATTTGTCGGTTTTTGTCAAGTTTATTATATTAAATTTTGTAAATAAACTGTTAAAGAGAAGTTGATTTGTTGACAAAAAGGCAGAATTAATATATAATTAAATTGTATTTTTGTGTTCATCTCGAAAATCGTATTGATTCGAAAGGATAAAAAAATGGCTACTAAACTTCCTAACAGAAAAAGACTCGTAAGAACTATCCCTCATATTTGGGATATCAATGACCTTCTTGAGTGTATCGAAGGTCACGGCGATAAGACCTGTTATAAGTATTTTGAGCAGGGTAAGCTCAAAGAAATGACCTACGCACAAGTGCACACCATGGTCAATCAGGTTGCGGCGGCTTTTGACAAGCTTGAACTCTCCGGTAAGAGAGTTGCGGTTATCGGTGATACTTCCCCCCAGTGGCTCTGCACTTATATGGGCGCTTTGGCTTCGGGTACGGTAATAATTCCTATGGATAAGGAGTTGGCTCTTCCCGAAATCGAAAAATTCCTTGAAATGGTTGAGGCGGAAGCTATCGTTTATTCCAAGTCCTTCAACGAAAAGTTCGTAACCACCATCGGTTCTCATCCCACCCTTAAGCGCTTTATTCCCATCAACGCCGACTACGACTCCTCTTTCTCCGAAAAGATACTTCCCTTTGCGAAGTTCCTTGAGATTGGTCAGGCTAATATCGACGACGGTTACGCTATAGGTATGGTAAAGAACCGCGACGAGATGTGCGAGATGCTCTTTACTTCGGGTACGACGGGTACCAGTAAATGCGTAATGCTTTCTCAGAAGAATATTTTTGCCGCAGTAAATTCCGCGATCGATACCGTTTGCTTTACTTCAGACGATGTTATCGTTTCGGTTCTTCCTGTTCATCATACCTACGAGCTTATGTGTCTGCTTGCTGAGTTGGCTTACGGTATTCTTACCTGTATTAACGACTCTCTCCGTCATGTACTCAAGAACTTTCAGCTCTTTAAGCCTACGGGACTTATTCTCGTGCCTATGTTCCTTAATACTATGCACAAGAAGATCTGGTCCGAGGCGGAAAGAACGGGAAAGGACAAGGTTCTCAAGGCGGCTCTCGCTTCTTCGAGAGGCATGATGAAAGTGGGCGTGGATATGAGAAGGACTCTTTTCAAATCCGTGCTTGATTCCTTTGGCGGAAGACTCGATCATATAATCTGCGGTGGCGCAAAGCTAAATCCCGAGCTTATTACTGCTTTTGAGGATTTCGGAATCTCCGTATTCGAGGGATTCGGTATCACCGAGTGCTCTCCTCTCGTTTCGGTTACTCCCTATTATGCAAGAAAGCTTGGCGCGATAGGTCCTTGCGTTCCCTCTTGCCGAGTTCGTATCGATCCTAACGGTGAGGTCACCGAGGAAGGCTATCCTATGGGTGAGATACAGGTCAAGGGTGATAACGTAATGATCGGTTATTACAATAACCCCGAGGCTAATGCGGAGGTCTTTACCAACGACGGTTGGTTCCGCACCGGTGATATCGGATATATGGACAGCGATAAATATATTTATATCACGGGTAGAATCAAGTTCGTTATAGTTCTTGAGAACGGCAAGAACGTATTCCCCGAGGAGATCGAGGAATATCTTGACGCCATTGATACGATCAGCGAGTGTTGCGTGGTAGGAAGAAAGAATCCCGACAGTGACGAGATCATTCTTACTGCGGTCGTATATCCCGATTATGCCAAGTTCCCCCAGAACGCGGACGAGCAGCTTGTTAAGGATACGATCAGAAAAGAGATCAACGCTACTAATAAGAAGCTCCCCACCTTCAAGCAGATCAAGGCGGTTGAGATCAGAAGAACCGAATTTGAAAAAACTACTACCAAGAAGATCAAGAGACAACTTGTTAAATAATCAGACAGGGGCTGATTCATTTAGCGCAGAACAAAAGCCACTTTTAAAAGAAAAGACAAGATCAAACTTAAAAATATTGTTTTTGACTTTTTAAATGTCGAAATCCGCCGATCTTTCGGCGGATTTCCTCATTTTATGTGGCTTTTTAGGCGCGTTTTGGCTCTCTGTCGTACCCCCGTACGCCGACGAGAACCAAACCACTCCTTCTGCATCTAAATGACTCAGCCCCTTTATAATCAGTCTTTAAAAAGTAACTATTATGCAAGAAAATTTACAAATAATGCAAGTATTAAGACAAAAAATACACTATAATTCAATTAAATACTTTTTTAGGAGGACTTTTTATGTCACATCTCCCTTACAGACAGGTACATCTTGATTTTCACACCTCAGAGCACATCGAGGGTATAGGCAGCAGATTTTCAAAAGAAAATTTTGCCGATGCACTCCGTGAAGGACACGTTAATTCGATAACTTTGTTTTCAAAGTGCCACCACGGCTGGTCATATCATCCGACAGAGGCAAACGAGATGCACCCTCACCTTGATTTTGACTTGCTCGACGCGCAGCTTTCGGTCTGCGAAGAGCTTGGCGTGCGCGCCCAGATATACCTTTCGGCGGGATTTGATGAAAAATACGCCGTAAAGCACCATGATCATCTTTTGAGAAATGCCGCGGGCATGTGCGGCGCCCCCTTCGATGCCCCCGGATATCACCGCATCTGCTTCAATTCCCCGTATCTTGACCTTCTCTGCGCTCAGGTCGAGGAAGTAATGGTAAAATACAAGGGACGATTCGACGGAATTTTCCTCGACATTATAGGCGCTCAGCCCTGCTGGTGCGATAATTGCAAGGCGGCTATGACAGAGCGCGGAATCGACTTGAACGATTTCACACAGGTTTACGGATACGCTAAGGAGCTTTATCAGCACTATTGTGATCGCATCGACGAGGCGGTTCATAAATACGATACCGAAATGCCCATAATCCATAACGACGGCGGCGCTGTCTTTCTGGGTAGAAAGGTATCATTCAGAAACACCAAACACCTTGAAATAGAGTCTCTTCCCACAGGCGGTTGGGGATACGATCATTTTCCGAAATCTGCGGCATACGCAAGAACTCTCGGCAAATCCTTTCTCGGAATGACGGGAAAGTTCCATAGAACGTGGGGAGAATTCGGAGGATTTAAGCATCCAAACGCACTTCGCTACGAGGCTGCGCTTGCCAACGCCTGCGGAGCGCGCAGCTCGATAGGCGACCAGCTTCATCCCGACGGCGAGATAGACCTCGCTACGTATCGCTTGATCGGAAAAGCTTATTCCGAGGTCGAAGCAAGAGAGCCTTGGCTGACCGATGCCGAGCACATGGCGGATATTGCTCTCATTTCCGCCGAGGCTTGTCTCAACAGTCCCATCAGCGAATGCTTCGACTGCGATGCGATACGCAACGCCCACAAAGCCGAGGATGACGGCGCAAACCGCATGTTGCTTGAAGGTCACTATCTCTATGACATCGTCGACACCGAGGCAGACTATTCAAAATACAAATTACTTATCCTTCCCGACAGAATTGCTCTCCGAGGTGCTTTTAAGGAAAAAATCAAGGAATATACGGAAAACGGCGGCAAGCTTCTCATGACGGGCTCGTCGGGACTTGATGAAAGCGGAGATTTTGCGATAGGCGCAGGTGCGCATTTCAACGGCAAAAACGAGCTTTGCCCAAGCTATCTAACCCCCGAATTTGATCTTTATCCCAACGGAAAAACCTCTTACGTTATGTACAACCAAAGCTACAAGCTTTCATTTGATTCGGATTTTGTCGGAGAATTTCCCTTCACTCGCAACGATGCCTACTTTAACCGCACTGCGGAGCATTTTTGCTCTCACTTCCACACTCCCTACGACAGAACGAAAACCGACGTTGGCGCATTTGTGACCGATAACGTCGGCTACATCGGATGGGATATCTTCACCGAGTATGCGGAACAAGGTTCGGTACATCCTAAATACGCAGTGTTCGCTTTGATAGACAAGCTTTTGGGAGACCGTAAAACCGCATCGACCTCACTCCCCGCGCAAGGTATATTTGCCATCACCAAGCAGACTTACGAAGGCGGAGAGAGGCTTGTCAATCATATAGCCTACGCTATTCCCAAGGTCAGAGGCAGAAACGTTGAGATCATCGAGGATATCCCGCCCGTTCTTGACACGCGTGTCACGATAAATGTGGATAAAAAACCTTCTCGGGTATATCTTGCTCCCCTAATGTCCGAACTCGACTTCACTTACGCTGACGGCAAGGTAAGCTACACGATTCCCAAGTTTGAATGTTCTGCTTTGGCGGTAATTGAGTTCTAATACAAAAACATCAGGCTCGTTTAGTTCTAAACGAGCCTCAGACTGTCGAAAAAGCTGTTCTACCGCAAGCATATAAAAAGTTAAAATGAAGAAATATAAAGAATAAAAATTATTTAATGAGAAAAAGCACAAGGCGTTCATCGAGAAAGCCTTGTGCTTGCTTGCTTTTTCCGTTTATGCACTCTGGCGTACCCTTGTACGCCTACGAATGCATGAACGGAAAATATACCTATCTTTTTCGAAGTCTCACAGCGTGTCGAGACTTTCTCGACACGCTGAGGCTCGTTTAGTTCTAAACGAGCCTGATTATATAATTTAAATATGCTTTTAAAATCCAAGTTTTGGGAATAGCTTAAATATGTCTCCTGCGCCCATAACTATTATCATATCGTCCTTTTGGACGGTATTTTTTATTATTTCGGCTATTGAATCGAAATCTTTACCGTAAATTGCCTTTTCACCAATAGTCTCAGCAAGCATTTCCGAGGAAATTCCGTAAATATTTTCCTCTCTTGCGGCATATATATCGGTCAAAATCACCTTATCGGCTTCCTTAAAGGCATTCGTAAACTGACACGCAAGGGCTGCGGTGCGGCTGTATGTATGGGGTTGAAAAACGCAGATAAGTCTGCCTTTGCAAGCTTTTTTCGCTCCTTTGAGAGTAGCCCCTACCTCCGTGGGATGATGACCGTAATCGTCGTAAACCGCCGCTCCCGAAAGCTCTCCCTTATACTCCATCCTGCGTCCTGCTCCCTTGAACTCAGCAAGAGCCTTAACTATGGTATCTTGGGAAATTCCGCAGACGAGGCTCGCCGCGATCGCCGCAAGAGCGTTATAAACGCTATGCTCTCCAAACGAAGGCAGAGAGATATGTACAAACTTTTCGCCCTCAACGTACACGTCAAATTCGATTGGAAAAACATCGAGATCAATGTTTTTCGCGCTGACCATAGCCATATCCGAAAGTCCGAAGCTTATCTTTGAAGCGTTTACCTTTTCTGCGGATCTGACCGTGTTTTCATCATCTATATTATATATAACGTAACCGTCTTTGCCAACGAGAGAGGCATATTCGGTAAACGACTCTCTTATCTGCTCTATGCTCTTGAAATAATCGACGTGCTCGATCTCCTCGTTTAGAAGAACAGCAACGTTGGGATTGAAATCAAGAAAACTGTCCATATATTCGCACGCCTCAAAAATGAAATTATCCTTCTCGCCGAGATAATACGCTCCATCCATAGGCGCGTAAGTAGCGCCCGAAACGATGGTAGGAGCACTACTCTCGCCCGATCTTGCCGCCGTAAGAAATATCTGAGCGCACATTGACGTGCAGGAGCTTTTTCCGTGCATACCCGCAATTCCAACTCGATTCTCATATTCCGTCATTACGTATCCAAGATAATCGGCTCGCGAGATGCAGGGGATACCCTCTCTCTGCGCTCTCATATACTCGGGGTTATCGGGGGAGACCGCAACGGTATACACCACCGCTCCGCAGTCTTCTCCAAGATTGCTTTCGGTATGCTCGTAATACATTTCAATACCCGCATCCTCAAGTTTTTTAGTCAACGCAGAGCTTGTTCTGTCCGAACCGCAGACCTTATAACCCGCTTTTCGAGTAAGAAGTGCCAATGAGGACATCATAATTCCCCCCGCACCAAGGAAAAATATCATTTTATCTTTACACTGCTCCATTGTAGCTCCAATGGCAATGGCACCGAAATGAGTGTTTGGTGTAGACATACGAAATCTCCTTATTAGTTTAACTTAGATTAAATATCGCTTTTTTCGTCAAATAATTCAAAAAATCGCAAGAAAAAATTACCGTTATTCACAGAAAAAACACGCTTCCGCTTGAATATCCTTCACACAAGGTATTTATAATGTTATCGTAGAAAGGTTAAATGCAATGGAGGTCAAAAGAATATGCAGATCACAGATATCAAGATAAGAAAGCTTTTTGAAGAAGGACCTATGAAGGCTATAGTTTCGGTAACCTTCGACGGTCAACTGGCTGTTCACGACATCAAAGTTATCAACGCGCGTGAAAAGCACTTTATCGTAATGCCCAGCAGAAAAAATCCCGATGATACCTATCGCGACATCGTACATCCCATCAACGCTCAGTTCAGAAGTCAGCTTGAACAGGCAGTTTTAGCGGCTTACGACGAAGCTCTCACCCATGTAGAAGATTTCTCTGTTGCCGATCCCGCAGAGGTTTAATTTACATCAAACTTTAGCAAAGGAAGATTCACAGAATCTTCCTTTTTCTTTTCAAAGGTTTCCGTGAGACAAGAGAACGCCGCCTCTGCCGTCTACCGTGACGTTTCCGAAGGTAGCGTCATATCCGCCAATACTTCCGGGATTAAAAAGATACATCGGCTTTTTCAGCCTTACACCAAACTCGTTTTCATTTGCGTCAAGAAAGATTGAGGTCGGCGTGTGCGTGTGCCCGAAAAGCACTATATCAGCGCCCTTTTCATTTGCCGACAGGACAAGTCTCGATAATCCTAATTTTACCGCGTATCGGTCACCGTGGGTCATCATTATTCTTTTGTCGCCAAGGGTCATAACTATCTCGTCGTCAGCATTTCCTTTGCCGTAAAAGGTAAACGTATCGCAATTGCCGCACACTGCAAAAATAGGAACGTCACCAAACTCACAATACGAAAGGTCACGAAGTCCGTCGCCAAGAAAAACTATGGCATCGGGATTTTTTATCTGTCTTGAAAACGCTTCAAGCATATTTGATCCCCTTCCGTGAGAATCAGAAAAAACCAAAAGATTCATATTATGCCCCTTTAATACTTTATACCGACAAAATCAGCGTACATTAACATTATAGCAAATTCTTATGCTTTTGTCTATATAATTTTTATATTTTTATAATTCTCTGTTTTAATATCACGATTAATATGCATTTGGTACAACTAAAAAACGGATATCCTCCGCACAAGGCTTTGGATATCCGTTAAATTGTTTATATTACTTTGTGCAACTCCACGAATCCTCGTAATAAGTTGAAGTGAGCAACGTAGCCAAATCGGCACCGCTTGACACCGTCTCGCTCGAAATGCTTACATCTCCTGCTTTCCATCCCACAGTATTCTTAAAGATTACACTTTCAAGTGAAGTACAATTAGCAAAAGCCTGTCTCTCAATGCTTGTAACACTTTCGGGAACAACTATGCTTCTGAGGCTTACGCAACCGTCAAATGCGTTGTAGCCAATGCACTTAACACTATTGGGTATTACCACGTTCTGAATTTCAACACAGCCAGCAAACATCGCAAAGCTGATATCGGTAACACCTTCGGGAATAACGATTTCCGTAAGCTTCGCACAACCGCTGAATGCGCCGTCTCCAATGCTTGTGACTCCGGCAGGAATATTCAAGCTTTCAAGATTTATACATTTATTGAAAGCGTTTTTACCAAAGCTTATAACGCCCTCGGGAATATTCAAGGATTCCAGATTGGTACAACCGTAAAATGCATTGTCGCCAATACTTGTAATGCCTTCGGGAAGAGTAAGAGTCGTCAAGCTGCTGCATCTGCTAAAGGTGTCTGCGCCGATGACGGTAACTCCCGCAGGGATAACGATTGTAGTAAGCCTTGTACACTTACTGAATGCGCCGTCCTCGATCACGGTGATGGTATCGGGTAAAACTATCGTTTCAAGATATTCAAAGCCTGCAAAAGCCTTGTATCCAATGGTTATTCCCTTTTTGATCACCAAAGTTTTCAGCTTGTTGGCAACATTATTTCTGTCACTGTCACCGATGAATCCCTCATCATTCTGCTTTGCTCCGAATATGTAGCCCAAATAAAGCTTAGCTTCTTCTTCGGTTTCGACATTGGACTCATCTCCCGTACCCGTTCCGGTATCGGTACCCGTTCCGCTTCCGGTTTCAAGACCTGATTGGTCTTCAGGCAGACTTTCGGTCTCGGTCTCGGATTCGGTTTCGATTTGAGTTTCGGTCTCAGACTCGGTCTCCTTCTCTTCTTCGGGACCAAGATAAGGAATAGTAAGGTTTTCAAGATCCTTGCAGCCCTTCAAAGCTCCGTATCCGATTTGAATGGTGCTGTCCGGTATAACTACGGAAGTAAGCTTTTCGCATTTTTCAAAAGCCAATTCTCCGATAGTTGTAACTCCGTTGGGGATTTCTATGCTTTCAAGCTTTTTACAGCCGCTGAACGCAGAGTTTCCGATAGTTAACAAAGCATCGGAAAGTTCAATGTTTATAAGCTTTGAACAGTCACTGAATGCATAGTCACCAATACCCGTAACGGTATCGGAAAGCACTATGTATTCTACATTTTTGCAACTCGCAAATGCGGAATTGGGGATTAAATCTACGCCGATTACAGAAACCTTCTTTAAGGTTTTGGGAACTTCTCTGTTAGTATCCTTTGAGCCGAATATATAACCGAAACAGGTCTCGGTTTTATCGTATTTAGCCGCGCCTATGAATGACAAAGTAAGTTCTTCTATACTGGTGCTGTAGAAGGCTAAACAGTCGATGCTTTCGGTAGAGTCGGGCACGGTATATTTGCCTTTTAAGCCCGCAGGGAAAACTATAAGCTTTTTTCCGTCTTTACTGAACAAAACACCGTCAATTGCGCAAAACTCGGTATTATCTTCATCGACCGTTATAGTCTTAAGATTTACGCATCCCATAAACGCATAGGGAGCAATAACCTCAACTTCCTTGCTTATGTTAAAGATCTCATCCGTTTTTCCGACCGCATACTGTATCAGCATTTTGCCATCCTTGCTGTACAGGCTTCCGTTTACGGACTTGAAATAAGCGTTATTCGCATCAACTGTTATTTTACTGATATTCGCGCAATTTTCAAGTGAACTGTAATTGCCGAATGCCTCTTCGCTTATATACTTAACGCTATTGGGGATAGTCAAGCTTTCAAGTTTCTTGAACTTTGAGAGAACACCGCCAACTATTCCGACAGTGCCTTCTTTAAATTTCAACTGACTGATTCTTCCGGGGCTCTTTGAATCTATAGCCCAATTGTCTATATAAACTACTCCGTTTTCAACGTTATTCTTGAACAACTCCGTACAGCCGGTAAAGGTCTCAGTCGAAATGTACACAACGCTGTCGGGAATATCGAGACTTGTAAGATTCTTGCAATTCAAAAATGCAGAATCGGCTAAGCCAATGGTGTCGTTGCGTATTTCAACGGTACGGATAGGCTCGGGAACGACACCGTCTTCGCCTGCTTCCTTTTCAACGATCTCGCACTTCATCAACCATTTGCCAACATACGTCATGGTATATTCAACTTCGCCGTTTGCATCTTTAAATTCAACGGGATTATCTAGAAGCTTGGTGTTGTCAAATGCAGTTGACTTAATACTGTTTACGCTTAAAGGAATATCAAAGCTTTCAAAGCCGCAACGCGAAAAAGCAGATTCGCCGATAGTCTTTAATCCTTCAGGCAAAACGATGCTCTTAAGGCTCATACAACCGAAGAATGCATTTTCTTCTATGCTTTTCAAGTTGTCGGAAAACGTAATGCTTGCCAACGAGGAACAACCGCTGAACGTTTGGCTCTTGATAACAGTGACACCGTTGGGGATCGTTACGTTCGATATCTTAGTACAGTTCAAAAAAGCATTCGCACCGATATCTACGACTCCGTCGGGGATCGTTATTTCGGTAATGCTCGAGCAGTTTTTGAATACACCGTCGGCAATACTGATGACATCGTCACCATCGGGAGACTTGGATGGAATGACAACGACAGACGGAACAAATTCACCAATTCCCGTAAGGGCACACTTGCCGTCACCGTAAGAAGTAAACTCAAATTCTATTTCTCCCTCGAGTTCTCCGCCGGGATTAGAGGTTTCCTCGCCACCGTTGCCCTCAGGAGTTTGAGTGTCGGCGGTTTCGGTGTTCTCGGTTTCCCCACTTAGAGTTTCTTCGGGCTTTTCTTCACGGCCTGTACATGACGCAAGGCAAGAGAGGCAAAGACCTCCTACCAAAATAAGCGTCAAAATTCTTTTTTTCATTCTCTTTTCTCCTTAATAATGTAATGAAAAACAAATGCTTATACGAAAATATGCAGAGCGCATCGCTTCGATCAGCACGACACGATCGAACGGAATTCAATCTCCCATCAGTGTGTAAAAAAGCAGTACGTATCTTATCTTTTCAAAATGACAAAACACTTACCTATTACCATTGAGATTATTAAATTATGTCGCATCCTAATTATATCACCATTTTGTGTCTTTGTCAATACTCTTACGGAAATGATTGTAAACTTATTGTATATTTTTATTACAAGCGAACGTAAAAATTAATTTTCACAATTATTCGGTTGCAGCATAGACTGTATTGAACACGCGCCGGCTACGGCGCGCTTGATACACAGCAGAGAAAGGGGTAATTTATGATGCTTGATAAAAGATCAGTTGACTTGCTTTTAACTCTTGACGATGCAAAGCTTTCGATGATAATAAAAAAATTGATGTCGGATGCAGGAATCGATCATTCTGCGGTAAGATTGGGACCAACAGAATTATCGGGGATACGCGCCGCTCTTTCAAGCGCAACCGACGGAGACATCGCAAGAGCGCTTGAACTGATACAAAGCTACAAGAACGGCAAAAAATCGCCTTAAATCAGGAGGTTGCTTATGTCTGACAACGCTTCTGCCTCAACTGTCCCAAACGGAACGATTGGAAGTGACTATCTCGCTAACCTTATAAAAAGTATAAGTGATAACGTGCCCTTGGAATCTTCCAAACAGGACGTCACTCCAAGTATACCTCAACCCAATCCCCCTTCGGATCTTCTCTCCTCTCTCCTCTCAAATCCCGAGCTCCTTTCAAAGATTCCGAGTATAATAGCAACCGTGAAGCCAATAATGGAAATGATGTCCTCAGGAAGCGCATCTAACACAACAATTCCGACTTTTTCGGCAACAAACGCATCTGTGCAAGGCGCAAAAAACAGAGAAGCAGACTCAGCTCCCGCAAGCAATCTGCAACCCGGATCGGACGATCGCAGAGCCGCGCTGCTATGCGCGCTAAAGCCCTACTTATCCGATGACCGTTGCCGTGCGATCGATTATATAATCAAATTGAACCGACTCGGCGACGTACTCAAAACGCTTTAACGGAAAGGAGCTAATATGTACGTAAGGCCCCCAACTTCAGCCAGAGAACGGGTAAATATACCTGAAAACTACAGCGGTCACGCCTTCCGTGACCGAAGCATTTACAGCGATATGCCGCCTCCCAAGCACATTGACGAAACCCAGCAAACAAGAAAGAACGAATCAGACGCCATACCGAGCAGCTGTCTTGATCAATATCACACCGAAAAGGTACAATTTGAGTTACAGTCTGAAGAAATCAACACTCCCGACACAGAACCGACCGAAGCCGAAGATCCTCGCCATACCACTGCCCCCGATAGCGAAACGTCGCGTCACGTGTCATCAATATTTTCATCTCTCTTTCCCACCTTGGGCAAAGGCTCGAAGCATTTCCCTTTCGGCCACGGAATAGGAAGCGAGGAGATACTCCTCCTTGCCGTAATGATGCTTGTATATCTCTCCGGAAGCAGAGACGGAGAGGGCGACGACGAGCTTTTACTGCTTTTGGGCCTCTTGCTTTTTGCCGGATAAAACAAAAAACGCCTTTACCCGACCGTACCGTCAGGCAAAAGCGTTTCTAAGTATCAGATAATAAGATATTCTATTCCTTCAAGGGATCTTTCGGAATCCGAATTCTCGGCGTCGGGCAATTTATTGTTTTCACGCAAGGAATCGATGTGAGCACCGTATCTCTTTGCTACGCTCCAGAGAGTATCATCGTTTGCGGGATAGCACACAACAAACTCGCCTCTTGAACGTTGGATCTCATCGCCGAAGACGGCATCGGAGAGTATTTTTTCCTCCCTGTCGGCAGAAGCCATACCCGAAAATCCTATTTCGGCGTCGATGCCGACCCTGTCGCCGTCGGTTCTCGCTCTCACTGATATTATTTGTGCCTCGGCGTGCGCTCTTGAAAAAGCGCCCTCCGCTCCGGTCTTATAATTGAACGGAAGCTCGGTCTCCGAAACCGAATAATCTCCGTCCTTCTCGGTCAGCATCGTGATCTTAGCTCTGCCACCGAGAGCGCATTTGCCGTTTTCAAAGCAATATTCGTCAACGAACGCTACGCCGCAAGCGTCGATTATACGCGCGGCGGGCGCTATACCCGCTTCATCAAGCGTCAGCGAATCACTCAAAGTAAAATTGCCTCCAAAGCACGCCGACACCGACGGAACGGCTACTCTCTTATATTCGTTGTCGCTTTTTCTCGACACGGAATATACGTCTCTTACAAATTCGACCTTCTCGCAGTGAGAGACCTCCGCTTCGATCATTATTCCGCTCTCGATGCCTATCCTGCCTTCGTCCACGGTTACGTTAAGCTCGCAAACGCTTCCCTTTGCGGTAGCGCCGTCTCCCACTCTTGCACCCTCGACAGCAACGGTCTGCGAGATCGGCGTTTTTCTCACAGCAACGTAAGGAACGCCTTCTTCCTCACGGCAAAGTAAAAGCTTCATATAAAGGTCGCCGCGGCAAATCAAAGCGTCCTGAGAAGACGATATTTCACTCAACAGCACCTTTCCCTCCGCAGAGATCACCCTAACCTCTCCGTCGTGGTTATCGCACAGCATTTCGTCGGATACCCTCAAAAGTTCTCCCGCACCGCGAAGTATCCGAAAAGTCTCTGCTCTGCCTCTCAGCACCTGCAATCCATCCTCTCCGTGTGCGAATCCATCCTCAAGCGGCATCTCGCCAAAGGTCTGCACCCTGCTTTTAAGCCTACACTTTATGCTGATCTTTCTCGGAGCGGTAACTCTTCCGCTTATCATATCGGGAACTACGTTTGCCGTTGCGGACAGCGATCTCAGCTCTCCAAGATCTGCTTCAAAGGGCATATCAACCTTATATTCCGCAGTAAGCGGAGCGCAATAGGGAGAATTATCGCTTCCGATATACAAAACGTAATAATCTATGCTACCCGCGAACTCAGCCTGTCTGTCTCCAACGTATTTGGACGGCGGCAGTACCGAGGCGCTTACCCACAAGAGTCTTTTGATCTCAGGCTGATAATCGGGCAGAGTAAAATCTCCCGAAAGCTCGGTAGTAACCGTTTTATCTGCGATCGGAAGCTGAAGATCTGCCCCCGATCTGTTTTTTGCATTTTGATCCATATTTTATTCCTCCGCACAGTTTTTTCACTAAACGATATGCTCACGATCGGTATAATATTCCATTAACGATAATCTTTCACGATTGACGTCAATTTTGGGAAACAATATACTGCATTTCCGTATCAACACCACTCGAAAGGTAAAAAATAAACTTATGATAGTATACAAAGAATACAATCGAGCACGCGCAGTCGAATATGCCCGAAGATGGGCGCTTTCACGAAATCCTCTGTTCAGCAATTTTGCGGGACGCGGCGGCGATTGCACAAATTTCGTATCACAATGCCTCTATGCAGGCTCTTGCCAAATGAACTTTACTCCCGACTTCGGATGGTATTACATAAATGAAAATCAGCGTGCCCCCTCGTGGAGCAGCGTCGAGTACTTTTATGATTTTATAACCGGAGCGCCATCATTTTCATCAAGAAACGGAAGTATCGGCCCCTTCGGTATCGAAACGGACGCGTCGGGAGTTTTTGAAGGCGACGTAGTTCAATTGGCAGACGAAACGGGCGATTTTTATCACACCCTGCTCATTACGGGTTTTTCCCAAGGTCAAACTCTCGTCAGCGCTCACACCAACGACGCATTGGATAAACCGCTTTCCGAATACAACTATTCCTCCCTCCGTTACATTCACATCGAGGGAGTCAGAATAGAGATCACTGACGATAACTGTTTTCCCGATCTCATCGAGGGCATATCTCTTAACATCCCGAGCGGTGAGTTGGGAGAGGAACAATAAACTGCAAAAATCGAAAAATTTTATCAATTTTATTTTCTTTTTTGATCCGTAAATCATTGACAGCAAGTTATTATTATGATAAAATAATTATATATATGTTTTCCGAAAGGACGTAAAAAAATAATGGAAAAAGGCAAGCTGAAAAGATTTATAACGATCGCCGCCGTAGTTCTCGCGGTCATTCTTATCAGTATGACGTATTTATACGTTCTGAACAATACGAGTCAGGTCGTCAACGGCTTCAACAATATCTTGGGCATTCTGTTGCCCTTCATTATTGGCGCGGTAATCGCTTATTTGCTGAAGGGAACCTGTAATTTTTTTGAACGTTTATTACTTAAACTGTTTTCAAAGTGGAAAAAGCCAAGCCCCAAAGCTAAAGCAAGTCTCGCAAACGGTCTTGCGGTATTCATTTCCTACGTGGTTTGGATCGCAGCCATATCGGTGTTGCTTTATATCGTAATTTCTCAGGTAGTCAATAGTGTTTTTACCTTTATCAACGACCTGCAATCCACATATATCGACGGATTTGCACGTATATGCCTTGATATTATAAACGGAAATGAATTTATTGCGGATGCGATCGGCGAAAAGACTGCAACGGAATTGAACGAGCTTTTGGCGCTCGACCCGGAACAAAAGCTTATAAGCATTATTGAGATACTCAGCGGCAATGAAATGCTTTCGGATGGAGTCAGCAATTTGATCCAAAGCGATCACTTTGATGCAACGCAGCTGATCTCACAGGTTTTCAACGGAGCAGTCAACGTTGTAAGCACCACCATCGACATAGTGATCGGTATTATCATCTCGGTTTTCTTGCTTCTTAACAGAAAGATACTGGCACGTAAGTCCACGCTGCTCCTTCACTGTCTGTTCAAAAACGACAAGGTAGTTAACGCTATAGTCGAGGAAACGAAATTCGCAGACAGAATGTTCGGAGGATTTCTTGAAGGAAAGATCATCGACTCCACGATCGTCGGTCTCATATACTACATCGTGCTTGAGCTAATCGGTGTTCCTTATGCGCCTCTTGTGGCGGTGATCTGCGGTGTCACGAATATAATTCCCATATTCGGTCCCTTCATCGGAGCTATCCCTTCGGGTTTGATAATCCTTGCAAAGGATCCGCAAATGGTCATTCCCTTCGCCATATTCGTATGCATATGTCAAATAGTAGACGGCTATATCATTGATCCTCATATAGTTGGCGGAAACATCAAGCTTCCCTCGGTTTGGGTAATATTTGCAGTCATCCTGTTTGGCGGATTGTGGGGCTTCCCCGGACTTCTCGTCGGAGTACCCACGTTTGCCGTTATTTACGACATCTGCGGTAAGGTAGGCACGTATCTTTTGAAAAAGAACGGAAAGTATAATCTTTTGGTTCAATTAAGAAAAGAAGAGTCCGATAGGAAGATCAAAAGCAAAAAGCATCGAGTCAAGCGCGAAGCTACCGATGACGAAGACACCGATAAGCTAAACGCAGACGAATTGAATCCCAATAATATTGGGGTCATTGCGGAAACCGTTGCGGAAAGCGTAGTTGACAGTGTTGCCGACAAGGTCGCAGATTCAATCGTTGATGCAGTATCGTTAAGTGTGGCAGAGGCAATTGCGGTTGCGGTTGCAGAAAATATTCCGACCAACATTGACGCTACCGTTGCGGATTCGGTCACCGAAACGGTTACTGAAAAGGTTGCGGATTCGGTAAGCGAAAAAGTTATTGAGGCTTTAAGCGGTAATAAAACGGAAGCTTCGGCAGAAACCGAAGAAAAAGATAATTAAACGAAAGCCGTGTGGTTCGTACCTACCGTAGATCAGGTACGAACCGCACGCTTTTTGTGGTCGTTTTGCACAAAAATAAGAGTTTTTGATTCGTTATTTTGTATGTCCGCAGACAAAATAATTGTTGACAAACAAAGTGCGTTGTGATATAATATTTGGGTAAGTAAAAAATGACCCGCTAGCTCAGACGGTAGAGCACTTGACTTTTAATCAAGGGGTCCGGAGTTCGAGTCTCCGGCGGGTCACCAAAAAAGGTTGCAGGCTTTTGCCTGCAACCTTTTTTGCTAATCTGCTCCACTCTCGAGCTCCGTCAACGCGAAGCGTAGCGAGCGGTGACGGCTTGCGTAGATATTCAGTCACCCAAGATACATTTTGCGCAAGCGAAAGTTCAGAGTCTCCGGCGGGTCACCAAAAAAGGTTGTAGGCTTTCGCCTACAACCTTTTTTGCTAATCTGCTCCACTCTCGAGCTCCGTCAACGCGCTACAATCGATAAATTGGGGTATAGCGGCGAGGATGCACTACTTAGATTTACAACCGTTCGATAAATCTAAATTTGAACAATAACAAGCAAAAAGTGCAGAGTTTATTCCTCCGCACTTTTCTTTATCTTATCCGCAAGCTGAGCAATATTTTCCTCCATAATAGTAGGCAAGAACATATCCTTGCGCTCGTCTCCGTTATCTCCGCCGCCAAGAATCTCTGATCTTACGGCCTTTACTATAAATCTATTTATCCCCTTAAATCTTGTAGGATCGAGAGAGCCTCCGAGACAAGTCACGTCTATTGCAATATCCCCAAGCTTAAAAGGAATACATTTCCTTGCGTATTCATCAGCGCAATCGATAAAACCACAACACATATAATACGCAACTTTTGCCTCTCTCAATTCGTCTATATGCGCTTTTGCGTATTTCCGCGCCAGTTTTGCCGCCCTGCCCATAATTATGGGGAACCCGATAACGACAACGTCAAATTCGCTTATAATCGGCTCGTTTTTGCCGATCTCAAAAACTTCGACTTCATGATTATTCAATTCCCTTTTTAAAAGCTCGGCGCACTCTCGGGTAGTGCCACCCACCGTAGTATAAATTACAGCAATTTTCAATTTTCCGTTTCCTTCGACGCTTATTTCATTTTATAAGTCAATTATACCCCGCCGCAAACTCCAAGTCAAGATAATTTTTTGCCCAAAGAGTGAATTTTTCTTGAAATTCGTTTCAAAATATGATATACTGATTAAGTAATTAATTTATTTTACGAAAGCGAGTCTCAAAATGAGCGAAAAAAACGCAATTTTCGAAAAAATAACTAAACTCAGGCAAGAGCTGACCCATCACGCAAAGCTCTATTACGTCTACGATTCCCCCGTAATATCCGATTACGATTACGATATGATGTTCGCAGAGCTTAAGCGTCTCGAGGGCGAAAATCCCGAATTTTTCGACCCTGCAAGCCCCACTCAAAGAGTTGGCGGAAAGCCGCTTGATAAATTCAACAAAGTTACTCATACCGCCAAAATGGATTCTCTTTCCGACGTCTTTTCCTTTGACGAGCTTCGCGATTTTATCGACGGAGTAAAAAAGACCGCTCCCGACGTGGTCTGGTCCGTAGAACCTAAGATCGACGGGTTATCGGTCTCCTTAAAGTATGAAAACGGTGTTTTCGTTCAGGGCGCGACGCGTGGCGACGGAATAACGGGCGAGGACGTAACGCAAAATCTCCGCACCGTGTTTTCTATCCCTATGACGCTGCCCGAGCCCCTTGATCTGACGGTTCGCGGCGAGGTATATATGCCGCGCGAGGTCTTTGAGCGCATCAACGCAAAGCGCGAGAGCGAAGGCAAGGCGCTTATGGCTAATCCAAGAAACGCGGCGGCAGGTTCGCTCCGTCAGCTCGACCCCGAAATTACCGCAAAGCGCGGACTTGATATATTCGTTTTTAATTTCCAAGAGGGCAACCTTTATCTTGACTCTCGCGCTCCCGAAAGCCACACCGAAACCCTTGACCGTCTTGAAGCTCTCGGATTTTCCGTCGTAAAAATGCGCGCACAAACCAAGGATGCCGACGCAGTCATCGATCACATCAAAAAGATAGGCTCGGCGAGAGAAAGTCTCCCCTACGACATAGACGGAGTCGTTATAAAAGCCGATCTTCTGTCAGACAGAAGGCTAATCGGCGAGGGCACAAGCACACCCAAATGGGCTGCCGCGTACAAATTTCCGCCCGAAGAAAAGCAAACAAAGTTAATTGATATTGTGATAAAAGTAGGACGCACGGGAGTTCTTACTCCAAACGCGGTCCTTTCCCCCGTCCGCCTTGCAGGAACAACGGTCAGCCGCGCAACGCTTCATAATCTTGACTTTATCCGTCAGCGTGGAATTATGCTGGGGGACACGGTAACCGTCAGAAAAGCGGGCGACATTATCCCCGAGGTAGTCTGCGCACACACCGACAAACGTGACGGCAGCGAACAGGATTTTACGATGCCCGAAAAATGCCCTTCTTGCGGCGAGCCCGTATATTACGATCCCGACGAGGCGGCGGCAGTCCGTTGCACCAATCTTTCATGCCCCGCACAGCTTTCCCGCGGAATCGAACATTTTGCATCAAAGGGCGCTATGAATATTGACGGTCTTGGCCCACAAATAATCGATCTTCTTATCGAAAACGACCTTATCTTCTCCTCCGCCGACCTCTACACCCTCCGCGCCGAGGATGTGCAGAATCTTGAAAGAATGGGTGAAAAATCCGCGCAGAATCTTATTGACGCAATTGAAAAATCCAAGAGCGCGGGACTTGAAAGACTGCTTTGCGCTCTGGGAATACCCAACGTAGGCGAAGTAGCCGCAGAAGCGTTAGCAAAAAAATTCCGCACTCTTGAAGCATGTATGGCGGCTACCTCCGATGACCTTGTAGCCATCAACGATTTCGGTGAGATAACCGCGCGTAGCGTAGTCGACTTTTTTGCAAGAGAAAGCAACGTCGAGCTTTGCCATAAATTAATGCAAGCAGGCGTGCTTACGGAAGCCGTCAAAGAAGCGGCGTCCGACAAATTTGAAGGGCTGACGTTCGTGCTTACGGGCACTCTTCCCACTATGTCCCGTGACGAAGCAAGCGAGCTGATAAAAGCTCAAGGCGGAAAGGTATCGGGATCTGTCTCAAAAAAGACCTCTTTCGTCGTAGCAGGTGAAGCCGCGGGAAGCAAGCTGACCAAAGCGCAAGACCTCGGAGTTAAGGTAATTGACGAAGAAGAACTCTTAAAAATGCTTAACGAGTAAGTTCAAGCTTCAAATTTTGATTTGGCGGTTAGTTGAACGACACCATAAAACCGTAGGGGCGGTCATCGACCGCCCGTTCAATCGATTTAAATCGTTCGTTCACGGGGCGTCGAGGACGTCGCCCCCTACGACAATGTTTATCTTAAACGCACCGCTAAACTGCAATTTATCTTTACGCCAACCCCGTAAACTCCACGATTCCGTTATATATTCCTCTCGCAAAGAGCTCGGGATTACTCCTCATAAGCGCCGCCTCTTCGGGATTGGAAATAAAACCTATTTCCACAAGCGTCGAAGGCATACTTGTCTTTTTCAGAACGTAAAGTCCGGGACGAACGAACATTCCGCGGCGAGGAAATCCCGTGGCATCTACCAAATTATTAACGATATCGTCTCCAAGACGGAACGCGGGCGAATTTCTCGTGTATGCGTATGCCTCAATTCCCTTGGCGGACGGGTCTGTCGAGCCGTTGGTATGTATGCTTATAAAATAATCCGCGCCCCACGCGTTTGCGTCCTGTACTCTCGTGCGGAGACTGCTTGCATTTGAATTACCCAAAACCTCGGTTGGTGAGTTGCGCGAAAGTCTCACTTCATAATTCCCGCTTTGCCGCAAAAGGGTTGCAAGTGATTGCGCCACGGCATAAGTTACATCTTGTTCACGCAGACCGTTACCTTCAGCACCTGTATTGAACCCCGACGGATTGTGTCCCGCGTCAATGTATATCTTCGGCATAAAATATCCTCCCATAGTTTTCTATAACCATTTTATGCCAAAATTTCTAAAATTGTTAAAACCTTTAATGAAAGGCTATTAAAATGTACGATAACGAAAAGCTTGCCGATTTGGATTTCGGCGTAGAAATATCCCCCGAAAAAAACAAGGTCGTGGGCGGCACGCTCTATCTCGTTGCCACCCCCGTAGGTAACCTAGCAGATATATCCGCCCGCGCCGTAAAGGTGCTGTCCGAGGTGGATTTCGTCGCCGCCGAGGACACCCGAAACTCTATGCGTCTGCTCTCCTATCTCGGCATCCAAAAGCCTATGGTGTCGTATTTTGAGCACAACAAACGCGCTCACGGCGATATGATCTGCGACCGACTTGCTTCAGGCGAATCTTGCGCTCTCGTCACCGACGCGGGCACTCCCGCAATAAGCGACCCCGGCGAGGATATAGTTGCTCTCTGTGCCTCGCGCGGCATCCCCGTGACCAGTATTCCCGGTGCCTGCGCCGCGATACTGGCTCTTACCCTTTCGGGTCTGCCTACGGCGAGATTCTGTTTTGAGGGGTTTCTCTCCGCAGACAAAAAAGACCGTCGTGATCGACTTGAAGCATTAAAAGGCGACGATCGCACCACCATTTTTCACGAAGCGCCTCACAAATTAAAGGCAACTCTTGCCGATATGTGCGAAATATTCGGAGCAGATCGCCGAATCTCTCTCTGCCGCGAGCTTACCAAGCTTAACGAGGATATTATGCGCACCACTCTCGGCGAGGCGATTACATACTACAACGAAAACAATCCTCGCGGCGAGTACGTACTCGTAGTAGAGGGCGCGCCCGAAGGCTCTGCCGTTTCGGGGAAGAAAGACCTTTCCTCACTTTCAGTCGAGGAGCACGTTAAGCACTATACCGATTTGGGAATGAGTCAGAAGGATGCCATCAAAGCCACCGCCAAGGATCGCGGCGTGCCAAAGAACGATATTTATATGTATTTCGTCAAGGATTAAAAAAAGGAAGAACCCCGAAATCAGGGTTCTTTCTTTTTTATACTTTCGCAAAATCCAATGAATTTCGGTGTCCACCATTCCCTGCAGCCTTAAATCGTGGGATGAATGGGATCGCTCATAAATCTATTATGAGCGGTCACCGACGAGCCGAGAAAAAGTACCGTTTTTATCGCCAAATCCATATTTTATCTCAAAGAGACTTTATTTTAATAAGATAAGTATCATAAAGCTTCATATCGATATGTGCCGCGAAGATCTCGGCGTTAAAAGTCTCCTCGCGGATAAGCTTGGCATTGTGATCGTCGTCAAGGAGATAGTATTCGACCTTAACTCCCTTTTCGCTCTTGACGTTTTCAAAATTTATCTTTACAGACTCCGTTGTGGTCTCGTCAATATCGTTATAATGCGTAATGAAAACGGCACTATCGTTGCCGTCGGTAGCCGCGCAGGAATAGATATTGCCAACTTTGGCATCCGCCTTGACCCATGTGCCAAGTCGCGGCAGCTCCTTGACCATATAGAATGTATAGTAAGGCTTGAGAGGATCAAGGGTATCGGTATCAAAGAGACCGCACCAGTTACTCGGGCGGGCATCGTAATACATCATCATATCGATGTCGCTTGCCTGCGCCATACACATACATCCCGCGATAAATGATGCGCCCTTATTCAGCTTGCTTACTTTTCGAGAATACTTGTACTGCTCTCCCACCCATTCGCGAACGTAATTCCATTCGTTATAAATTAGCTCCGGTTTACCGCGTTCTTCAAGTATGCCCGCTTCTCTCAGGGTCAGAATAGCGCTGTCGGAAAGCTCCTGAACAACCGTTGGTGTCTTCATATAGCCGTGGAATGAGTAGAAATCAAGGGGAATATCTCTCTCCTTGACCGCAGCCAAAAAAGGAACGGTTGCCCAGTTTTTCCAAGATGTAGTGAACGCAGGACCACCTATCTTAAGGTGAGGGAAGGTTGCCTTCAGATGCTTTGCGACGATCTCGTAAAAATTGATAAACTGAGGATAGGTTCCCTGCCAGCAGGGGCTTGTGCCGTCGGGATTATGGCAATCGGGCTCGTTCCATATCTCCCAATACTCGATATCGTAATTAAAGCCGTCAGCCCAGCCTTCGGTATAGTGGCGGATGATATGCTCACAAATCCTTGCCCACTTTGCGAAATCCTTCGGGGGGTAGGTTCCGCATTTGTAACCATGCTCGATAGCCGCTCCGAGACGGTAGAAGGTCTTGGTCCCAACTGCCTCAGTATCAGCAATATACTTATCGGTAGGTCCGAAAACATAATTTGCGGGATCGTTTTCATCGGCGTCAAAGTTTTTGAAAATCCTATGGACGTCAACGGTGTGCTCTCCGCCGTATCCCGAGTAAAAAGCCGCATCGTGATTTCTCGCGTAGGGTATCTCAAGCGCCTCATAAGCCGCCGCGTTGCCCGTACCACGCACCTTTGCTCCTGCGGGACCGTTATTGACTGCGTTTATAGCTTTAATCTTACCGCTTGTGTTTAAAAGATCGAATTTCAATTCAGTCATGATAAAAATAATTACTCCTTTAAGGAAAAAGTTCCTCACGTCAAAATTCTAACATAAAAAAACGGGGATTGCAACACAAAAACGAAAATTTTTCCTTATAAAACAAGACTTTTTTCATACGTCTTACAACGGCAAAAAAAAATAAAATTTTTTTCAAAAAAGTGTTGACAAAACAGTTTTCTTGTGGTATAATATCAAAGTCGTCAAGTGAGACGAACGCCATTCAACATTTAATACGCTGGTGTGGCTCAATGGCAGAGCAGCTGATTTGTAATCAGCAGGTTGATGGTTCGACTCCGTTCACCAGCTCCAATATGGGGGATTTCCCGAGCGGCCAAAGGGGGCAGACTGTAAATCTGTTGTCACTGACTTCGGTGGTCCGAATCCACCATCCCCCACCAA
>JAZMZI010000154.1:0-17612 GCA_045585895.1 Eubacteriales bacterium
GAAACTCTCCTTATACGCGTTTTCTTTTGTTAGCTTTTCTTTTGCGCTTCCGGTGTCAAAAGAAAAGCGGAAAACAGTTTGGAAGGTTAATATGTAGAAGGTGGATTTTCCTTTCTACATAAAGCAAATCTAAATCATTCGCCCGCTTTTTTCTTTGGCAAAAGAAGCGCAAATGAAAACTGCTTCGCTGCGCTCAGCCGGAGTCGCAAGCGACATCCTTCGCTTAGCAAAAAAGAAAGCGCGTATAAGAGATTTCGCCTCTGCGGAGGCGACCAACGCTCCGCGCGTTGGATCGGCGGTCGCTTTTTGAGAAAAACTGCAAACTCGCAAGCGAGATTTGCTCGAGTTTGCAAGCAAACTCTGCGACGTAAAAACTTTCCAAAAGACACCGCCGTGGAGTTACCGATAAATAAAAATTTGAAAGCCCCAAGGGCGGCGTTTGCTGTCCTTGGGGTCTTTTTTACATTTGAATTTTATCCTCTTACGGTTCCCGTTACGGTGAGAACTGCGGTACCGGGAGTTACGTTGTATTCGCCGGTCGCGGGGTCCTGAACCACCGTTGCCGCAGGAACGGTAATTGCTCCCGCAACCGTGGTAAACAGTCCCGTCTGGGGATCGTAGTTGTATTCTACTCCCTCGGTAAGCGTTACTCCGCCCAGAGTTACGGTGATAGGATCAAGAACGGGATCGAAAACGTCGGTGAGCGAAAGCGCGTCGTCAGCCCCCGCCTCGGTATTGCCGAAGTTCTGAATGGTAAAGGTATAGGTCAACTGACCGTTTTCGGTGACGGTGGTAGGATTAATACCCTTATTTATTCCAAGCTGAGACGCCTCGTTAGCCGTTACGGTCTCCTGTGCCGTCGCTACCTCGCTGCCGTTCACTGCGCTGACCGTGTTGGTTATCTGACCGCCTACTCCTATAGGCGCAAACTCATTGACTCTCGCCTGATAGACGAGCTGAGCGTAGCCGCCTGCGGGCACGGTAACGTCGTTTACTACCAGCGAAGTGCCGCCTGCATTTACCGCGGGGGCGGGCTGAAGAACGCCGTTCTGATAATAGTTCAGCGAGCCTTCAACGTAGGTGAGAGGCACGAGAGTCGTGCCGTTAAAGGGGTACGCACCGAGATCGTCGGTGACGGTAACTCCCGTTACCGGTGTAGCACCCGAATTGAAAATGCCTACGACGTAGGTCACTGTGTCACCCGTGGAATAGGTGCCGAGAAGCGCGTCTTTGGTAACCGAAAGAGTTTCAAGAATCTCACCCGTTACCACGTTGGAGCTGACCGCGCCGTTTCTGTATGATAATATTGCCTGATTCGTAAATATCGCCATTCTGAAATGACCTCCGAAAGTATTTGAGAGCTTAAACTCTCAATATACATATTATGTCGAAGGTTGTCAAAAAGTTAAAGGGGCAAGCCGTCTTGCCCCTTTAAATCATTCGATTGCCGTTACGTCGTATCCCGCATCCTCAACGGTCTTTTTAAGAACCTCGTCGGTGACGTTTGCGGACAAAGTGACTGTGGCGGTTCCGCTTTCGTGGCTGACAACAGCCGCGTCAACTCCATCAAGTGCTTCAAGGCACTTTTTTACTCTGCCCGAGCAGTGGGGGCACATCATTCCCGTGATCTTCATGGTTTTAGTCATAGTCTTATCTCCTTTTTCTTCGTTTTTTTCAATCTGATAAACGGTTATATTTTTCTTTGATTTTTTAATTCTTGCAGGTCTTTCCAAATTTACAAAATTAAGTCTCAAAGCGTTGCTTACCACGCAAAAGCTGGACAGTGACATGGCAAGCGCGCCGAACATCGGGTCAAGCTCAAGAGAAAACAGAGGGATCCAGACTCCCGCCGCCAGCGGTATTCCGATAACGTTGTAAAAAAACGCCCAGAAAAGGTTTTCACGAATATTGGCGAGCGTGGCTCGGCTGAGCTTTATCGCCGCAACGAGGTCGGAAAGCTTGCTCTTTACCAGCACCGCGTCCGCCGCGTCGAGAGCCACGTCGGTTCCCGCGCCGATTGCAATTCCTACGTCTGCGGTGACTAACGCGGGCGCGTCGTTGATTCCGTCGCCGACCATTATTACTCTGCCCTGCTTTTTGAACTCCTCGATTACCGCCGCCTTGCCGTCGGGCAATACGTTTGCTATAACCTTCACACCCCCAAGCTTCTCGCCTATGGCGCGCGCCGTTCTTTCGTTGTCACCCGTCAACATTACAACGTTTATGCCCATGTTTTGCATCTCGCGTATAGCTTCGGGGCTATCGGCTTTTATCTCGTCGGCGATTGCGATAATGCCGATAAGTCTGCCGTCAAAAGAGAAAAACGTGGGTGTTTTGCCGCCGTTTGCAAGAGCGTCTGCGGTGATTTTTATGTCGTTGCCTACGGGACAGACCGTTTCGATGAATTCAAGCTTACCGCCGCATAGCTTTTTGCCGTTGATAGTTCCCTCAACACCTCTGCCCGAGATTGCCTTGAAATCGGTTATTTCGGATAGAGAAATTCCAAGATTTTCCGCGCTAGCCACGATTGCCGCCGCCAAGGGGTGCTCGCTTTGCTTTTCAAGAGACGCGGCAAGCGCCAAAAACTCCGTTTCCTCTGCCGATACGGGAATTACGTCTGTAACGGTCATTTCGCCCTTTGTAACCGTTCCCGTTTTATCGAGCACGACGATATCCGCTCTGCCCGCCATCTCCAGCGCCTCTGCGGTCTTGAAAAGTATGCCTTTTTTAGCACCGACACCGTTACCCACCATAATTGCTACGGGAGTGGCAAGTCCCAGCGCGCAGGGACAGCTTATGACAAGCACCGATACGGCTCTTGCCGTGACGAAGCCCGCGTCAGCGCCCGATAGCGCCCAGATCGTTGCGGTCAAAAGTGAAATTGCGATCACCACGGGCACGAATATACCCGAAACCTTATCTGCGATCCTTGCGATAGGTGCTTTGGTAGCCGACGCATCGCTGACTATTCTGATTATTTCCGAGAGAGTTGTATCCTCACCAACCGCAGTCGCCTCGCACAGGATATATCCCGAAAGATTTTTTGTGCCCGCCGAGACCCTGTCTCCTTCTGTTTTATCATTAGGCAGACTTTCACCCGTCAGCATCGATTCGTCAACCGCGGCGGAGCCTTCAAGCACTATTCCGTCAACGGGTATTCTGTCACCGGGGCGGCAGACGAAATTATCTCCTTTTGCAACTTGGTCAAGAGGGACGACAACTTCCTCTCCGTTTTTTATAACCGTAGCCGTTTCGGGCGCAAGCTCCATAAGGGATTTCAGCGCGTTCGTCGTTCTGCCCTTGGAGATCGCTTCAAGCAGCTTTCCCACGGTTATAAGGGTCAGTATCATTGCCGCCGACTCAAAATAGAGTCCGTGCAATCGGTGTGCCGCCATTTCAGCGTTGCCTGCCGTAAGGTCACCCGTCATAAGGAACAATACCCACACGCTGTACCCAAAGGATGCCGCCGAGCCGAGAGAGACCAGCGTATCCATGTTGGGGGCGCGGTGCAAAACTCCCTTTACTCCGTTAATGAAAAATTTTTGGTTTATCACCATAACCGCCGCCGCCAGTATCATTTCCGAAAGCGCAACGGCAATGGGATTTTCGGCAAGTACATTGGGTAGAGGAAAGCCCCACATAACGTGGAACATTGAAATATACATCAAGGCAAGCAGAAAGACCGCGGATGCGGCAAGTCTTGCTATAATATTTGGTATTTCCTTGTTTTTTAAGGATTCAGCGCTCATTGGGGATGATGTGACGTCGCCGTGACCGCCTTCCGATTCGGCTCCGTAGCCTGCGTTCACCACCGCTGCAATTATCTCGCCGTCGGTAGCTTTTCCCTCAACGCTCATTGAGTTCGTCAGAAGGTTTACCGAGCAGAGGTCAACTCCGTCAAGAGCCGATACCGCCTTTTCAACTCGGGCGGAGCAGGCGGCGCAGCTCATACCCGTTACTTTAAATTTTCTCATTAAAACTCCGTTTTGATTACCATTCTATGAGATAGACCTCGTTGGGTCTGATGCTGTGAATAGTCTTCATTATTTTTGTTGCTTTGTGAAGATCGATATTTATAATTGCCATAGTAATTCTTCTTAACGTAATTATCATACCGATATTTTGATTTTAGCACACGGGGAAAAATATGTCAATAAAAAGTCCCGAAAAAAAATACACCGTATAACAAAATATCTTGATTTTTATCAAAACAAGTGATATAATGTAATAAACCGACGGCAAAAGCCGTCGGCACAAAAAATTCAACGACCGATGAGTCGGGAGGCACTTATGTACGAGATCTTATCACATACTGCTTGGAATATGACCCCTCCGCAAACCTTCGGAACCTTTCATTTATGCTTTTTGTTTATCGGAATGGCTGTGTGCGTAGCTCTTGCGTGGCTTTTCAGAAAGACGACGGAAAAGCAAAACAGGGTAATTCTGCTTTCCATTGGCGGTTTTCTTCTGCTAAGTGAGATCTACAAACAACTTTTTTACACCTATTACATCGGGGAAGGAGTCTATCAGTGGTGGATCTTTCCGTTCCAACTCTGCTCCATACCTATGTATTTTTGCCTTATCGTGCCGTTTATTAAAAACGACAAGGTGAGACAGGGATTTTACACCTTTTTGGCGACCTATAATCTCCTCGGAGGCTTCGTCGCGATGATCGAGCAGAGCGGTCTTTCTCACGAATACCTGACGCTGACGTTGCACGCATATCTCTGGCATCTGTCCTTGGTTTTCGTGGGATTTTATCTTATCGCCTCGGGTCGCGCCTCAAAAAGCCTTAAGGATTTCATTCCCGCGGTCTGCGTTTTCGCAGGTCTTTGCGTCATTGCCCAGGGGATCAACGTAGCCTTCCATCTGGCGCAGCAGTCGGATATCGTTCCGTCGGATCAAAGCTTGAAAATGTTCTACATAAGTCCCTATTACCGCACTCCCATCGCGGTATTTAAGCAGATCGAAGAAGCGACCAATTGGCTGGTCAACGCATTCGTCTATTGCTTCGCTCAGACCCTCGGAGGATTTATTTTCTTTGTCGTGGGGCTTTTGATCAAGGGCCGCCTTGGCAAAAATCGCAAAAAGCTGACTGCATAAAGCATAAAGAACCACCCCGATTTAGCGGTTTCGTCCTTTGAGGACACCACTATGAATCGGGGTGGTTATTTTTTCTTACCAGATAACGATGCGCTTATCGGGTGCAATATACATCTCGTCGGTTTCCTTTACGTCAAAGGTCTTATACCACTCGGAGAAGTTTCTGGGGGGCATATTTGCGCGGAGGAGGCAGGGGCCGTGAACGTCGACCGAAAGGAGGAGCTTAAGGAACTCGGGCTTTGCCTTCTGGCACCATACTCTTGCCCAGTTCTTAAAGTATTCCTCGTAGGATACACCCTCGGTCTTTGACATGATATCGAGGGTGACCGACATACCGCCGTTATCAGCCATATTCTCGCTGACGATGAACGCTCCGTTAACTTTACCCTGAGGAAGGTCGATGCCGTCGAACTGCTCGATCATCTGCTGAACCTTGGTGTCAAATCTCTTGAAGTCGTCTTCTGTCCACCAGTCGTTGATGTTACCGTTTTCGTCACACTTGGCGCCGTTGCTGTCGAATGCGTGGGAGATCTCGTGACCGATAACACCGCCGATACCGCCGAGGTTTTCGCTTCTGGTCTGCTTCAGGGAGTAGAAGGGAGCCTGAAGGATTGCCGCAGGGAAGGTAATATCGTTTACGAAGGGATCGTAACAAGCGTTTACCATGTGACCGGGCATTGCCCAGTTTTCGGGTTCGGTTGGCTTATCAAGCTTGGAAAGCATATCAAGCTGTCTGATCTCGTAGAGAGTACCCATTATATCGTAAAGCGAATCCTCGGGATCAAATAAGAACTTGTCGTAAATTGCTCTGGGCTTGTCGGGATATCCCATCTTAACGCCCATCTTAGAGAGCTTAAGTATTGCCTTTTCCTTGGATTCGTCACCGAGAATATCGTTGGTCTTGATTCTCTCCTTGTATGTGTCGATGATCTGATAAACTATTTCGGTGATGTCCTTTTTTGCTTCCTCGCCGAAATACTTTTCGCCGTAGTAAATACCAACGGGATCGGAGTATTTACCCGAAGCAAGATTATACGCGAACTTTTCTATCGACTGCATCTTCGCAACGCCCATAATAGCGCGGCTGTACGCTCCTCCAAGCTCACGAAGCTCCTCGGAGAGATAGTTGCAGTCGCCAAGCAGTCCGGTAACGTATGCCCAGTGCTTGTAAAGCTCAAGAGTCTCTGCGTTGAATACCTTTGCGAAGTCGCCGAAGAATCTGGGTTCCGTTACGACGACGGTTGCGGGAACTTTGCCGAAAAGATCTGTAAGGATAGCAGGAAAATCAACGGTAGAGAGCATTCCGGAAACCTTATCCGAATCGGTGGGATTATACATTTCGATGTATCTTGACCACTCCTCCTGGGTCTTAACGAGTCCGCCGAGGATCTCGTCGAACGCGAGGGTGTCGGCTACGTACTTTTCCTGCTCCTCAGCCGAAAGATCGGTATAACCCATAACCGCCTTAGCAACGTTCGTCCATATACCGAGGATCTGCTCCTTCTGCTCTGCCATTTCAGGCTTGTAGTAGGACGCGTCGGGAAGAATTACGCCCGCACCTTGAATGTAAACAAGGTGCTGCTTGGTGTTCTTCATATCGGTCTCAACAAAGGTGCCGAATGGGGTGGGGATACCCTTCAAAGTAAGAGTCTTATACGCGCGGCTAAAGTCTTCTACGGTCTTGATCTCGTCGAGAGCCGCAAGATTTTTAAGGGCGGGAGCGATACCGTCCTTCGCTTTTTTCTCGGTGTCCTTTGCGATAGCGTATAGCTCGCAAGCGCGCTTCAAGTGGTCGTTGGGATAGTTCTTGCTTTCAGCCATAGCTTCAAACTCGCCCATCATTATTTTTTCAACGCCGTCGGCAAGCTCCTGGAAGCCGCCCGCGGTGGGCTTATCGTCGGGAATGACGAGCTTGTCGAGGGTCTCTTTGTTAACGAAATTATAAAGATCGTCTTGAATTCTGATGTTTTCCATAATTTCTCCTGTTCCATATGCTTAGCATATTTTACTTTTGAATAATTAATTGTGTATTCCAATATAACATAAAAACGCGAAAAACACAACAATAAATTCAAAATAATGTATTTTTTTCGGATATTAATGATAAAGAATCCCAATCACGCCAAAGGCGTGCATGGAATCCGCAACTTGTTGCGGTATGGAATCATCCCGAAGGGATGTATGGAATCAAGCCGACGGTGTGAGATTTTATACGCGACGCTGTCGCAATTCCATACAACGCGCAAGCGCGTTGATGCCATACCAAGCCTCCTCCGTCGGCTTGGATAAAAAATAAAGGGTAGCTGTTACTACCCTTTATTTTTTGCCTTAAACGTGGCAAAAGGTGTCTAAACAGGGGTAAAAACGAACAAAAGGTGTCCAACAATTAAAGCGAAGATCAATCATTTTTATTTTGCTTCTTGTTTTTTATCTGTTTGACAAAAACGATAATGAATAAAATCACCGATATTAAGAGTAGTGGACCTGTACAAACATAAAGTGCAAATGGAATCTCTATCAATAAATTCAACAGATTTATAATACTGCCAATCAACAAGCAGATGGAGGCTATGAGTTGTAGAATATTTACTTTTTTCATTTTGTGTTCTCCTTTGCGGTTTTACAAGAAGCGATGAGCATAACTCGCAACGAGGTGCATTTAGAGGATAACGCCTTGAAAGTCTGCTCGTCAATATATTTTGTTCTATAGAGCAATTCAAGCCAATATCCTGTTTCATTTGCTTCTTTGAGAGCAATTTCAAATTTGGATATAAAATCCTTTGTACCCTGTGCGTATTGTGCTTCGTGAATATTCGCTCCAATAGAGGTACCGCTTCTGCCAATTTGATTGGATATGATCGTTTCGTGATTCGCTTTCAGATATTTAACGAGGTTTATAATGTCAACAGAAAAGTCCATCGATAGTTCGACGAGTTTGTTTTCTTTCATAGCTACACCTCCCATCACCGCTATTATACCATAAAATCGGTTGTTTGTCGAATGATGTATCGCCTGCGGCGATATGATGTTATGCTTCGCATAATGATGTTGCTCCCGATGGTCGCAATGATGCGATGTTTGCCATCATGTGCCGTCAGGCACACATCATTAGGCGAAGCCGTCATCATTGGCGAAGCCAACATCACTTGCCGAAGGCAAACATCATTCAAAAAACGCACCTTTGTCTGGTAGACAAAGGTGCGTTTTTTGTTGGCGGAGAAGGAGAGATTCGAACTCTCGAACCGCTTTTGACGGTTACACGATTTCCAATCGTGCGCGCTCGACCAGCTACGCGACTTCTCCGTAATTGTTCGGCTCAATTTTTGCTATTAAATTGACGACTAAAGTATAATACCACAAAAATCTCGTTTTGTCAATACCTTTTTTAAATTTTTATTTTTTTATTTTTTATTTTTTGTTGTTTTTGTGAGAAACTGCAATTTTTATCGCTTTGTTTTTTACTTGACGATTGACCGCGCATAAGATATATGATATAATGACCTTACTAAAAAAGAAAGGCAGACGCCGTATGTATATAAGATCCAAGCTTTTACGCTCCCCTCACGCCTTCGCTACCCGAAGAGGCGGAATCAGCGAAAACGAGCACACAAGTTCTCTCAATCTTGCCTTTGGCAGAGGCGACACGGATGAAACCGTGCTTAAAAATCTGGAAATATTAGCAGAAAAGGTGGGATTTGACCCCAAAAGGGTTATTTCCCTTCCCCAGATACACTCCGATAATATCTTTTACGTGACCGAAAAGGATTGCGGAAAGGGCTACTATATTCGGGACGGCATCGAGAGCGGGGACGGCTATATTACCGACGAATGCGGCGTGGTGCTTGGAATCAAGACCGCCGATTGCGTGCCCATACTTTTTGAAGCCGAAAAGAACGGCAAAATAGTTGCCGTCGGCGCAGTTCACGCAGGTTGGAGAGGAACTGCCGCGGGAATAGTCCCTAAATGCGTCTCTATGCTTTGTGACCGTTTCGGGGTCTCTCCCGAAAATATAAGAGCCGCCGTAGGCCCTTGTATTCACAAGTGTTGCTACGAGGTTGGGGAAGATCTTTATTCGTCTGTGGCATCTCTTTTGGGTGAAACCGTTGCAGACACATTCATTACCCCAGAAAAGGACGTTGAAGGAAAGTATTTCTGTGATTTGCCCGGCATTAACTGCCGTCTGCTTTTGAAAAGCGGACTTTTGAGAGAAAATATCGACGTAATTGAAAAATGCACCTGCTGTTCTCCCGAGCTTTTCTTTTCACATAGATATTCGGGTGGAGTCCGAGGTACGATGCTGAACCTTATTTTTGTGCAAAATTACTAAAATTTTATTTTTTAATTTAAATAGTATATAATATATGTTGACTTTTGAAATGTATGATGATATACTTTAATATGATGGGAATGATTTTCTCAAATAAAGGCAATAGGATATAATATATGCTTTTCAGTTCAATGGTCTTTTTGTGGGTGTTTTTGCCCACGGTCCTTATAGTGAATTTTTTGATAGGAACGCTGCCTTTCAGGAGTGAAAGAACGCGTACGGCATGGAAGAACTTTTTCTTACTTTGCGCAAGCTTCCTTTTCTATGCCTGGGGCGGTATATACTATCTGCTTATTATGGTGTCGTCTATCCTTTTGAATTTTGCGGGCGGCTATATAATCGAAAAAGGAACGCGAAGCAGAGCGGCAAAACGGACGTGGATGATAATCACCGTCGTTTTGAACCTTGCGATCCTGTTCTTCTTCAAATACTTCAATATGCTTATCGCTATCATAGAGTCTCTTATGATCCCCGACGCGGGGTTTGCCGAGATATTCGGCACTATGATAAGCATGAAGGGTACGGGTGCTCTCGGGCTGGCGGAAGTTGTTCTTCCTATCGGAATATCCTTCTTTACCTTCCAAGCTATGTCTTACGTTTTGGACATATATATGGGAAAGGCTAAGCTTCAGGAAAACATTTTTAATTTTGCCCTTTACGTTTCGCTCTTCCCTCAGCTTATAGCGGGACCGATCGTTCAATATGCGGACGTTGACCTGCAGCTAAGGGAAAGAAAGGAGACTCTCGATCTTTTCACTTCGGGAATCAAACGTTTTTGCTACGGATTCGGAAAAAAGGTGCTTATATCCAACACCGTCGCCGAAATAGCGGACGGTATCTGGGGAATGGAGACCGAAAGCCTCGGCGCATTTGCCGCGTGGATCGGTATTATTTCCTATACGTTGCAGATATACTACGATTTTTCGGGATATTCCGATATGGCTATCGGTATCGGCCGTATGCTGGGCTTTACCTTCAAGGAAAACTTTGATTATCCCTACACCTCCCTGTCGGTTGCGGAATTCTGGAGAAGATGGCATATCTCCCTCGGCTCTTGGTTCAGAGAATACATATATATTCCCCTCGGAGGAAACAGACACGGACTTCTCAGGACCTGCTTTAACATATTCGTGGTCTATGCGGTCACGGGAATATGGCACGGAGCAAACTTTACTTTTATCGCTTGGGGTATGTTCTACGCGGTCCTGCAGATCATAGAAAGACTCTTTCTCGGCAAACTTCTCCAAAAGAATCCATACAAGATCATCAATTGGATATATACTATGTCGGCGGTCATGCTCGGATGGATATATTTCCGCTCGGACAATATATTCCAAGCCAACGAATACGTAAAACAGCTCTTCAACTTTGAGGTATTCAATACTGACGTGTTCGAGTACCTTTCCGTAACGGCTCTGATCGTGATCGCTTTTGCGATCCCCTTCTCTGGATTCGTTCAGAGACCCTGCAAGAAGCTTTGGACGAAGATACACAGCTATCCGGGTCTTTCCTATCCCGTGCTTACCGTGGACTACCTTATCCAGTTTGCGGTCGTTATTTTGTCGGTAGGCAAGCTTGTGGGCGGTACCTATAACGCATTCATCTACTTCCAGTTCTGACGTGAAAATTTGGAGTTGGGTGAGTTTAGATTAAAGAGGTAACTATATGGATAACAACAAACAAAAAAAGGCGGTTATCGGAGAGTCGACCGTGATGCACGTAAATCGGGGCTTTGCTATCCCCGTAATAGCCGTGTTTATAAGCCTTTTGCTGATTTTCAGCGTAGGTTGGGCGGCGGTTCTCGGAGTAGATGCGGCAATAAATGCCGTTATTAATCCGATAATAACGCATTTTGACCCCGAGGCAGAGCCTATAGATATTATGAAGGTGATGAGTCCTCCCACAAGCGAATCTCAGGCGGCAAAGGTATACGCAGAGTTCCCTGCTTTTGATACCGAAGCTATGAAAAACGCGGCGCTGGCGGCTTTTGATACCTTCCCAACGGAACGCTTTTTGGCGGCAGGGGATCTTATCTCTCAGGGAAAGTCGTATATTTCGACGGGCTTTGACGCCGCTTGCGAGGGCGGAGCTTTTAATGCGGTAAAATGGGTAGCGGCAGAGGTACCGAATGCACTGAAAGTATACGCCGTGCCCGCTATAGAGAATTACGTACGAATACCCAACGACCTGTATTCGTGGTGCGTGCGCGACGCAGCGGATGCCGTCGGCGCCATAGCCAATTCCATACTTGACGACCTGCATACTTATCCCGCGGAATTTGAGGCGTGGTATAACGACCACCTTCCCTTCAGATCCATCATATTCAACGCGGACGAATCCTTGAGCAACAAAATAGAAGAGCCTTACGGAGACGTTCAGAACGGTATTGCGGAGCAGATGGGAAGAATACTTAAGGCGTATAACGTATTGACGAATAACGACGCCGATAACGGAAACGCGGGCAATAACGTTCTCGAAAACGATACCAACGGTATTAATAACGGCGGCGATGAAGACCTTATCATTGATGATACCTCCTCCCAAGAGGATTTGACCGAATCCGACCATTTCAGACCGTTGGGACCCGGTGAGGCGGGTGGCGAAGACTCCTATGAAGAAGAAACCCAGACTACCGATACCGACGGCGAAGAAGTTTTCGTAACGGAAGAAAGCGATACCGACGGAGAGGAGATTATTATAACGGAAGAAAGCGATTCCGAGAATATTACGGAGACAAGCGAAGAAGAAACCGTTCCCGAATATGGCGGAAACGAAGAGGACGACGGATCGTGCGAGCATGAGTTCGTTGAGAAGGGATTCGAAATTGCTCCCTCCTGTGTCGAGAATGGACTTGCAGTAAAAGAATGTTCTCATTGCGGAAGAGTTGAAAAATATTACGTTAAAGCCAAGGGGCACGTTAAAGACGAAAGCGTTGAAGGAGTGGTAAAGAAGGCGCCCACTTGTACCGAAACGGGTATGATCGAATACAGCTGTCTTAATTGTCAAGAAGCTATTGCGGAATCCATCGCCAAGGTTCCACACGTCAAAAACGAAGAAGGAGTGATAGTCAAGCCTTCGACGTGTACCGAAAACGGAAGGATGGAATACTATTGCATAAACTGTCCTGCGCTGATGTCCTATAAGGAGCTTGCTTTAGCTGACCACGTTAAGAGCGAAGAGGGTGTTGTAGTTAAGGCTTCTACCTGTACAGAGAACGGTATGATGGAATACTGTTGTATCAATTGCGGTGCGGTCAGATCTACACAAACCCTTGCCAAGACCCCTCACCAAAGGGACGACGGTACTGTGACTCAGGCAGCGACCTGCACCGAGGACGGTGTAATGACCTACAGTTGCTTAACCTGCGGCGAGGTATTGGATACGGATACGATATCTAAAGGACATAAATATGAGACCCTGTCCAAAACCGAGGCGATGACCTGCGGATGCAGAAGCGAAGAAATATCAAAGTGCTCGCTCTGCGGAGATCAGAAGGTCAAATCAAGCGTTAAAAAGCACAGGGACGGAGAGGTCATTGAAGTGGTACAGCCCTCGCCCATGACCTACGGATATACTCTGTACCGTTGCGCAGATTGCGGAGGCGAGTACAGAAAGGACCGTAAGGCAAGGCAAGCCTCCACCGATAATAAGCTTCCGATATACAGAAGCAATGAGGTTATGGAAGGAAGATATCAGTGGCTCTTCTACCGCGGTAACGACAGCCAGAGATATTATGAAGGAACAAACCTTATGACCGATGCCGAGCTTGCCGAGTACGTCAGCGTTATGACGACGCTCAATGAGCTTTGCAAACAAAGAGGTATAACGCTTCAGATATGCATCTGGCCCAATAAGGATCAGGTCTATCCCGAATTTGTTACGTGGACGGTTGAAAACGAACAAAAGAGAGTTGACAGACTTGTGGAGTACGTTAAAGCCAACAATCCCGAAATAAAGATCATTTATCCCCTGTCGGAGCTTAAAAAGGCTAAAGCAAATTACTACGACACTTACTTCAAGTACGATACTCACTGGAACAATGCAGGCGGTTATATCGGTTACAAAGCGATGCTTGACAGCCTTGGACTTGAGTCGACGGAAATAAGCAATCTTCCCGTCTACAAGTTTACGGGCGCTGCTGGCAGCGGCCCCAACACCGACCCCTATCTCGGTCCCATTGCCGACATGATAGGTCTCGGCAAGCTTGATTCCGCTAACTACACGGGCAATTACAACTATTACGTAAAATACCGCCCCGAGGTTACGGTAGACACCTTTGAGGGAAAGAACGGCGCGGGCGACACCCGACATACCACTGCCGCAAACGCACCTAACGACTTGAATTTCGTAATGCTTGGTGACTCCTATCGAGTTATGCAGCTTAGCTATCTGGAAAAGGATTTCACCGATTGCTTCCTTACCCACAGAAGCCACGTTAACGATGCCGACGTAAAGGCGGCGGTCAAGAATTCCGACATCCTCGTAATAACGGCGGTCGAAAGACTTGAACCGGATATTCTTTCAACGGCTAAAGAAATAATAGCTATTCTTCAGGAACAATAAATAACAAGGCTGAGTCATTTGCTTTAAAGCTTTTGACTCAGCCCTTTGTTATATTACTTGTCTGACGAGTTTATATTGGAGATGGTCTCCTTTGCCGTTTTGCTGAGGTAGTCGGTGGGGTCTACGGCTATGCCGTTTACCGTCATCTCAACGTGAAGATGAGGCTCATCGGCAAGCTCTGCCATAGCGCTCTCGCCAACCTTACCGATCTCCTGACCGACCGTTATGCTCTTTCCCTTCTCAATACCCGAGGAAAGCACGGGATCGAGGTTCTTGTAGAAGGTAAAGATGCCGTCACCGTGATCGATCGCTACGCACTTGCCCATCATTGCGTCATCCCATACCTTGGAAACGGTTCCGTCTGCGGCGGCGAATACGGGTGCGCCTTCGTCGGTGGCGATGTCAATGCCAAGATGCACCTTGTAAGCGCCGAGCGTTTCGGACCATACCTGAAGGCTTGCGTCGTGTCCCTTGGAAATTACGCCGCGAGCGGGGAGAGAAAGCTCAAATTCTTCTGCCTCGCCGCCTACGGGAGTTTCGTTTTCGTCTTTGTGAGTAGGGGTGTTAAGAGTTCCGTTTGCGGTTCCCTCTTCGCTCTGGGTAGGCGCTTCGTTCTTGGTGTCGCTAGTTGAGGAGCCGTCGCCGGCATACTGCTGCTTTGCTCTGTTGGTGGCGATAGATGCCGAAAGCACTACCGCTAAAACCAAGGTGAGGCAGGCTACCGTTGCCACGAAGCCGCCGTTGTGTGATAATTCCTTGCACTTCTGTGCAAATCTGCTTTTCTTAAATTTTTCCCACATAATATATCTCCTTTTTTATTATGACGTACCACCGTGAAGGAGTGGTTACAGTCATATTTTTGCCCTTTATGGGTGATTTATGCAACAAGGGCGAAATTTTTTAAGCATCCCTCGGATACATAATATGCGCTCTTTTTTAAATGTAGAAAAGAGCGGCGCTTTTGCGCCGCTCGAAAAATCCGATCAGACCTCTTCTATCGCGTCATAGCTTTCTCTCTCGCGGAAAATGAGCGAAATGCACCAAATGCCCGCAAGAGCAACGATTGTATATACGATCCTGCTGAGGACGGACATCTGACCGCCGCAGATCCATGCTACTACGTCGAATCCGAAAATACCTATGCTTCCCCAGTTAAGAGCTCCGATCACAGTAAGAATAAGAGCGATTCTGTCTATTATCATCATAATAAAACCTCTGTTAGTCAGAAAATCCTATTTTCCATCGAAAATACGGCTTTCTGACCTGTGATCTTTCTTTGCCCGTGTTGCGGGCTGTTATTATTTTTCGCTCAAATTTCCGTTTTATGCGGGTGTTTAACTGTGTTTTTTTGCCTTTTTTTGCTTAAAATAGCTTTTGAGCGGTTGACAATACTTTTAATTTATGTTATACTATCTCCGTATTATTTAAGTTATATTATTATGCCAAAAGCTGTCCGTTATATAAGAAAAACCGTTTTTATCGCAAAACGGTTGCCATAAATTCTTTTGCGGAAGCTTTTTGGGTATCTTTTTCTCGAAAAAGGTACGGAAAGGAATTTATGCAGATCTACGAAGAACTCGTTGCTCGCGGTCTTATCGCGCAGACGACGAATGAAGAAGAAATCAAAAAGCTGGTAAACGAAGGCAAGGCGACCTTCTACATCGGCTTCGACCCCACGGCAGACTCCCTGCACGTAGGCCACTTTATGGCGCTCTGCCTTATGAAGAGACTTCAGATGGCGGGCAATAAGCCAATCGCCCTTATCGGCGGCGGTACCGCTATGGTCGGTGACCCCTCGGGCAGAACCGATATGCGTTCCATGATGACTCGCGAGACCATTCAGCACAACTGCGATTGCTTCAAGAAGCAGATGGAGAGATTCATCGAATTCGGCGAGGGCAAGGCAGAAATGGTAAACAACGCCGATTGGCTCCTTGACCTCAACTATATCGAGGTTCTCCGTGACGTCGGAGCCTGCTTCTCGGTCAACCGTATGCTTACCGCAGAATGCTACAAGCAGAGAATGGAAAAGGGACTCTCCTTCCTTGAATTCAACTATATGATAATGCAGTCCTACGACTTCTACCGTCTCTTCCAGACCCATGGCTGTAACCTCCAGTTCGGCGGCGACGACCAGTGGTCCAATATGCTGGGCGGTACAGAGCTTATCAGACGTAAGCTCGGCAAGGATGCTCACGCTATGACTATTACTCTCCTCCTCAACAGCGAGGGCAAGAAGATGGGTAAGACCGCGTCGGGCGCGGTTTGGCTCGATCCCAACAAGACAAGCCCCTACGATTTCTACCAGTACTGGAGAAACGTCGGCGACGCAGACGTGCTTAAGTGCATCCGTATGCTTACCTTCCTCCCCTTGGAGCAGATCAACGAAATGGATTCCTGGGAAGGCAGTCAGCTCAACACCGCAAAGGAGATTCTTGCTTACGAGCTTACGAAGCTTGTTCACGGCGAGGAGGAAGCAAACAAAGCGCAGGAGCAGGCAAAGGCACTCTTCGGTCAGGGCGGCGGAGCAGATGCTCCCACCGTTGAAATGCTCGAAGACGACTTCGTCTTCGACGGCAAGACCGACATTCTTACAATGCTTGTAAGAAGCGGACTTGTGAAGTCCAAGAGCGAGGCTCGTCAGGCTGTTCAGCAGGGCGGCGTGTCCGTCGACGGAGAAAAGATCGCCGACATCAAGACCTTCTACACCAAAGAGGACCTCGCCGAGGGTAAGCTCTTAAGACGTGGTAAGAAGTCTTATATGAGAGTTATATTTAAATAATGTGATTTTCGGGGGAAGGAAAACTTTTTGAAAAAAGTTTTCCTTCCCCCGCACCCCTATTCTTTCAAAAACTTCAAAAAGAAAAAAGATTTATTGTTTTAATACCCAGCTTTGCCGCATGTCGCATTGCTTTATATGCTCCACCGCTATTGTGTTCTATGAAGCACACCAACAGATCGCAATTCTCTATCATCCATTCGTTGCGCTTTGTAATTGCCGCTTTAGGGTGTAGCTTCTTTTCCCCCTCATAAATAATCACGTCGTCGTAATAATTTTCATAATATTCAATATCCTTGACCTTGTATGGAAGAACCAGTGTAACAGAGCAGCTTGAATTATCAAGCTCTTTTTTTATTCTCTTAACAACCGAAGCGGCGAATAGATCAAATTCTCCGTTGCGACCGATATAGATTTCCAAACAGGACTTCTTTAACATCAAATCTTTTAAAATATCATATAGCTTGCCTTCGATTTCCCGTGTGGCGCAGAAATCTCTGTGACCGAATAAAGCAACTCTGAGAATATCCATTTTGACACGTTTTCTCCTAAAAAATTAATTTTGTGGGTTAATTTCCCACTCAAATCACATTATATCATTTTAAAACCAATATTTCAACACAATTAACGCTTTTAATCAAATATTTTTATGCCGCGTATGGGTTACAATATAACATATACAAGTAAAGGCGGTTATGAAAAATGGATGAGAAACAATTTGCCACAAGACTTGCGCGTTTAAGAGAGCTTAAAGGTGTATCTGCTCGCGATATGAGTTTATCTATAGGTCAAAACCCCGGATATATCAATAATATTGAAACAGGAAAATCAAAACCGTCG
>JAZMZI010000155.1:0-22748 GCA_045585895.1 Eubacteriales bacterium
CGAGCAAATCTCGCTTGCGAGTTTGCAGTTTTTCTCAAAAAGCGACCGCTGATCCAACGCGCGGAGCGTTGGTCGCCTCCGCAGAGGCGAAATCTCCTTTTGGCGCTTTCTTTTTTGCCAAGCGAAGGATGTCGCTTGCGAGCGCGACCGCCGATCGCGACGTGTCACTTCGGGCATTGCCCGAAGCCGCGAGTTTTCTGCGAAAACATCGCCAAGCGACAAACCTTTGAAAAGGCTTGAGCGAAACTTTCAAAAAGACACCGCCGTGGCGTCACCGACAAATCAAAATTTGAAGCTTTCACAAATTTTATCAAGCGAATCGGAGAGCTGGGCGTTACACACGTCCACGGTAATATCCGCGTATTTTTCGTAAAGGGGTGCTCTTTCGGCATACATTTCCTCAAGGGTATTTCCCTTTCGCATAATAACCCCACGATGAGAAAAATCACCGAGGCGGCGGCACATTTCCGCATAAGGTATCTTCAAATAGACCACTTTGCCAAGGCTCTTGAGATTCTCCATTGCCTCGCCGCCGTAGATCACACTGCCTCCCGTTGCAATAACGGCTTTTTCATCGTCAATTGTCGAATTTACCGCGTTTTCGATCTCTATAAAACCGCCAACGCCTCTCTCCGCGATTATCTCGTGAAGCAGTTTCCCCTCCCTCTCTTGAATAAGCAGGTCGGAATCAACAAACCTGTAGCCCAAACGCTTTGCCAGCAAAACCCCAAGGGTACTTTTACCGCATGACGGCATTCCTATTAAAATAATCGACATAAACGATCCTCCTATCGCTTGCTGAATACAACACTATACCAGCGCGAAAAGTTGCTTATACTTTCCCGGTGTGATTTCTTTATATTTCTTGAATATTTTTGAAAAATAGCTCAGCTCGTTAAAGCCGCACTCATACGCCGCATCCGTGACGCTCATATTATTGACCGTCATCTCAAAGCAGGCGCGGTCGATGCGAAGACGGTTTATATAATCGATAGGTGTTTGCCCCGTGTAGCTTTTGAAAAATCTGCAAAGATATTTTTCGTTCATTCCTGCGATCTCGGCAAGATCGGCAAGGGTTATTTTCGACGTGTATTCCCTTTCGATCTTGTCGACGAGAAGGGTCATAACGGCGCGGCGGTGGGTTATTCTTTTGTCCTCGCCAACCTCTCTCTTGATCGCTCCCGAAGAATAGAGCGAGTATATCACTTCGGCAACGATTGCGGCGGCTGATATCTCATAATAAGGCTCTTTTGCTGCAATAGTATCCAAAAGTCTTGCGCCTGTTTCCTCGGTTTCTGGCGGGACGCTCTCAATTATTGCATCCGACGAAATAAGCGGCTGTATCAGCTCCGATATTTTAGCGGCACCGTATCCCGCGGCTATACGAAGGTCGAAAACGGCGCAATCGTAGACACAATCATGCGGCTCTCCGCGGTGGAGCGTTCCGGAAGGAATAAAGATAATATCTCCCGCCTGCATATCGTGAACCGAATCGTTAAGATACAAATTAAGTCTGCCCGAAAGCACCCTCAAGACCTCAAACTCACTATGCCAATGAAGCGGCATAATATATTGCGGGTGATTTTCGTCCACAAAATAGTATTCAAGCGGAAAGTCTGCGGTTCCGTGTCTTTTCTGCTCTCTGTAATCACTGAATTTCATAAAATTCCTCTCAATAGATAAAAAGTGACTATCATACAACAAATTTCTTCTTTTATACAAGTATTTTATCACAAAATATACTATAATTCAAGTATCAAGACAAAAAATTTCTATGGAGGACGAATAAATGGCAGAAAACAGACTTATCGGCGCGTATCCCGTTATAGGCATCCGTCCGGTTATCGACGGCAGACGAGGTGTGCTCGGTGTTCGTGAATCCCTTGAGGATCAGACTATGAATATGGCGAAAAGCGCCGCAAAGCTTTTTGAAGAAAATCTAAAATATTCCAACGGCGAACCCGTTAAGGTAGTTATCGCCGACACTACTATCGGCAGAGTCGGTGAGACCGCCGCTTGCGCCGAAAAATTCCGCCGCGAGGGCGTCTCTATCACCCTCACCGTAACTCCCTGCTGGTGCTACGGCGCGGAAACTATGGATATGGAAAAGGATACCATCAAGGCGGTCTGGGGCTTTAACGGCACCGAGCGCCCCGGTGCGGTCTATCTTGCGTCGGTTTTGGCGACCCACGCCCAAAAGGGTCTGCCCGCCTTCGGAATCTACGGTCATGACGTACAAAATGCCGATGACACCGCTATCCACGTGGACGTAAAGGAAAAGCTTCTTCGCTTCGGTAGGGCGGCAATAGCGGCGGCAACCATGCGCGGCAAGTCGTACCTTCAGATAGGCTCTATCTGTATGGGTATCGGCGGGTCTATCATCGACCCCGATTTTATCGAGGATTATCTCGGCATGCGCGTTGAGTCGGTTGACGAGGTCGAGATCATTCGTCGAATGACCGAGGAGATATATGACAAGGCTGAATACGAAAAGGCTCTGGCTTGGGTCAAGGAAAAGTGCATCGAGGGATTCGACAAAAATCCTGAAGAGCTTCAGAGAACTCGCGGAGAAAAGGATGCCGATTGGGAATTCGTGGTCAAGATGATGCTTATCATCAAAGATCTTATGTCAGGCAACAAAAATCTCCCCGAGGGTTGCGAAGAAGAAAGGGTTGGACACAATGCTATCGCCGCAGGCTTTCAGGGTCAGAGACAGTGGACCGACTTCTACCCCAATTGTGACTTTCCCGAGGCGCTTCTCAACACCTCCTTCGACTGGAACGGAGCGCGTGAGCCTTATATTCTCGCCACCGAAAACGACGTGCTCAACGGTCTCGGTATGCTCTTTATGAAGCTGCTTACAAACCGCGCCCAGATGTTTGCCGACGTAAGAACCTATTGGTCGGGCGACGCGGTAAAAGCCTGCACGGGCTACGAGCTTGAAGGCAAGGCGAAGGACGCCGACGGCTTTATTCACCTTATAAACTCGGGAGCCTGCTGTCTCGACGCTTGCGGAGAGGTCAAGGACGAAAACGGCAACGCTACGATGAAACAATGGTTTGAGATGACCGATGCCGATTGCGACAAGGTCATGGCAAACACCACTTGGAACTACGCCGACCTCGGTTATTTCCGCGGAGGCGGTTACTCGTCGAGATTTGAGACCAAAGCGGAGATGCCCGTCACTATGATCAGACTTAACCTTGTCAAGGGTTTGGGGCCCGTTATGCAGATCGCAGAGGGCTGGACTCTCGCCCTTCCCGAAAAGGTAAGTGACACACTCTGGGCGCGCACTGACTACACCTGGCCCTGCACATGGTTTGCTCCCCGTTGTACGGGTGAGGGCGCGTTCAAGACCGCATACGACGTAATGAACAATTGGGGCGCAAATCACGGAGCTATATCCTACGGTCACATCGGAGCCGACCTTATAACTCTCTGCTCTATGCTCCGTATTCCCGTATGTATGCACAACGTGCCCGAAGAAAAAATCTTCCGTCCCGCTGTATGGAACGCCTTCGGAATGGACAAAGAAGGTTCGGATTACCGCGCTTGCGCAACCTACGGTGCGCAATTCAAAAAATAAAAATAATTTTGGGGCTGATTCATTTAGCCCCAATTGCTTTTCAAAATCTTTTATGTAAAAATTTTTATATACTATAAAAAGAGACAGCTTGAATTAAACTCTGTTTAATTCAAAAACTGTCTCTTTTAAGTATTATTTATTCTTTGATTTCGGCAGTCGGTTCCGCCACGGTTGCAGACGCGGCAGTAACATCCTCTGCCTTTACGTTCTCTTCCGCTTTAGGCTCTTCCACGGGTTCGGGATCGGGCTCTGACATTCTGATCATATCGGGGTCAACGTGCACTCCCTTGAAAAGCTCCTCGTCCGTCACCTTATCCTCAACGAATATCTCTACGGTCTTGGGTCTTGTAGCCATCCATATGCTGAGGAAGAAAAATCCTCCGCAGGATACAAGCTGTTTTACGTTATCCACTATCGGGACTACAAGCTGAGAGATCAGACCGCTCGTATCTCCTATGCTGGTCTCAAATCTGGGGCTTGTAAAGAACTCAAGTATGTCGCCGATGAGATAAAATCCGTATCCGCATACGTAGAGAATGATCGCAAAGGTGGCAAACAGCTTCATCGCTATCTTACCCTTCTCGGATGCTACGTTTACGTTTATCTCAAGCATCACGAAAAACAGACTCGCCAGCGTGCATATCATAAAGAGAGCTAAAAGTATTTCCGCGAAAACCGCAACGCTCCGTTGCATTTTCACCGTGACGATCATCGCCCAGATCCTGTACGCTGCCTGATTTACGATAAGAAAAGCCAAGGCTGAGATCGGGATAAGTGCGGTGTTTGCTCTGCTGCAACTGAACGCAAGAAGTGCAAGTGAAAAATACGAAAGTATTTCAACTACGCTCAACGTATCGAAAAACGAATATGAAGCTCCCCAAACATCATTTTGGGACAATACTGCGGCGTAGTTTGGCAAAATACAGGAAGTAAACTTCAATATAGCGCAAGCAAGGAAAAACAATCCCGCAAAAATTGCCCATCCCTTACCAACGTTTTTGGAAACCGTTTTAATCATAGTAGGTCAAACTCCTCATATTTTTTCTTATTATATCACGGCTGTAAATGTTTGTCAATACAGATTTTACGAAACAAGTCAAAACAAGTCGAAATTCGCCTTACGGATCACTCATTTTCGGCTTCAACCGTTTCCGAAATATCTGAATCCTTGTCCGCAGTATTTCGGGGCGCAATATAAGACAGCGCCGCAAGTCCCACGGGAATAAACAGACCAATGCGCAAAAGGATCACTACTATGGGGGATATCAACGAATTATAAAAGGAAGATATTATGTATTGCGTAGGCAAATTGGTAAATATGAGATTTACGAACGTCACCACGACGCTGATACCCGAAAAACCTGTGCCGATCAGCCCGCCTATAAAAAATACGGCAGTCAAAATTATCATCAGAATAAAACGGCGCTTTTTCATAAACGTGCAAGCGGCAACACAGAAAACAACGGTAAGTATCAACGCGCAGATAAGGCTAACCAAAAGACATCCCATAGATATCGCCAATGATACTAACGAGTATATTCCGACGCCCATCAATCTTGATAACAGCGTATTTATAACCGTACCTAAAACGAGGTTTAAAGCCTGACCGAAAAAGACGAACGTAAGCATCCCCATCGGAATCATGGGCGCTACGCTGTTTCTCCTTGCAAAAAGGAGGATAGCCGCCAAAACCGCAAACACGATAAAGCACAGTGGCGCGGCGCAATTTTTAACGATCGAGATGACCGTCGTAGGGTCGAAGCTGAAATAATAGTAAGCTCCGCTGAGCTTTGCTATTATCATCGGGGCGAAAAAGTCTGCGACTGCCTTGATAGCTTCAATTGCCGCAAAAATAAGCAGCAGTATTCCCGCTAAAGCAGAAAACAGCTTTGATCTGTCTTTTTTTATTGCTTTTGTCATTATTTTCACTCTCCCTTTCTCGTTTCAACGAAGGTTAGGTCTTTTCCGTCTGTTTTGAATATGATCGAACCGACCTCGTCGGTGCGGTATATAGTTATCCCCTTTGCCTCAAGCCTTTCCACGACTTCGTCGTGAGGATGTCCAAACTTATTATCCTTTCCGCAGGAAATTATGGCAATACTCGGATCCACGTCATTAAGGAAATCTGCCGTGGTGGACGAATCCGAACCGTGATGCCCTACCTTAAGGATATCGCTCTTAAGGTTATACTTGTTCACGAGGTCTGCTTCGTTCTTCTTTTCGGCGTCGCCCGTCAGCATAACTCTCGTGTCACCGTAGATCGCCTGTATTACCAGACTGTTTTCGTTGGGATCATCGTAATCCTTAAGGGGGCCCAATACGACGAAGCTGAGCGAGCCTACGTTAAATCTCGTACCGCTGACGTCCACTCCGCCTTTGATTCCCTTTGCGTCAAGGACTCTGATATTCTTTTCATCAATTGCTACCAAAAACTTTTCGTACGTTGCGGTAGTAGCGGAATTCTCGCTATCGAGAACCACGTTTTCAACGGTATAATTCTCAACGACAAATTTTGCGTTTCCGATATGGTCGGCATCGGGATGAGTAATCACAAGATATTTCAGCGTCGTGATATTCGCCGCCTTAAGATAATCGTCAAGCTGTTTTTCTGCCTTCGATTCGCTGGTATCTATCAGCACGTTGCCGTCGGGCGAAGTAACCAAAACCGCGTCGCCCTGTCCCACGTCTATAAAGTGGAACATAACCTCGCCGTCAGTGGGCACGGGCAGAGGCTCGGGCGCTTCGTCGGGAGCTAACATTTCGATCACGTTTGCATCTCCGAGATCTACGTTAAAGCCTACGTCGATATCCTTATAATCGATAAAGCAAAGCGCCATATATACGGCAACAGCCAAAAGAAGGATCGTGAAAAATATTACGGGATACTTCTTCGCCATTCTGCGGCTCTTGCTTTTTACCTTTCTTTTGACGCGCTTCTTTACCGCGCCGCCAACCTTTTTATTTATACTCTTTTTATCGGGCATATTTCTTCTCCTTGCAGCTATAGATCAAACCGTCTGTACCTTAAGCAGATTCGTGGTTCCCGACTGACGGAGGGGAACGCCTGCCGTTATAACTACCTTGTCTCCCTTTGAGACTATATCAAGCCTTCTCGCGCAATCGATGGCGTGAAGGAAGAGCTTGTCCGTATCGTCCTGAACAAGGGCAAGTACGGGGCACACTCCCCACGAGAGAGCCAACTGATGATAGGTCTTCTTCTCGGGAGTAGCCGCAACGATAGCCTCACTGGGGCGGAACTTGGAAACGCGGCGAGCCGTCGTTCCCGAGCTCGTGACCGCAATTATAGCCTTTGCTCTTACGTCGCGCGCGGTGGTACAAGCCGCGTCGCAGATAGCGTTCGTCATATCGAAAACGTCGGAGTCGTATCTTACTCCCTCGTAAACGTGCATCTCGATAGCGTCTGATTCCGCCTGCTTGACTATCTTCGCCATTACCTCAACCACATGGGCGGGATGATCGCCCATAGCGGTCTCGCCCGAAAGCATTACCGCGCTGGTGCCATCGAATACCGCGTTCGCAACGTCGGTGATCTCTGCTCTCGTAGGGGTCTTGGAATGTATCATCGTCTCCAGCATCTGAGTTGCGGTGATGACCATCTTACCCGCCTGATAGCACTTACGGATAAACTTTTTCTGGATACCGGGAAGCTTTTCAAACTCAATTTCAACTCCCATATCGCCTCTTGCGACCATTATTCCGTCGCAATTGGCAAGTATCTCGTCGAAATTCTCAACGCCCTCGGCGTTCTCTATCTTTGCAATGATCTTGATCTTGTGACCGCCGTAGTAATTGAGCAGCTTTCGGAGCTCGATAACGTCATTTTTGCTTCTTACGAAGCTTGCGGCAACGAAGTCGACGTCCATTTCGATTCCGAAACGAAGGTCAAGCTCATCCTGATCACTGATATAAGGCATATTAAGGTGCGCGTTGGGGATGTTGATGCTCTTGCGGTTGGTAAGCGCACCTCCCACCGCTACTCGGCATACTATTTCAGTGCCGTTTATCTCCTCGACGCGAAGATCGAGCCTACCGTCATCTAGCAGAAGCTTGTCTCCCACGTTTATCTCACGGGGAAGGTCTTTATAGGTTATGGAAACTCTTTCAGCGTCTCCCACGCCGTCCTCGGTAGTAAATGTGAATTTCTGACCCTTTTCAAGAGTGATCCCACCCTCCTTAAAGGTTCCGATCCTTATTTCGGGGCCTTTGGTATCGAGCAAGATCGCCGCGGGGAGCTTCATCTTATCTCTGACGCGTCTGACAAGCTCTATTCCCTCTCTGTGATACTCGTGAGTGCCGTGAGAGAAGTTGAAACGGGCAACGTTCATTCCCGCGCGGAACATTTTTTCAAGCACGTCTTCTTTAAGGCTTGCAGGCCCCATCGTGCATACGATCTTGGTTTTTCTTGAGGTATTCATGCGGTTTATCTATCCTTTTTCTTGATTATTTCTTGGAAACGACGTAAAAACGGTGAGCGCATTTGGGGCACTTTACCTTGTTTCTGCCTTTCTTTCTGGGCAGACGGAGAGTGGTAGAGCATTTCGTGCAATCGCGGAATATATAAAAATCGTCGTCCTTATTTATACTCTTGGTTCCTCTCGACGTGTTGAAGGTGAAAAACCTTTTAAGCGCACCCACGATATTGAGGAATATACCGTTTTCGCGGCGGCGCTTATAGATCTTCTTGGACATCATTCTGAAGGTGCTCCAAGCCGTAAGAGCCACGAAAGCCGCGAGAAGGCATATACCCGTCACGGTATTTGCCACGGGGTCGGTGATCGCCACCGAGGTAATAAGATTAGCAACCACAAGCACCAGTGAGAGAACCGAACAGAAAAGACCAAGCTCGTCGTTGCCGTATCTGCCGTACATAAAGCTATATAATCTTTGTTTAAAATTACCCTTTTTCATTTTTTCTCCTGAAAATATTTTTATTTCTCGCGCTTTGCGTTGGCGAGCATTAATTTGATCCTGTTTTCCTGATTGATCTTGGTCGCGCCCGAATCGTAGTCGATAGCTATGATATTAACACCGGGATTTCTCTCCTTGATGGGCTTCATCATTCCCTTGCCCACGATATGATTGGGAAGGCAACCGAAGGGCTGGGCGCAGACGATGTTCGTCACTCCGCTGTCTATAAGCTCAAGCATTTCAGCCGTAAGCAACCATCCCTCACCCATCTTCATTCCGCTGCTGATATATCCCTCGTTTGCGTGGCAGGTCTTATAGAAGGGTGCGGGGGGAGTAAACGTTCCCTCCTCTTTGATTATATCTATCATATCCTGCTGCTTCTTCGCTACGTAATCGCAGACCGCCTTATATACAGGCGCCGCCGCTCTGCCTCTGCCGTAGAGCTTTGCGTCGATTATGGGATTGTAGACGCAATATAGGATAAAATCCACAAGTCCCGCCATTACGGGCTCCGCGCCTTCGCTGACGAGGAAGTCTTCAAGTTGATTATTGCCAAGAGGCGAGAATTTTACGAAGATCTCACCAACAATTCCCACTTTCAAGGGACGTTCGTCCTTAAGATCAAGGGAGGCAAAGTCTTTAACGATATTTCTGTAATTTTCAAGCACCTTGGAATAGGGCATACGCTTGCCGGTCATCTGCTCCGCCAGATCGTCGGTCCATTTATCCGCCAAAGCAAGCGCACTTCCCTCCACCTTCTCTCGCGCTCTCGTCTGATTGATGAGACACATAAGAAGATCGCCGAAAAGCATACTGTAAAGGGCGGGATAGATCATAGCGGGGGTCAGCTTAAAGCCGGGGTTCTTTTCAAGTCCAGAAATATTGAGCGATATGACGGGAACGTAGCCGTATCCCGCTTTCTTCAATGCCTTTCTTATAAGTGAGATATAATTTGACGCACGGCAACCGCCACCCGTCTGGGTCATAAGAAACGCAACCTTGTGAGGATCGTATTTTCCGCTCTCGAGAGCGTGGATGCACTGACCAATCATAAGCAGCGCGGGATAGCAAACGTCGTTGTGAACATTTTTAAGACCCGCCTCGATTATCTCTCGGCTATCACCGAAAAGTCCGTCCTCCAACTGCTCGGCATTATAGCCGAACTGATGAAAGACCTTGGATATAAGCTTGAAATGTCTGGGCAGCATATTGGGAAAGAGTATGGTATAGCTATCGCGCATCTCTTCGGTAAAGAGCACTCTTCCGTCCTCTGCCAGAGCTAAATTTTCCTTTTCCATAAAATTCCTTTATTTTTCAGCAAAATCAAGTGCGCCGAGCAGGCTTCTCAGTCTGATATTTACGGCTCCCAGATTCGTTATTTCGTCAATTTTTATCTGCGTGTAGAGCTTGCCCTCCCTCTCAAGGATGCTTCTCACCTCGTCGCCCGTTATTGCGTCGATGCCGCATCCGAAGGAAACGAGCTGAACCAATTCCACGTCGTCGTTTGCCGCCGCGTAGAGCGCCGCCGCGTAAAGTCTTGCGTGATACGTCCACTGATTGAGCACGGCAACCTTTGGGTGAAGTCCTTCAAGGTCGATTGCGTCCTCGGTGAGCACTACGAATCCGAGATTTGCCGCAAGGCGGTCGATGCCGTGACCTATCTCGGGATCAACGTGGTAGGGTCTGCCTGCAAGGATCATTATCCTCTTGCCGCGCTCCCTTGCCCATTCAACGGCACGTCTGCCCTCGTTTCGAATATCCTTCATCCATCCGTCGTACGCCGCGTAAGCCGCGCTGACCGCGTCGGATATCTCGCGCTTTTTGATTCCGTCTCTACCTCGGAAAATGCTCCACAGCCCGCGCACAAGCTCACGAGGCTCGTTGATATTCAGATAGGGATACATAAACTCAACGTTTCGAAGCGACTCCATATTGCCCGAAAGCAACTCGGAATAGTACGCAACCACGGGACAGTTATAGTGGTTGTCGCTTATGCGCTCGTCCACATTATATGTGAGACAGGGATAAAAAATGATATCAACGCCCTTTTCGATCAGCGTTTCGATATGTCCGTGCATGATCTTCGCGGGATAGCAAGCCGTATCCGAGGGGATCGAATACTGTCCTTTTGTATAAAGCGATCTGCTTCCGAATCCCGAAAGCTCGACCTTGTATCCAAGGCGAGTAAAGAGAGCATGCCAGAAAACTCCAAGCTCGTACATTCCGAGAGCCAAAGGAAGTCCCACGGTACCGCGCTTCGCTTCTCCACTCTCCGACATAAGTTTTTCTATCTTTTCTCTCTTATATCTGTGAAGATTGGGAACCACGTCAAGCTTATCGGCAAGGCTGTCAAGACCTGCGCCGCGCTCGCATTTGTTGCCCGAAACGTATCTTTCGCCGCCCGAGAAGGTGTTGACCGTAAGACGGCAGTTGTTGGTACATCCGCGGCAGGTCGCCGCCTTGGACGTGTGAGTAAACGATTCAAGACCCTTGCGGTCTATGATCGTAGACTTCTCGTTTCCCTGCTTTTTAGCGTAAAGAGCCGCGCCGTATGCGCCCATAAGACCCGCGATAGAAGGACGGATGACGTCTCTGCCTATCTCTCGCTCAAAGGCGCGGAGTACCGCGTCGTTATAAAAGGTTCCGCCCTGAACAACGATGTTCTCGCCAAGCTCGTCGGCTCTCGATGCTCTTATGACCTTATAGATAGCGTTTTTCACGACGCTCATTGAAAGTCCTGCAGAAATATCGCCCACGCTTGCTCCGTCCTTCTGAGCCTGCTTAACCGACGAATTCATAAATACGGTACATCTCGATCCAAGCTCTACGGGAGCTTCGGCAAAAAGACCGAGGCGGGAAAACTCGTCAACTCCGTATCCCATTGATTTTGCGAAGGTCTCGATAAACGAGCCGCAACCCGAAGAACACGCCTCGTTGAGCATTATAGAATCGATAGCGTTGTTTTTGACCTTAAAGCATTTAATATCCTGACCGCCGATGTCGAGAATAAAATCTACGTTTTCGTTGAAGTGGTGAGCGGCGGTAAAGTGGGCTATGGTCTCCACCAGACCGAAATCTATGCGGAAGGCGTGCTTTATCAGCTCCTCGCCGTAGCCCGTGACGGCAGAGCTTCTTATTTTAAGTCCTTCTCCAAAGAGAGAGTAGATCTCCTTTAGCTGCTCCTTGACGATCTCCACTGGATTGCCGCGGTTGGAATCGTAAAAAGAATAGAGTATCTCTCCGTTCTCTCCCACAAGGGTAAGCTTGGTGGTAGTAGAACCGCAATCTATACCGAGGTAGGTATCCCCACCGTCATAATCCGAGGGATAAACACTTTTAACCGTGGCTTTTGCGTGTCTTGCTCTGAAATCGAGATATTCCTGCTCGGTCTCAAAGAGAGGCTTGCCGTGCGCGGTCTCATTCTTCTCCTTTGTGGTCGCCTCGATCCTGCTTTCAAGCTCGTCAGCGCTGAAGGTTTCGTTCAGCCCCGACGCGTATATTGCCGCGCCGAGAGCCACCGAAAGTCTGCCGTATTCGGGAAAAAGCGCGTTTTCCTCGTCAAGCTTTAGAGCTTCCACGAACGCGCGGCGAAGTCCCTTACAATAGTAGAGAGGCCCGCCGAGGAACATTATCTTCCCTTCAAGTTTTCTTCCCTGAGAAAGGCCTGTTATGGTCTGATTAGCCACTGCCGCGAAAATACTGGCAGCGATATTCTCCTTTGCCGCGCCTTGATTGAGCATCGGTTGTATGTCTGTTTTTGCAAACACTCCGCAACGGGATGCGATGGGGTATATTCTCGTCGCCTTTTCCGAAAGCTTATCCATCTCGTCTACCGTGAGATCGAGCAGAGTTGCCATCTGGTCGATAAATGCGCCCGTGCCGCCCGCGCAGGTTCCGTTCATTCTTTCGTCAACGCCGCCCTTGAAGAAAATGACCTTTGCATCCTCTCCGCCAAGCTCTATGACCGCGCCCGTGTCGGGTTCGAAAAATCTTACCGCCTCACCGGTGGCAAAGACCTCCTGAACAAAAGGGATAGACGCGCTTCGCGCCATACCGAGCCCCGCAGAGCCCGAGATAGCCACCTTGACTCTCTCGCCCTCAAAAAGATGCCTTACCCTCTTGATAAGCTCAAGAGTTTTGGGGCGAACCATAGAAAAATGCCTCTCGTAGCAATCGTAAACTATTCTATTGTCCTTTACCACCACTATTTTGGCGGTAGTGGAGCCTATATCGATACCGATGCAGGTCTCGTTACCCAAGCACAACTGTAGTTCTTCCATTATATTGCCTTTCATTGCGATATTATCGCATTATGTAATATTATCTCATAATAATATTATCATAATATGATTAATTTAGTATTAAATTTTTAATATTATAATACAAAAAAATGACGGACACCTTTAAAATAAAGATATCCGCCGTTTTCGTTCAATTGTGAGTTTTTTTTCGTAATCTTATCCCTTTTATAATTGCGACGAAATCTATTTGCGAAATCACCACACCCGCAAATATAACTGCGCAGCCAACGTAACCTACGGTTGATATATCCTGACTGACATGGAGAGCCGCAGGCACTATCAAATTCCAGAGGACGCCGCCCACCGCCGAAAAAACCGACTCGGTAGACATAATTATCACCGCAAACACGGGGTTTGTCATTTTCTGACCCACCACTTGAAGAGTATAGGCTACGCCGACGGAAAGTATTCCGCAGTAGAGTATAGACCACTTTGCGGCGTCTATTGCCGCCAAGTTAAGACCGTCGCGCTCAAATATCAGCGCGTAAGCAAAGGAAAGCACTGCGCAGACCGCGTATTCTCCGAAGGAAAGCTTCAGCGCGCTGACCCCTTGCACAAAATAATCCACCGAAAGTATCTGCGCCGCCCAGAACACGGTACTGATAAGCAACAGAACTACGTCAAGACCGAAGGAAACGCCCCCGTCGCCCGTCATACAAAGCAGATAGAATCCCAAAACCGAGACACCGACCGCGATCCACACGTTAAGTGAGGTCTTTTTTCTGAATATCAGAAAATACAAAATAGGCGTCCAGACGGTATAAAGCGCGGTAATAAATCCCGCAAATCCCGGATTTGAGTTGATCGAGATCGCATATTGCTGAAGATTTGCCGCTCCGAAAAGGAAAAATCCGCTGACAAGTGAGCCGATCATAAGCTTTTTGCCGCTTTTTTCTTTCTTTTTGCGATCAAATATCAGAATGACGGGAATAAGAGTAAGTGCGCCCAGCGCAAACCTTATGGCGTTGAAGCTGACGGGTCCCAATCCGCTTCCGACACTGACGACCTGAGCCACGAAGGCAAATCCCCATATGACCGCCGCAAAGGTAAGTATCAGATTTCCAATTAACGTTTTTTTCATTATCCCATCTAAAGCTCGTGCCGATCTGATTTGCAAATCGGCACGGTTTCGTTTGTTTTATGAACCAAAATTGACTATGTTTTTGAAAAGCTCCAAGCTGAGAGCGTATTTGTCTTCAAAGGAGCTTGCGCCCATATAATAGGGTCGCAAAATACATATGACCGTATCCTCGGGAAGGACTTGCAGCTCCTCGTAATACTTATATATCTCGGTATCTCCAAGCCTTATTCCGCATCCGTCGGGCATAACTCCCTCAGGGAGATCGTCACCGAAAACCTCGGTCATAGTCATACGGATGTCCTTACCGTTTGACTGATTGCGCTTTGACAGTTCACCGTAAAGGTAGCCGTCCACGAAAAGAACCGAGCTTTCTCCTGTTGATAAAAAGTCGTTGCACGCCGAAATTTCGGATTTAACGAAATTTTTATCTATCTTTACGACATATCTTCCTTCCTCGTCGGTCTCCTCGCGGTTTGCCGCGTCGATATACTCCTCGGAATAGACGGTATAATCGTAAACGTTCATATTTCTGAGACTTCCGTCCTTATTCTTGGGCAGACAGGAGGTCAGCAGATTATCGATAGCGTCGATCTCCTCGTTTTCAAGGTACACCGCTGCCGCTACCACCACTATCTCGTCCACCTCCTCGCGCGTAACCATCTGATAGATGCCTACCGCCGCGATAATAGCAAAAAAGGAGATGATTATTACCTTCCATTTATGGTAGTACCAAAAGTTGGAAAGCTTTTTGAGAAAAGGATTTTGGGTCTCGTATACTATTTTTACGTCCTCGGCGTCCAGCTTTTCACGGTCAATATCTTTGTTATCCTTCATATCACGCTGTAGGGGACGAAGCTATTACTGCTCGCCCTTTCTCGCTACGTCTCTGATCTCGAGATGAACGGTGCCGTAAGGAACCTCAACCACAACGGTGTCTCCTGCCTTCGCACCCATCATAGCCTTACCGATAGGAGACTGGTCGCTGATCTTCTGCTCCATGGGATTAGCCTCGTTAGATCCGACGATGCTGTATTTGATCTCCTCGTCCTCTTCAACGTCGTAAACGGTTACGACGCTTCCGAGGGAAACGATACTCGTGTCGAGCTTGGTCTCGTCTACCACTACCGCATTCTCAACCAGCTCCTCGAGCTCCTTGATGCGAGCCTCGGTCTTTGCCTGCTCGTTTCTTGCTTCGTCGTACTCTGCGTTTTCGGAAAGGTCTCCGAATCCCTTTGCAACGGCGATAGCTTCCTTGATCTCTTCTCTTCTGACGGTCTTAAGATAGTTAAGCTCGTCGGTAAGCACCTTGTAGCCCTCGGGGGTATAAAGCATTTGATTCTTGTTTGCCATGTTATTATCTCCTTAAAAATTATTCTTATTTATTTAAAAGCACTTCGATTGCTTTCTGAAGCTGATTGTCCTTATCCTCGGGCATGAGGAAGAAGTTGTATTCTTTTGCCTCTTCGCTGAGTTCTATCTCGTGATCGGGCTTAATACCTTTGTCGTGATAAACCTTGTGGCTCTTGGAAAAATACATAGCCGTGGTAACGCGAAGCGCGCCCTCGATCCCGTAGTATTTTTCAAGATCGATGATGGTCTGCATACATCCCTTGCCGTACGTAGTCTCACCGACAACGGGGGCTATGCCGTAATCGCGGAAGGTTGCGGTGAAAAGCTCTGCCGCGCTTGCCGTATTCTCATTTACCAATACTACGCATTTACCGCTGAGATCCTTATATTTGCCTATATCGCTTCTTGAAACATCAAAGCCTGCGTATTCTTTTCCGTAATAATAGTTTGAACTGTAGCTCACGGGTCTGACGTAATCGCTTTCCACGGTTCCGTCGGCATATTCGGTGGATACTATAAGATCACCCTCGTCAAGGAAATAGGAGAGCACTGCCTCGATAGCGGCAAGAGAGCCTCCCGGGTTATTTCTCATATCAAACACGAAGTACTCGCATCCCTGTTCCTTAAGGGTATTTACCGCTTCGGTAAACTGGGGCGCGGTTGTAAGATCGAAGCCGGTTACGTTTACGATACCGACTCTTGCGTCGGTCTCGCTTACGCGGTACTTTACCGATTCCGTGGTAACCTTACGTCTGTCGATGGAAAAATCGATAGATTTATATCCGATATCCTCCGACTTATCGGGACGGAACACGGTAAATTCGGCTTTGGTTCCCGCCTCACCAAGCATAAGATTCAGCGCGTCGGTATATCCGAGAACGTCGACCAGAGTCTTGCTCTCGCCCGTACCGACATACATTATGCAGTCTCCGACCTTGATACCGCTTTCAAGTGCAGGGGAATTTTCAAAAACCGAGATTATCTCAAGGACTCTGTAATCATATCCGTTTACCTCGATGGTACTGTTGACGATCGAAACTCCCACGCCGACGAACTCTCCTGCGGTCTCGGAATTGTAATCGGCAAACTCCTCGGGGGTCATATACTCGGCGTAAAGGTCTCCCGTGGATGCAATATACGCTTTAAGGATAGCGGTCTGCATCTCTTCGTCGTTGATCCCGTCGTAGGAATTCTGCTTGAATGCGTAGTCAAGCTTTATAAGTTCTTTAATATAATCGGGAATATCGTCGTCTGTTATTTCAATATTGGTCGTTTTTTCCGTCTCCCCAAAAACTCCTTGGAGCAGATCGTTTCCCGACAGGAACGCGCAAGACGCCAAGCTTAAAAGCAACGAGAGTATTATCGCAAAGCCCATTATCGGCACTATAACTCGGCACTTTCCCATACTTTTTTCTTTAATTTCGCAAGCTTTTTTATCGAAAATTCTTTTATCGTTATAATTCTTATTCATAAGCAACTGCCTTTCGTTACGGTTTAATGATTTTTAAGCCTGAAACGGCTTTTTTCGTCAAATCCCGCGCGGTCATTTTATGTAAATATCTCCAATACAATCCAATAAGCGAAACACCCGCCGGTAAAAAACAAGGTGTCCCGCTTATATGAATTTGGTGAAATTCAGACCTTCAGGGTCTCGATTCCATTATATGTATCGTTGAAGATCAATATTTATTAGGCTTGCTTGCAAGGTACTTCTTGACCATAAGCGCTACCTTGAAGGTGATAGCATGCTCGAACTCACGGAGGTCAAGACCCGTGATCTTGCGGATCTTTTCAAGTCTGTAAACGAGGGTATTTCTGTGAACGAAGAGCTTTCTTGAAGTTTCGGAAACGTTAAGGTTATTCTCGAAGAAGCACTGGATAGTCATAAGCGTCTCGCGGTCGAGAGACTCGAGGCTTCCCTTCTTGAAGATCTCCTGAAGGAACATTTCGCAGAGGGTGGTAGGAAGCTGATAGATAAGTCTTCCGATACCGAGGTTCTCGTAGCTTATAATATTCTTCTCGGTCTCGAATACCTTTCCTACGTCGAGAGCTACCTGAGCCTCCTTGTACGCTCTTGCAAGGTCCTTGAGGTTATCGACAACGGTGGAGATACCGATATTTACCTTGGTGTAGAACTCGGAGGTAAGGGTGTCGGAGATGTTGGTAGCCATCTTTTCGATATCCTTGATATCAGTGTCGGCTTTAACGTCCTTAACCAGAACCACGTCCTGCTCGCCTACGCTGATAACGTAGTCCTTGCTCTTGTCGGGGAACATATTCTGAAGCATTTCGAAGGGCATAACGTCGGTCTTACCGTAGAACTTGATAAGGAATACGATTCTGCTCTCTTCGCTGCTGAAGTGAAGCTCTTTGGATTTAATGTAAATGTCGCTGGGGAGGATGTTGTCGAGAATGATGTTCTTGATGAAGAGTCCCTTGTCGTACTTTTCGTCGTAAAGGTTCTTGATGTTGCAAAGAGAAACCGCCAAAAGCTTGGACATCTTCTCTGCCATCTTGTCCTCGCCCTCCATGAATACTATGTACTCATTCTTGGCGCCGACTGCAAGAGGACGGTAGGTATATCCGCCCGAAACGGCAATATCGGAGGAATAGGTAAGCTCGTCGCGAACACCCTGCTTGATCTCACCGATCTTTACAAGCTCGGAGCAAGCGATGATCACGCCGTTCTCGTCGATAACACCGATAACGCGGTCTACCGCAGACTTCATCTGATGGATTACGTTCTGAAACAATCTGTTAGCCATTTTTTACCTCGTTTTATATGTTCTTTTTTATTTACTACCTTATTTTTGCCCTTTTGGGCGATTTTATGTAAAGCTCAAAGCTCAAGCTCGTAGCAAAGACAACTGAGCACGAAAAGCGGAGCCGTTTCGGTCCTCAGTATTCTTTTTCCGAGTCCTACGGGAATAAAGCCTGCTTCCTTCGCTCTTTCGACCTCGGAAAGCGAAAATCCGCCTTCACTGCCGACGATGATCGACACCATGGGGTTGCTATCGCCGTTTTCAAGATCAAGGTTCGCTTTGGCTTCGGTAAGGATCTCTCTCATAGACCTTGTGCCGTCTCCCTCGTAGCAAAAAAGCTTTATATCCGCTTTCGACGCCATTTTTAACGTCTCGGAAAAGCTTACAGTGGGGTTTATCTCCGGAATAATGCCTCTTCCGGATTGCTTTGCCGCTTCAAGGGCGATCTTTGCGCGTCTGCGCAGCTTGTTTTCCTCGTCACCCTTTTCTTTTGCGATGCAACGCTCACTCATAAAGGTGGTTATGGACGAAACACCGCACTCAACTGCTTTTTGTATAACGGTATCAAGCTTATCTCCTTTTGGAAGCGCTTGATAAAGCTCGGCGCGATACGGCGGCTCGGTATCACATTTTCTCTCCGAAATGACGTCTGCAATTACTCTGTCTGGAAGAAAATCCGCCAAAACGCACTCATACTCGTATTTTTGCATATCGCAAACGGTTATGCTCTCACCCACCGCCATACGGAGGGATCTTGAAATATGATGAGCATCATCACCGAGCAAGGTAACTCTGCCGTTTTCGATCTGATCCTTTCTTACAAAAAAACGAGGCATAGACAATCTCCGACATTTTTTGACAAATTGCGCAAGCTGTATTTATTATCTTTTTGCACAAACAAAACGCTCAAACACCGATAAATTCGGCGTCGTTTTGGCGTGACTGTAAACAATTATACAACAACATCACCAATCTGTCAACTGTTTTTTTGTAAAAAATGACATCTATTTTCGCACAATTTACAATTTGTTTTTATTTTAGCCCTTCCTGAGGGGCAATACATACAAATTTGATAAAATCCACAACGAAAAAGTGCACAAAAGCCGTTGCTGACTTCCTTAAAACAGTAAAAATCTCCGAGAAAACCTGATTCTCGGAGATTTTTTAGGTATTTATACAGTGTGAACGCCGCTTGCCGCGTCTGCGTTTGCGTCAACGCCGTATTTCTGATTTTTTCTGTACTCGAAGAACTTGAGTGCCACCTGCTCGAAGAGAGCGTAGGAAAGCACGTCCTCGTCCTGCTCAAGGTATCCTGCGGGGATCTGAGCGCGTAGAGTGTCAAGCTCGGGAGCGAGATCGTCAGCGGGACGGTAGTCGATGACCTTTGCGTCCTCGCCGAGTATCTTCTTGATAAACTCGGGATCGATAGCCACGGGGGTCTTACCGTACTCGCCGCGAACTACGCCCTTGAACTCCTTGGTGCAGGTCTTGTATCTTTCGCCGTTGAGCACGTTAAATACCGCCTGAGTACCGACGATCTGGGAGGAAGGAGTTACGAGAGGAGGATATCCTACGTCGGCTCTTACTCTCGGCACTTCTTCAAGAACCTCGGTGAGCTTATCTTCCTTGCCTGCCTGCTTAAGCTGGGACATAAGATTGGAGAGCATTCCGCCGGGAACCTGATAAAGGAGCGCGTTTACGTCTACCTTAAGAGCTTTGGGATTAAGGAGACCTTCCGCGAGATATTTCTCACGAAGAGGAGTAAAGTGCTTGTTTATCTTATTAAGCTGATCAAGGCTGATACCCGTATCGTACTCTGTTCCCTGCAGAGTTGCGACGAGGGTCTCCGTAGGAGGCTGGGAGGTACCCATGGCCATGGGAGAAATTGCGGTATCAACTACGTCAACGCCTGCTTCGATCGCCTTAAGAAGAGTCATGGAAGCGAGACCTGCGGTGTAGTGAGTGTGGAGCTGGATGGGAAGGCTGGTGCTTTCCTTAAGGGTCTTTACAAGCTCGTAAGCGTCGTAAGGCTTAAGCAGACCTGCCATATCCTTGATACAGATCGAATCCGCGCCCATCTCCTCAAGCTGCTTTGCATATTTGGAGTAATATTCCATAGTGTAAACGGGACCCGTAGTGTAGCTGAACGCCGCCTGAACGTGTCCGCCTTCCTTCTTGGTCGCGTTTATAGCGGTGGTGAGGTTACGGGGATCGTTGAGCGCGTCGAAAATTCTGATAATATCGATACCGTTAGCTATTGACTTCTGAACGAAGTATTCAACAACGTCGTCGCTGTAATGACGGTATCCGAGGATGTTCTGTCCTCTGAAGAGCATCTGGAGCTTGGTATTCTTTACCTCCGCTCTGATCTTGCGGAGTCTCTCCCAAGGATCCTCGTTAAGGAATCTCATACAAGAGTCGAAGGTTGCGCCGCCCCATGCCTCAAGGGAGTGGTAGCCTACCTTGTCCATCTCGGCAAGGATAGGGAGCATCTCCTCGGTGGTCATTCTTGTCGCCACGAGAGACTGGTGAGAGTCACGCAATACTGTTTCGGTGATCTTTACCTGTGCCATTTATATTTTTACCTGACCTTTCTTAAAATTAACCTATCCAGCTTAAGAACACGCCCGCCGCAACTGCGGAACCGATAACGCCCGCAACGTTGGGACCCATAGCGTGCATAAGCAGGAAGTTTGTGGGATCCTCCTTCTGACCGACGACCTGAGAAACTCTCGCCGCCATAGGAACTGCGGAAACGCCCGCAGAACCGATAAGGGGGTTGATCTTTCCGCCCGAAAGCCAGTTCATTATCTTTGCGGTGATAAGACCTCCGCAGGTAGATACGCAGAAAGCCGCAAGTCCGCAAACGATTATAATTACAGTCTGGACACTCAGGAAGTTAGCCGCGGAGGCGGTAGCTCCTACAGAGATTCCAAGAAGTATGGTAACGATATTCATAAGCTCGTTCTGCACCGTTTTGGAAAGTCTCTCGGTAACGCCGCATACGTTAAGTATGTTACCGAACATAAGACATCCGATAAGCGCCAGTGCGTCGGGCACGAGAATACCGACTACAAAGGTTACGAGCACGGGGAAAACCAGCTTTTCGATCTTGGAAACGGGACGAAGCTTCTCCATTTTTATAAGTCTTTCCTTTTTGGTAGTAAAGAGCTTCATAAAGGGAGGCTGTATCATAGGTATCAGCGCCATATAGGAGTAAGCCGCTATTGCGATTGCGCCGAGAAGCGCGGGGCCCAGCGTTTTGGTAACGAGGATCGCAGTAGGGCCGTCGGCTCCACCGATGATTCCGATAGATGCTGCCTGTCCAATGGTATAAAGTCCGGTCAGAAACGCCGCGGAAAACGCTACGAATACGCCCGTCTGCGCGCCTGCTCCGATAAGGAAATACTTGGGGTTTGCGATAAGAGGAGTAAAGTCGGTCATAGCTCCTATACCGATAAATATGATACAGGGATAAATACCGAGCTTAACGCCGATATAGAGCAGATCAAGGAATCCGCCCTTATTGATAACCATTTGTATCGATTCGAGCACCGTCATTCTGCCTGTAGCGTCTATCCACATATCGAGGTGGAAAAGATTCGCTCCGGGAAGGTTGGTGAGCAACATACCGATAGCGATGGGAAGAAGAAGCAGAGGTTCAAACTTCTTTGCGATAGCAAGATAAATCAGTACGCCCGCGATGATATACATTACAAGATACTGCCAGCCCATCCAAGTGCCATCCGTAAAGCTTTCGGCGCCGAAGATGTAGTTAAAGCCCATACTTCCAATAAAGTTTTTTATTGTGTCTATGATGCTTCCTATTGTTTCTATGATGCCGTCCATCTATATAAATCCTTTCGTAAAATTATTTCTATGCGAAAGCAATTTATCAATTGAGGGTTACGAGAACGTCCTCGCCCTGAACCGAAGCGCCCTTCTGCACGTTAACGGATGCAACTGTACCGTCCTGAGGAGCGGATATGTCGTTCTCCATCTTCATTGCTTCAAGCACGCAAAGAACGTCGCCCTTCTTGACAGCTTGACCGGCGGAAACCTTCACGTCAAGGATCGTACCGGGCATCGGTGCGGACACCTTGACGGAGCCTGCGGCAGCGGGAGCTGCGGCCTTGGGAGCGGGTGCAGCGGCAGGAGCGGCCTTAGGCGCGGGTGCAGCCATCGGTGCGGGAGCAGCAGCGACAGGAGCGGGTGCGGGAGCGGCTTGCGCTGCCGTTGCCGTAGCGCCTACCTCTTCAACCATAACTTCGTACGTCGTACCGTTGACGGTGATATTATACATTTTCATAAGAAATCAATTCTCCTTCAAATTTTTATATCAAATGGATTTGGTTTAAGAAACGCGCTTGAATGAAACCACGCGGAAGCGTGCATTGGGCGTTTCGTTTTCGGCGGCGGCAATGGCGGCGGCAATCACGGCAACGATCTCTTCATCGTTGGTTTTCACGACAACCGCGGGGGCGGGTTCTGCAGCTTTTTCTTTTTTATCAGCCTTGCCCATGAACAAATTGCAGGCATAATGGAAGATCTGCAGAGCCAGAAAGATGATGCCGAGAACGGCAAACACCATCAGCATGCCGAGGATCAGCATTTGCGTACCGCCGTTGAGCGCGCCCGATAAGGTTGAGGTATCAATATTATCAAACATAAAGACGTCTCCTTATCAAAGCGGACGAACTGCGTGACGGTAGCTATCGGCACAGCCCTTGCTTGCAAGC
>JAZMZI010000156.1:0-17567 GCA_045585895.1 Eubacteriales bacterium
TCCCTTTGCCGAAAACAGCACGACGGCTTGAGTGTGCTGACCTTCTTCGGCATCTCTTAATAATTCAGTAGCGGTCTTCTTCATTTTTTCAAACAGACACATATCCACCGCTATTGGGTTTTTAAGTTCAAAAAGTGACACAATTATCTCTCCCCTCTCGCGATGCTTGCCGCGGTGAGGGTATTTTTAAGAAGCATTGTGATCGTCATAGGGCCTACGCCGCCGGGGACGGGGGTGATATAGGACGCTTTAGGCTCGACCTCCGCAAAATCGACGTCGCCGCAAAGCTTGCCGTCTGCCTTACGGTTGATACCTACGTCAACCACAACGGCTCCCTCCTTGACCATATCGCCCTTGACGAATTCGGGCTTACCGATGGACGCCACGAGAATATCGGCTTCACGGCATATCTCCTTCAGATTTTGCGTTCTGCTGTGGCAGATGGTAGCCGTACCGTTAGCGTGAAGCAAAAGCATAGCCATAGGCTTGCCCACGATATTGGAGCGACCGATAACCACGCACTTTTTACCGCTGACGTCAATTCCGCTCTTTTCGAGCAGCACCATTACGCCCGCGGGGGTACAAGGCAGAAGATCGTGATTGCCTATCATGATCTTACCTACGTTGTAGGGGTGGAATGCGTCAACGTCCTTTTCGGGTCTTATCTTCAAGAGCACCTCGGTCTCGTTGAGATGCTTGGGGAGAGGCAATTGAACGAGTATTCCGTGGATCTTGTCGTCGTTATTAAGTCTTTCGACAAGGGCGATAAGCTCCTCCTGAGTGGTGTCCTCGGGCAGCTCGTAGCTTTCGGAATAGAATCCGACCTCCTCGCAGCCTCTCTTCTTGTTTCTTACGTAGACCTGCGATGCGGGGTCGTTTCCGACGATTATAACCGCCAGACCGGGGGCAGAGTTATACTTTTTCTTAAATTCAACGACCTCTGCCGCAATTTCTTCTCTTACCTGCTTGCTTATAGCTTTTCCGTCAATTATTTTCGCCATTTTCCTCTTCCTCTGTTTCGGTTTCCTCGGTTTTTTCGTATTCGGTATCTTTTTCTTCGGATCCTGCGCTGTTTACAACGGTATCATCATTTTTGCACTTCTTCTCTGCCTTTTTTTCAAAGAAAACGGGATTCATAATAAGGTCGGGCTTGATAAACATATCAAATCCATTAAGCTCTGCGCCTTCCGCATAAAGCTTTTTCTTTGAATATATAAGACCTGCCGTCAGCGCCGCGCCGAAGATAACGAAGCAAGCGATACCCACTACCTGTGAAATGCGGAGCTCGGTTCCGGGGATATACAGACTGTCCGTTCTGAGTCCCTCGACAAAAAATCTGCCGAAACCGTACCAAGCAAGGTACGAGCAAACTATCTGCCCGTTAAACTTCTTCTTTTTGTAGAAAATATTAATGAGGACAAATCCCGCAAGATTCCAAAGCGACTCATAAAGAAAGGTGGGATGAACGAAAACAGTTTCATAGGTTTTGAAGGTGTAAACGGTCGTGCCCGAATTCAATCCCATTCTCATAAAATACAAGGGATGTCCCTCTTCCACGATGCCGCCGAAGGCTTCTCCGTTAAAGAAATTTCCCCATCTTCCCATAGCCTGCGCCAGCATAACACCGGGAGCCGCCATATCCAGTATCTTCAAGAACTTGATCTTTTTGATGCACGCTACCGCTATTACGGCTATCGCTCCTCCGATGATCCCTCCGTAAACGGCAAGTCCGCCCGATCTCAGATTAACTACGTTAATGATAAAGCCTATCGGATCTCCGTCCTCGGGTATAAAATAATCGATCCTGTTAAAAACGTAATAAAGTCTTGCGCCAACTACTCCGGCAATTATTGCCCAAAGAGCTATATCAAGTATATCCTCGGATTTTACGCTCTCGTATTTTCCTCTGAAAACGGTATATAAAAAAGCAAATACCATTCCAAACGTAATTATAATTCCGTACCAATAGATCGGCATTCCGCCTATCTTCACTCCAAAAAAGCCCAAAACGTCTGCGATGTCAAACGCTTCCTTGCAAACTTCAAATTCATCTATTCCAAGTCCCGGAAAGGAAATTCTTGAAAATTTGTTCAAGTACTCTAAAGTGTATTGCATATATCCTCCTAAATTTTATTCGGGTCTGACCACGGACAAGGTAAACGCTCCGTCGTAAAAGACCGTATTCAAAAGCTCGGTTATGTAGTCAAAATCTATGCCCTCGATTATTTCGGGATGCTTAAAGAGATCAATACCGTCGTAAGCATAACTCGTCAGTGCAAAGGCAATATCCTCGGTTGAATCAAAATCGGATATGTACGACGCATAGACGCACTTCTTTTCTCTTTCAAAATCGGACGCGTCAAGTCCTTGGGTCTTGCAAAGAGAAATACGCTCCTTGATCTTTTCAAGCAGCAGACGAGGCTCGTCGCTCTCACCCGAAAACATTACGTAAGCGGTGGTGGGGCTTGCCGAATATCCGCTGTCAAATCCCGGTGAAACTATGCCTTTTTCAAGCATTTCAAGATAAAATTCTCCCGCCTCGGAGAACATCATATGTAACAGGATGTTCATTCCCTCCGTCCTTCTGTATCTTTCGATAGGAGACTCGGGAATATTCGTATCCTTTACACCAATGCAGAAAAGAGGCTTGCCAACGGGCATTTTCTTCTCCGCATAGTCATTTTTGACCTCCTTCGGCTCGCTGAAGCTCTTATGAATCGCGCGAAATTCTCTTTTTTCTGTTCCGATCTCGCGGTCAACTATCTCAAGCGTCTCCTCCGCGGTAATATTTCCGCAAACGGCAAGCACCATATTTTCGGGAGTGTAAAAATCCTCACAGCACTTATACAACACCTTGGGAGTGATCTCAGAGATCGACTTTTCGCTTCCGCAGATCTCGTTCTTGACGGGATTTTCAAAATACATCGCGTCAAGCATATTCATATAGCAACGGTCGTATGGGTCATCAAGACAACCTCTTATCTCCTCTGCTATAATGCCTATCTCCTTTTTAACGGTAGCTTTTGTAAAATAAGGATGCGTCACGAAATACAAAAGGTGAGAAAGCGCTTCTTTTACGTTTTCGGTGGTAGAAAAGAGATAAGCGGTGCGCTCGTTGGAGGTATACGCATTGTCGTACGCTCCGAGAGCCGAAAAAACGTCGTCGGCAGTGCTTCCGTCCTCGTTTTCAAATAGCTTATGCTCAAGGAAATGGGCAAGACCGCGAGGAAGCGTCACCTTCTCGCCGTCAAGGTCGTATTCCTCAGCGTTTCCGCCAAACCCAACCGAAAAGATTCCGTATGTAGTGGAAAGATTCTTTGGAAAGACGAAAACCTTCAAACCGCTGTCGTGCTCGATTTTGTAATAATATTCACCGAGAAGCGACGAATCAAAACGAATTATCTCACTCATCGTCTTCCTCCTCTCCCGTGCCCTCAAGAAAATACACGGTGTCGATCTTTATGTTTTTAGCAACCGAGACGATATCATCACGGGTCACTGCTCTGATCTTTCCCGAAACGTCTTCGGGTGTTTCGTCAACGTCAGCCAAAAATCTTCTGAAATTGAAGGCTTCGATTGCCGAGGGGTTATCAAAAACCTGAGAAAGTCCCGATACTATCGTCCTCTTCGCCGTCTCGATCTCCTCGTCGGAGAAGTTACCCGACTGCATCTCCGAAAGCTGTTTTTCTATTTCAGCATAAGCCTTTTCTCTGTTTTCGCTCTTGATACCGCAACCTATCATAAAGGTTCCCGTAGCCGAGCCGTAGGATGAATAACAGTAATAGCAAAGGCTATGCTTTTCTCTTACGTTCATAAAGAGCTTCGCGACCGACGAGCCGCCGAATATTTCATTGAAAACCGCGGTGGCATAGTATTTTTCGCCGTTCAGCACGGCACCGCCCGTAAGACCGATATTAAGTCGGCACTGGGAGGCGTTTACAGTCTCGTCAAAATAGCGTATATCGGCGCCGTCCTCGCGTGAGAAAGGAATTTCACAGCCCGAAACGGCAAGCCTTCCGCGACCGAGCGCCGCAAATTTTTCGCTTACAAGCTCGACTACGTCCGAGACGTCGTCACTGCCGATATAATAACATTCCACAACCGAATTTTTGAGAAAATACTCGATATTTTCGCTTATATCGGAAAGGGTCGTTTTTTCTAATTGCTCTGCCGTTCCCTCGACGGAAATACCCGCAGGATCTCCTTTAAACATAAGAGTTTTGCACTTGTCCGCCGCGTACGCCTTCTGGTCGTTTATCTTGGCTTTGATCGCATCGATGGCGAGCTTTTTTTCGCTTTCGAAATTACTTTCGGAAAGAAGTCCGTTTTCATCCTTCAAGGGATTGAAAAGTATCTCGGTTATGACCTCGGCAACGCTTTTTACAATGCTTTCGCTATCTCCTTCGAAGCGGTATCTGTCGCCCAGAACCTCACAGGATATTCTGAAAACGTGGCGCGCTCCGACAGTAGATGCTCTCCACGTCACGGTAGCTCCGTAAAGCTCGTCGAGACGCTTATTTATAGCTACCACGGAGGGATATTTTTCACATCCGCGCATCATCGTGGCAAGCATCAGCTTCGTTTTGGGAGATCTCTCCGCATCGGCGGGAAGTATGAAATTAAAAGACAGGCGCGACATTTTAAAGCGGTCGGTCTTCACCGTGTGAAAACGCAGACCCGCGTCGGCTCTTTCAATCGTCGTTTCTATCATTTTCGTCCTTTATCTGCTATAAAGCAGGTAAAATCCTTTCAAAGATTAATCTATTATTATATTTTACACTATTTATAATGATATTTCAAGAGGTATTTATAATTTTGATCGCAAAAAAATATTTATAATTTTGATCGCAAAAAGATAAGGGGGGAGCAAGCCCCCCCTATCGGTTTATAAAACTTATTTATTGCACTTTTCTACGATAGCGTCAGCAGCAGCCGAGAGATAGTCAGCCTTAATAGTCTCTATCCAGCCCTTGTCAACGTAAGACGCCACCTCGGGATCGATCGGAACCTTTGCGAGCAGGTCGTAGCCGAACTCGTTTGCGATATCGTCGATATGGCTCTCGCCGAATACCTTGATCTCCTTGCCGCAATCGGGGCACTTGATAAAGCTCATATTCTCAACGAGACCGAGCACGGGAATATGCATCATATCAGCCATATTTGCCGCCTTCTTGACGATCATGGCAACCAGATCCTGAGGACCCGAAACGATCACGCAACCGTCGATCGGAATGCTCTGGAAGACGGTAAGCGGAACGTCGCCCGTACCGGGAGGGCAGTCGATAAGAAGATAATCGAGGTCGCCCCAAGCGCAATCGGTCCAGAACTGACGAACGGTGCCCGAAATTATAGAACCGCGCCAAACTACGGGATGGGTCTCGTCGTCAAGCATAAGATTGACCGACATGATCTTGATACCCGTTGCGGTGATGGGGGGGATCATATTTCCCTCTCCGTCGCCCTCAACGTCGTCGTGCATACCGAACGCTTTGGGGATAGAGGGGCCTGTAATATCTGCGTCGAGAATACCTACGCGGTAGCCTTTGCGAGTCAGCTCGACCGCCAGCATAGAGGTAACGAGAGACTTACCAACGCCTCCCTTTCCGCTCATTACGGCGACGACATGACCGATATTTGAATATTTGTTAGCCTCGTCCTTGGGAATACCGCCCGACTTTGAAGGGCAATTCAAGGAGCAAGAGGAACAGTCGTGAGTACATCCTTCTGCCATTTTAAACCTCCGAAATATATATAAGATATTATTTACCAAACGATATTATACAACATTATCCGCAAAAATGCAATAGTTATTTCGAAAAAAGCAAAATAAAAAGGAATCCCTTTTGGAATTCCCTTTTATTTTCGATTCGTGTCGATTAAGCCTCTTTAACGTTGAGAACCTTCTTGCCGTTGTAGAAGCCGCAAACCTTGCATACGCAGTGGGGCTTGAGCATTTCGGAGCAAGCGGGGTTGGAGCACTTAACAAGTCCGGGCATGGTGAGCTTGGAGTTGTTGCTTCTTCTCTTATCTCTGCGTGCTTTGGACACTTTTCTCTTCGGTACTGCCATTGTGAAACCTCCTCTCGGAATCGCTTTTCGCGAAACCGAATATAAATAAATTATTTTTTACTCTTTGGGGCGTTTATCAGTCTTCTTCCTTGTTAAGGAGTTTTGCCAAGACCGCAAGACGGGGATCGATCTCCTTTTTGGGGCAACCGCAATCGCCGCCCTTTAAGGATTTACCGCACTTGGGGCAAAGACCGGGGCAATCCTCGGAGCAAAGTATCTTACGGGGGAAATCAAGAAGGAGCGCTTCCGCAAGCTGCTCGTCGATGTCGAGACGACCGTTTTCAACGATAACGTACTCGTCCACATTGTCCTCTATCTGTTCCTCGGTAAGGGTACCCTCGTCAGCTACCACTCTTTCAAAATCAAGCACGAATTCTCCCTCAACGGTGTCGAGACAACGGTCGCACTCGGCTTCATACGCAAGATGAGCCTGTGCCTTAAGCTGCATATAGCCCGCGCTGTCGGTTATCTCGCCCATAACGTGAGCATCGTCCTTGAAAGTTACTCTGTCCATAGGAATGGGTTCAAGCTTGTACTCAAAGGTTATTCGGCTTTTCTCTCCTCGCAGGAGAGGTCCTACGTCCAATATCATACAAAAACCACCCTTCATTAAGACATAAAACGCGACTTTAATTATTATACATAACAAATTGCATTTTGTCAATAGTTTTTTTCATTTTTGTGGGGGGATTTTTTGAAAATTTTAGAAGGGTTGTTCAATTCTATAGTGCATCCTCATCCACTGCCAAAGGCGGTCCCCCTTCCCCTACCTTGGGGAAGGCTAAAAAGAGCGCCCACGGCGTGAGCGCTCTCGGATATTTAATTTTCGGGAACGTAATTGTAAACTATTTCGGCATTTGTGAGATAGTCGTTATAACTATCAATACTAATTGCCGCCCAATCTTCTTCACTTCCCGTGTAATACACCGTTTCAAGGCTTGAGCATTCGGAGAACGCTTGATTACCGATGCTTGTGACACTGTCGGGAATAGTTATACTCACAAGACTTGAGCAGTGGGAAAACGCTTCGTTCAATATACATTTAGTATTACTATTTATCTCGTAAGAAGCAATGGAATAATTTTTAAATCGTACAAAAATGACATACGGATTATTCTCATTGCCAAGATAATTTGCATCATCGTATTCGTTATATATAAGACTTGTGCAAGCCATGAACGCACCATTACCAATGCTTGTGACACTGTCGGGAATAGTTACGTTCGCAAGGTTTGAGCAATTGAAGAACGCATAATTACCAATGCTTGTGACACCATCGGGGATAGTTATGCCCGTAAGGCTTGTGCAACACCAAAAAGCCATAAAATCAATACTTGTGACACCATATGGTATATTTATGCTCGTAAGGCTTGTGCAATCAGAGAACGCAGAAGAGCCAATGCTTGTGACACTCTCAGGGATAGTAATGCCCGTAATACTTGAGCAATCTTTGAATGCATAAGAGCCAATACTTGTGACACCGTCGGGGATATTTATACTAGTAAGACTTGAGCAACCCTCAAACGCATAAGAGCCGATTCCTATAGTCTTCTCTCTTACCGTCACAGCAGTAACAGATATTTCGCAATCAATTACCCACTTATCAACATAAGATACGCCATTTTCGGTTTGAATAAGTTTGTAGCATCCTGTGAACGCAGATCCACCAATGCTTATGACACCGTCGGGAATTTTTATGCTCGTAAGGCTTGTGCAACCATAGAACGCACCCGAATCAATTATTTTAACATTATTGGGGATAGTAAAGCTTGTATCATTTTTACCTATTGCATACTGTATCAATGTTGCCCCATCTTTACTATAGAGATTTCCGTTTTCCGACTTATAGTATCCATTATCTTTATCAACTGTTATGCTACTAAGACGTGAGCAATCGTTGAATGCTCTAAGACCAATGCTTGTGACACTGTTGGGAATATTTATGGTCGTAAGACTTGTGCAACCATAAAATGCTAACCAGCCAATGCTTGTGACACCGTCGGGAATAGTTATGCTAGTAAGGCTTGAGCAATTCTGAAATGCAAAAAAGCCAATGCTTGTGACACTGTCGGGGATAGTTATGCTTGTAAGGCTTGAGTTATTATAGAACGCAGAATCGCCAATTCTTGTCACTCTTTCGCCATTGGGAGACAATTTAGAAATAACAACATCGCTATCAGTGCAAGTACCTATGCCGCTAACGTAACAGGTTCCGTCGCCGTTTGAGGTAAATACAAGTCCTTCGCTTGGCTCGGGTGAAGTTGTTCCTTCCTCTGTAGTAGTTGTTTCTTCTTCGATAGTAGTTGATTCGCTGACATCAGACGTAGTAGATTCGCCACCGGCAAACTTTGTTTCGTCGTCATCGTCGTCATCTTTGTCCTGTTTAGACGGCTTCTTGTTAGTTTCCGCCTCGATACGGTTTTCACTTTCGTAGGTCTCCACAAATTCTTCAAGTGTGGAGATCAATCCATCACATGACGCGAATGTCGATACCATAAGACAGATAGCCATCATAAGGGCAACTAATTTTACAGTTTTCATCTCTCTTCCTCCTTAAATGAAAAACAAAAAGTGCGCAGCCGAAGCTACGCACCAAAAACACGCGCTCCGATTGCTGCGACACAATTTTCTCTACTTCTTATCTTCAGAAAAAGCATATGAAAAAGGAGTACGCATTTTTACATAGTAAAAACGCCTACTATTTCTGAAAATAAGAATTATTTAATTGTGTCGCAGGTTAATTATAGCATCTACATAAAAATTTGTCAAGACAAGTTAACTATTTTTTATTTTTTTATTTTTTATTTTCGGTTTTGAGCAAACCGTCAAATTGCGTCAAATTGCTCAAAACATTTATACTTGACACACAAAAAAAATGATGATATAATTACATAATGAAAAAAATCGAAAGGAGAGCCTTATGCGAGTTGTTGGCATCGTTTGCGAATACAACCCTTTTCACTCGGGGCACAAGAGGCAGATAGATATTTTGCGCGAGAGTGGCGCCGAGGTGATAATCTGCGCTATGAGCGGCAACTTTTCACAGCGCGGCGAATTGACAATTGCCGACAAATACGTGCGCGCCGAGGCGGCGATAAAGTGCGGCGCTGACGTCGTTCTTGAGCTTCCCTTTCCCTATTCATCCCTTTCCGCAGAAGGATTTTGCGCATCGGGAGTTCAGATTCTTTCGGCAGTGGGCTGCGATACCCTCTCCTTTGGAAGTGAGAGCGCAGACGAGGGATTACTTCGCCGCGCGGCGGATATAATCTCATCGGAAGAATTTATCGCGGCTTATGCGGATTTCGGGAAAAATCACGGCTCGGCAAAGGCTTATTTCGATCTTCTCGGAAGCTTTCTTGGAGAGAGCGCAGCTCTGCTTTCCAACGACATTTTAGGTATTTCATACATTTCTGCAATAAACCGCACCGAGAGCAAAATGGAGATATTCCCCATCAAGCGCGAAGGCTCCGCATACAGAGAAGCTGTGCTTGGCGACACCTATCCCAGTGCCACCGCACTCCGCAAGACAGTCAAAAATGCGGCAAACGGCTTTTTCTCGGTTGATGCAGACAAGATCCCCGTCCCCGCCCTTGAAGCGTTAAGAGAGGCGCAAAAATGCGGTCACGCGCCCGTCTTCACCGACAACATAGGCTCTGATATTTTAAGCTTTTTCAAGCTGATGTCACCCGACGATATCGTTTCCCGCGCCGTCAAAAAATCGGGCGGCGGCGAGAGTATCGCTTGCAACGGAGTCGGCATAATCGAAAGACTTTGCTCGTCGGCAAGATCAACATCCGATTTTGACGAAATGCTGAAAAAAGCTTACACCACAAGATACACCGACGCAAGAATCAACCGAGTTTTGCTCTTCTCTCTCCTCGGTGTTTCGGATATTTTCGAAAAATCTCTGCCCGAATTCACCACTCTGCTCGGCGCAAGTGAAAAAGGCAGAAAATATCTCTCGGAAATAAGAAAAACGGTGGATTTTCCAATCGTCACAAAGCCTGCCGACGCTCCCGTGGGATATGCCACCGATATTATCCGTCTTTCCGACTCTCTTTACGCGTCGGCTATGCCAAAGGGCGTAAATTTCGATCATTTCCTCAAAAAACACCCATTTATGGGCTGAAATTTGTAAATTAACCGAAAACTTTATAAATTTTATGTTGACTTGACTGTATTTGTATGTTATAATTTATTATTGATATTTGCGAAAGGATTTCGAGAAATCGAGCAGGTGATATATAATGGCAGAAACTCGCGATATGGTAAAGGGCGATATCCTTTACTACAAGAATAAGCCTTTGGTCAGAGAAAAGGACACTATTTGCTACGGTGATTTTACCGAAAAGTGCGTTCTTATTTTTGAGATAATGTCCTACGTTGAGAAGGAAGGACAGAAGGTTCCCGGAAAGATCTTTATTCAGATCATCGAGTCCGAAAGCGGCAAGATCCTGAAACAGGCTGACAAGGAAGGTATGTACGACGCATTTACCTACGGTATCTTCTGGTACGAAAAGTTTCTTACCGAAAATTAAACAATAGTTATATACTGCAATACGCTTGTCACAAGTGTATTAAAAGAGGCAAGCGGCGCTTGCCTCTTTTGCTTTGCAAATGCTCACAATACTTTAACAAAGATCACTTTGGAGGGCTAAAAATGAACATTGGTCACTGGATAACCGCACCCCGCGATATGGGAGCTGCGGCGGTCAGCTTCACTTATAATTTCAAGGCGGAAAAAGCTATAAAGAAAGCCACCGTCAACGCGACGTCCATCGGCGTTTACAGATTTTCGGTAAACGGCAAAAAGGTCGGAAAAGCCGTACTTGCCCCGGGTTGGACGAGCTTTTCAAACAGACTTCTCTATCAGACCTACGATATTACCGATATGCTGACGGGCGAAGATAAACTTGAATTTGACGTCGGTCAGGGTTGGGGAGTCGGATACGTGGGGTACTCGGGTCTCAATCATTTTCTCGCCGACGTCGTGGCTCTCACCGCGTCGGTCACCGTTGAGTATACCGACGGCGAGGTGTGTGAAATAATCACCGACGAAGCTTGGGACACCTACTCTACCCCCGTTACCTACACCGAGCTTTACGGCGGCGAGACGGTCGACCTCACGTCTCCCATCGAATATCTCGGAAAAGCGGTCTCTTTCCGCAAGGATATTACTCTCGAAGCGCAGGACGGCGAATGGATAGTCGAAAACGAGAGACTTGCTCCCGTTGAAGTCATCAGAACTCCCAAGGGCGAGCTTGTTATCGACTTCGGTCAGAATATGACGGGCTACGTCGAGGTAAAGATCAAGGCAAGCCTCGGCGACAGGATCGTTATGCATCACGCTGAGGTGCTTGACAAGGACGGAAATTTCTATAACGACAACTACCGCACCGCGAAAAACGAGAACATTTACGTCTGCTCGGGCGGAGAGGATATTTTCAAGCCTACATACACCTTTCAGGGCTTCCGCTATATAAGACTTACCGAATATCCCTTTGAGACCGTCAACCTAAACGATCTACGCGCTATCGTCGTTCACTCCGAAATGAAAAGAACCGGATATTACCACTGCGGAAACGAAAAGATAAATCAGCTTTATCACAACGTTATCTGGGGTCACAAGTCCAATTATCTCGACATTCCCACCGACTGCCCTCAGAGAAACGAGCGTCTCGGCTGGACGGGCGACACACAAGTGTTTGCGCGTACCGCGGCTATCAACTTCGACGTTGAAAAATTCCTTCGCAAGTGGCTTCGCGACGTTGCTCTCGAGCAGGAGGAAAGCGGTGCAGTATGCGGTGTTGTTCCCTCGGCATACAAGGGCAGAACCTCAAGGATCTCCGCAGGCTGGGGTGACGTGGCTTGCATCGTGCCCTGGCAGCTTTACCTGGCATACGGAAACAAGGAAGACCTTAAAACCTACTTTCCTATGATGAAAAAGTGGGTAAATTACCTCCGCACCTCAGGTAACGAGGAATATTTGTGGCTTCAGGGACTACATTACGGTGACTGGCTCGCTATGGACGACGGTCAGGATTCCTACGTTGGCGCGACCTCAAACGACCTTATCGCAAGCGCGTTTTTCGCTTACTCCGCTTCCCTTGTTATTAAGGCAGGCAAGGTGCTTGGAGAGGACGTAAGCGAATACAGAGAGCTTTATGATAACGTAGTTAAGGCTTTCCGCGAATACTTTATGGAGAACGGTATGCCTAAAAAGGAATTTCCCTACACGGAAATTGTCGATCCATACCGCGGAGGCAGAGAGCCTATCGACACCACAAGACTCGGCATGACACAGACCTCTCTCGTTCTGATTCTCCATTTCGGTCTTTGCACCGATGAGGAAAGGCCCGCACTTGCGGCAAAGCTTGCCGAAATGATAAAGACAAACGGCAACAGAATGACCACGGGATTCCTCGGCACTCCCTACATTCTCCATGTGCTTTCCGACAACGGCTACACCGATCTGGTTTACGAGCTTCTCTTTCAGGAGAAGAATCCCTCATGGCTCTACTCGGTATGCCACGGAGCAACCACTATGTGGGAACACTGGAACAGCATCAAGGAGGACGGCAGCTTTTGGAGCACCGATATGAACTCCTTTAACCACTACGCTTACGGCGCGGTCTACGATTGGATCTTCGGTGTTTCCTCGGGTATTAAAACCGTAGCTGATGCGCCCGCATATAAGAAAATAATCTTTGCGCCTCACCCCGACAAGCGTCTCGGATATGCTGACGCTTCTATCGAATCAAGATGCGGCAAGGTGCGCTCCTATTGGTATTATAAGGGCGACCGTGTATATTACGAATTTGAAATCCCCGCAGGCTCTGAGGCAGAGATAATTCTTCCATCGGGCTATAAGACGACCGTTTGTGAGGGTATATATCATTTTGCTGAATAATAACATAGGGGTTGATTCTTTTAGCGCAGAACAAAAGCCACTTTTAAAAGAAAAAACAAAATCAAACTTAAAAATATTGTTTTTGCCTTTTTAAATGTCGAAATCCGCCGAAAAATCGGCGGATTTTCTCAAGATACGGATAATATTAAATCATATCATTCCCAACGGGAGTATAGAAAAGCTTTGCGAACTCGGCGGCGGTATTGCTCTTTGGGAGCGCCCACATAACCTTTGCAACAACCGTCTCTGTGGTCATATCGTAGGCTTCGGGAAACTCGTATTTCTGCTTTATACGGAGTCCGACCTGATAAACGCCCATATCACTTCCCTCGTGAGGCACCTGTGTGGTAATTACTATTCTGACTCCCTTTTCGATAAGCTTTTCAATTTTTGCTACGAATTCGTCGTTATCGTAGTAAGGCAGACCGCCCACACCAAAGCTCTCGATTATTACCGCGTGGTATCTGTCAGCAATAAAATCGAATATGTCGGCGCTCATTCCCGGAATAAGCTTGACGACGATGACCGAGGAATCTATCATGTCGCAGAAGATCGGCTCTCCCGTGATATTCTCACGGATATAATACTTGACCGCGCCGCGGATAAAGCCTATCTCGGGATAGTCTATGCTCGAAAATGCGTTAAAGCTCTTTGTTCTCGTTTTTCTCGCTCTGGTCGCAGCGATGATCTTGTCGCCAAAGACGACATGCACGCCGCAGGCTCCGTCATCGGAAGCATACATAAAGGCATCGGTGAGATTTTCACGAGCGTCGGTGTCGCGCTTCTCGATCGGTATCTGCGCACCTGTCAGCACGATGGGCTTGCGGCTGTTCTGAATAAGATAGTGCAGCATAGCCGCGGCATACGCCATAGTATCTGTGCCGTGAGTTATAACGAATCCGTCGTATTCGTCGTAAACCTTACGAATATATCTTGCTACCTCGAGCCAATATTCGGGGCGCATATTGGTGCTATCCAAATTGTAAAGCTGAACCGTGGAAACTTGGCAGATATTCCTTACCTCGGGAACGTGAGATAAAAGCTGCTCGGATGCCAAGGCAGGCACGAGACCGTTTTCACTTTCGGCAGAGGCAATAGTGCCGCCCGTCGTTATTAAAAGAATGTGTTTCATAAAAATCCTTAAAAGTGTTTGTTATTTTACAGAATCATGACCGAAGGGATTTTGCGCGAGGCAAGGCGCACCGCCAAAAGCAAGGTGAAGGCTTACTATAGTAAGTCGAACCGCTTTTGAGGAGCAACGAAGTATCGCGCGGAATTACAAAGGTCAAATTCCAAATCCGCCGTCAACGCCGATAATCTGCGCCGTTATAAACGAAGCCTTTTCGCCGGCAAGGAAGTAGACAAGCTCCGCAACCTCGGATGGGTCTCCGATTCGGTATAGGGGAGTCTCCTCGCAAAGCTCGGCAATGGTTTCGTCGTCGTAGCAATCGTTCATTTCGGTGTCGATTACTCCGGGCTCAACGCAATTTACGCGGATTCCCGAGGGTCCCAGCTCCTTGGCAAGAGACAAGGTCAGACCGCGAAGTCCCGCCTTACTCGCAGAGTATGCCGACTCGCAGGACGCGCCGCAACGCCCCCATACCGAGCCGATATTGATTATAGAACCGCTCTGCTGTCTCACCATATCCTCCGTGGCGGAACGGCTCATATAAAACGCGCTGGAAAGATTGGTATTTATCATCTTCATCCAATGCTCGTCACTCATATCGGTGATAAGCTCACTCTCGCTGATTCCCACGTTGTTTACGAGCACGTCAACGCCTCCGAGATACTCCACCGCCCGATCATATGCCCAAGCCGCCTCCTTGGGGTCGGAAAGATCTGCTTTTATCGGGAAAGCCCCCGTCTCGTCGACGCAATCCTCTGCCGCGTCGTCATTCGCGCGATAAATAAACGCTACTGCGTAGCCGTTTTCGGCGAAAAGCTCGACGCAGGCGCGTCCGATCCCGCGAGAACCGCCGGTTACTATAACTTTTTTCATATTTGACTCCATTTTTGCATATCTTTTCTTAATTATATCATCCATTCGTCGATTTTTCAATAGAATTTGTCAATTATTTTTATCAAAGCCCTTGCAAAAAGGTAAAATTTGTTGTATAATATAATTTGGTATATGATGTATACCCTTAAACGGTAAAAAATTAAAGTACATAATACACAGGAGGTCATTATGGCAAACGCAAGATACGAGTCCGCTAAGGAGATCTACGCAAAGTACGGCATTGATACCGAAGCGGCTATCGCAAAGCTTTCCGACGTTCGCATTTGTATGCACTGCTGGCAGGCAGACGACGTAAGAGGTTTCGAGGGTACGGGTACTCTCTCCGGCGGTATTCAGACTACCGGTAACTACCCCGGCGGCGCACGCAACCCCGACGAGGTTTTCGCTGACCTTGACAAGGCACTCTCCCTCATTCCCGGAACTCACAAGATCAACGTTCACGCTAACTACGCTATCGCTGAGGACGGCGAGGTTATCGACCGTGACACTATCGAGCCCCGTCACTTCAAGAGATGGGTAGAATTCGCAAAGGCTCATAACTGCGGTCTCGATTTCAACCCCACCTTTTTCTCTCACCCCAAGGCTTCGGGCCTTACCCTTTCCAGCCCCGACGATGAGATCAGAGCTTTCTGGGTAAAGCACGGTATCGCTTGTATCCGCATCTCCGAGTACTTCGCTCGTGAGACCGGCTACCCCTGCGTTATGAACATCTGGACCGGCGACGGTACCAAGGATATCCCCGGCGACAGAATGGGTCCCCGTCAGAGATACGCCGACTCCATCGACCAGATCATCGGCTGTGGCTACGACAAGAGCCTCGTTTACGTAACCGTTGAGTCCAAGGTATTCGGTATCGGTGTTGAAGCTTACACCGTAGGCAGCGCAGAGTTCTCTCTCGCATACGCTATGACCAGAGGTATCACTCCTCTTATGGATAACGGTCACTATCATCCTACCGAGGTAGTTTCCGATAAGATCCCCGCTCTTCTCGTATTCTCCGATAAGATCGCTCTTCACATCACCCGTCCTATCCGTTGGGACTCCGACCACGTTGTTGCATACGACGACGAGACCCGCGAGATGATGAAGGAAGTTGTTCGTTGCGACGCTCTTGACAGAGTATTCCTCGCAACCGACTACTTCGACGCTTCCATCAACCGTGTAGCTGCTCTCGTTATCGGTATGAGAAACGTTCAGAAAGCAATCCTTAACGCTCTTCTTACTCCCAATGCCGAGATCAAGGGCTATCAGGACAAGGGCGACTTCACCAAGATGCTTATGCTCCAGGAAGAGATCAAGACCCTTCCTATGGGCGACGTATGGAACGAATTCTGCGAAAGAAACGGCGTTTGCGGATGCTCTTGCTGGTTCAAGGAAATCGAAAAGTACGAGGCAGAGGTTCTCTCCAAGAGAGTTTAATCTTAAAGTACATAAAATTAGCGGCTGCTGCGGCAGCCGCTGTTTTGTTTTAACCGTAATCGTTGTAATACAAAAATTTATTTTATCTCTTCAAAATCCGCCGCGCCGTGCTTACAGAGGGGGCAGACAAAGTCCTCGGGAAGGTTTTCGCCCTCGTAAACGTAGCCGCATATCTTGCAGACGTAGCCCTTCTTACCCTTTGCCTCGGGCTTGGGCTTTACGTTTGCGTGGTAGTAGGAGTAGGTCATAGTCTCCTTATCGGAAATGACTCTCGCCTCACTCACGGAGCAGATGAACATTCCGTGGGTGTCCAGATCGACGTACTGCTCTACCTTAAGAGACATAAAGGAGTTGATATATCTCGCAAGGAACGTGAGTCCGTTATCGGAGCGCATAGCCTCGAAATCGGCAAATTTATCGACGTTTCTGCCGCTTTGGAATCCGAATCTCTCAAATATCGAGAAGGGCGCTTCAACGGTGAGGCAGTTGATATTCATAACACCCGTCTGCTTGATAACGTGGTGAGAATAGTTTGCCTTATTGATGGTAACCGCTATTCTGTTGGGGGTATTGGTCACCTGAGTAACGGTATTTACGATAAGTCCGTTATCCTTCTTGCCGTCGTTGCAGGTAACGACGTAGAGACCGTAGCCAATCTTGAAAAGCGCGGTCATATCGTTCTTATTTGCGGTTGAGTCCTGCTGTGCGAGATAGTCGCGGCAAAGCTCCTCGGCAAGTGCGTTGAGCTGATTCGTGCTCTCTTCATTAAGCGCGGAAAGGATCTTGACGGTATTCTCGGCATAGGTAAGATTCTTGCTCTTTTCAAGCATTTCCCTCATTACCTTGGTCGCCATAGGTGCCCAGCTTCCGTTTTCGATAAATGCAACGGTTCTGTTGCTGAAGTTTCTTTCGGTAAGATGATTTATAAATTCTCTCATAAAGGGGAATATCTCGGCGTTATAGGTAGTGGTCGCCAGCACCAGCTTACCGTATCTGAAAGCGTCCTCTACCGCCTCTGCCATATCGCATCTTGCCAGATCGTTGACTACGACCTTGGGGCAGCCGTTGGCGCGAAGCTTGTCCGCAAGCTGAAGCACCGCCTTCTTGGTGTTGCCGTAGACCGAGGTATAGGCGATAACTATTCCCT
>JAZMZI010000157.1:0-11748 GCA_045585895.1 Eubacteriales bacterium
GACTCACAGAAATTATCTTGCCAGATACAAAAAGATACTTAAAGAGGGAGGTCTGCTTATTTTCAAGACCGATAACGTGGGTCTTTTCGACTTTTCACTTGAGGAGTTTGCCGAGTTTGGACTCAATATCGAGTGGATGACCCGCGATCTTCACAACAGCGAGCGTGCCGAGGGCAACGTAATGACCGAGTACGAGAAGAATTTCTCGGAAAAGGGCTTTACCATAAACTCTGCCGTAGTTAGATTTTGATTATGAAGCATACTGAGTTTGATAATCTGCCCGGCGGCGTGCTGGCGGTTCACAAGGGGGAGGGAATGACCTCTCACGACGTAGTCAACCGTGTGCGTAGGCTGTATAATACCAAAAGAGTCGGTCACGCGGGAACTCTTGACCCGCTTGCCACGGGCGTGCTTGTGGTGCTTGTGGGCAGGGCGGCGAAGGCTTGCGAGTATATTTCGTCGGACAGAAAGACATATAGGGCGACCTTGCGACTTGGTTTGACTACCGATACCGAGGATATCACGGGCGAGGTTTTGACGAGAAGCGAGAGCTTGCCCGATGCCGAGAGCGTAAAATCGGTCTGCCGTGAGTTTGTGGGAAACCTCAAACAGATACCACCGATGTACTCGGCTTTGAAGGTGGGCGGACAAAAGCTTTACGACCTGGCGCGTCAGGGCGTTACTATTGAGCGCGAGGCGAGGGATATTACAGTCTTTGCCCTTGAATGTCAGCCCACCGAGAGCGAAACCGACTATATTTTGACCGTTACTTGCAGCGGCGGTACTTATATACGCACCCTTTGTGCCGATATCGGCGCAAAGCTTGGCTGCGGAGGCGTGATGGCGGCCCTTGAAAGGTGCGAGGCTTGCGGGATCTCTCTTGATGAGTGTCATACCCTTGAGGAGATCGAAAATTTTGACGAAAATGAGCGTCAAGGTCTGCTTTTGCCGACGGAAAGGCTTTTTGACGATCTTGAAAGCGTAAGATTGCCCGCGTTTTTTGAAAAGCTCTTCCGCGACGGCTGTCCGATCTATCAGAAAAAAATAAAGACCAGCCTTTCGGTCGGTTCCCGTGTGAAAATATGCTCCGAGAATGGCAGATTTTTCGCTCTCGGATCTGTTGTGGAGAGAGAAGAGGGAACTGCCATAAAGTCGGTGAAGATATTTGAGCTTTGATGAAGGTTGGGGGGCAACTTTTGATTTATCGGTGAGTTTATTATGTTCATTTTCTTTCCGCGGCGAAAGAAAACGAACCAAAAGAACGCCGCTTAAGAGGGAGAGGGCCTTGAACGAGAAAAAGCGAACATGCCGCATTTTCACGTTCTGCGACATCCTCTCCCTCTTAAGGAACACCCTCACCTGTCGGCTTTGCCGACGGTAAGTGTTTGCGAATCTGTTAAGGTGAAATAACACTGTAAATCTTAATTTGTAGCCGTGATATATTGAAAAGCGTTTAAATTGTCAGCGAAGCTGACCTTTCCCGAAGGGAAAGCTTCTTTGATTTAAGATAATTTGAATTTTGTATATTATACGTTAGTATTCCAACCGCAGAAGGTTGGGGGTCACGGGGGAGGAGGATGTGCAGAAAATTTGGACATCGATTTTTGATATACTTTCGCTTCATTACCGAATTTTCCAACCCCTCCTGCACCCGTGCGGCGTTTCTTTGGTTCGTTTCTTTTCGCCGCAGAAAAGAAATGAACATAAATATATCTCACCTATAAATTGCAATTTATAGCTCTACGGGGGCTATTTTTCTCAACTCTACCAACGGTAGAGGTTAAAATCGCCAAAAGGTTGAGCGATTTTGGGTGAAAAACAACTGTTGAACGCTTCATTTATTTCTCATTTTGCGGTAAAATGGTGCTACAGACCGAATGTGGCGCCAAGGTGGTTTGAATATTTAGCCTTAAAGGCAGAAAAGGATATTTGTTTATGGATAAGACACTTGGAATGAGAATTGCGGCTCTTCGTCGCGAAAAGGGTATGAAGCAGGACGATCTCGCTGAAAAGCTTGGCGTTTCTTCTCAAGCGGTGAGTAAATGGGAAAACGACGTTTCCTGCCCCGATATTATGCTTCTTCCAAAGCTTGCAAAAGAGCTTGGTGTGACCTCGGATATGCTTTTGACGGGCGAGGGCTTGGAGACTCCCGAGGTAAAATGCGTACCCGTGGAAAAGCGAAAGAGCTTTGATGATCTTGTGCTTCGCGTAAAGGTAGATTCGACTGACGGAGATAAGATAAGGGTTAACCTTCCTATGCCACTTATAAAGGTTTTTATTGATGCGGGAATGTCGATGGAAAGCTTTAATGTCGGGATAGACGGCAAAAAGCTCGATCTTGATTGGGGGAAGATCGTGCTTATGGTAGAAAATGGAGTTGTCGGAAAGGTCGTCGAGATCGAAAGCTCCGATGGAGATCTTGTGGAAATCGTAGTGGAATAATGATTATCAGGATCAAAGCAGAAGGGAAAAAGTTTTTTCTGCCAATACCTTCAAATTGGGTGTTTAGCAGAATAGGTCTTCATTTTTTGAAAAAGCACGATGAGGCTGGCGATTTTGCCAATATATCCCCAAAACAAATGCGAAATATTCGCAAAACCATTCGTAAAATGCGGAAAAAACATAAGAATTGGAATCTCGTCGAGGTCGATTCCTCCGACGGAACATATGTTAGGATCAAGCTGTAATTTTAATAACGAAAAAGGCGTTGAATTTGCTTCAACGCCTTTTTGCGTGGTACTTTATTTAAAGTTTTATAATAGGTTCGAAAGTATTATTTCACTTTTAAACTGCGAAGCTTTTTAAAAGTTTTTTTGGAAAGAGGGGAGGGTGCAGGGAGGGGAGAAGAACCTTTTTCTCAAAAAGGTTCTTCTCCCCTCCCTGCAAGTCATCCCTTAAACAAAATCCTCCCAGCGCCATTCGTCGTACCATTTGAGTCTGGGGACTCCGTCCTCGTCGAAGCTGACGGGGAGCCAGACGTAATCGGCGATTGATGTATTTTTAGCGGTAAGCTTTCTCATATCTTGAGGAAGCAAAGGTTTTTTTGTCTTATCGTACCAGCTGTCGAAAACGTCCATAAAGTTGGGCCAGCTGGGGTCGATGTCGAGCAGCCAACGGTCTGCGGCGGCAATATAGAAGTCCTTGCCGGGGATTTTGATAACGCAGGCAACCTGGCTATCGAAGGTGGTGCGCTTTACGTCACCTATGCAGGACTCGCCATGCTCGGTCCAAGGGCCTGTGAGACTGTCTGCCGACGCGCTTTCGGTGGGGTTGGGGAACTTTGCGGTGGTTCCCGAGGTGAACATGTACCACTTGTTATTTCTGCGGAAGATAGCGGGCGCTTCTCTGACGAATGGAACGCGTCTGCCCTCGAAAAACTCGGTATATTCGCCCGTAACGTCGGTGTAATCCTCGGTCAAGGGCATGATTATCATACTGCAATGCACGCGCTCAAACATAATGTATGCGATTCCCGTGTCGGGGTCTTTAACGAGGTCGAAGTCACCCGAGAGGAAGCCGCCGGGGTGAACGTCGTGCTTGATCTTGAAAGGACCGCGAATGTCGGGGGAAGTCAGAATGACCATATACTGATCTCTGCCGTTGTCGCCCATTATCTTGATCCACATAACGAATTCCTTGTTCTTTTCGTTATAAAGAATATGGGGTCTGTCCATCTTGGAAAGGGGATGGAGAGGGCTGTTCACGTCGTCGAGATCGGGGGGCGCCATCAGTCCCTCGTTTTTCCAGTTGTAGAGGTCCTCGGAGGAATAAAGTCTTACTCCCCAGTGCCAGATCTCCCATTCGGTCTGAGAGTGCTCCTTGTTTTCGCCAAACCACCAGAATTTATTATCGTGATAAATAATATTTCCACCGTGAGCCTGAATTCGGTTGCCGTCGGTGTCGAGCCAGACCTTGCCGGGACGGAAAGAGTTATATTTTTCCATAAGTGTAGTCCTTTCTTTAAGTGCAGAATGCAGAGAGCAAAATGCGGAATTCAGTTGATTTATTCGTTTTATTTTACAAATTCGTTGTAGATCGCGTTAAGAGCGGGCTGGAAGTCGTGCTCCTCAACGCCGATGACGATGTTGAGCTCACAAGAGCCCTGATCGATCATACGGATGTTGATGCCTGCCGCCGAGAGAGCCGCGAAGACTCTTGCAGCGGTACCCTTTGCCTTGACCATACCGCGTCCGACGACTGCGACAAGAGCAAGTCCGTCCTCGATCGTGATGCTGTCGGGCTTGGTGCGGCGGGTCATAGCTTGAAGAACTCTTTCTCTGTGACCCTCAAGCTGTGCGGTGGAGACGATAACGCTCATAGTGTCGATACCCGAGGGGAGATGCTCGAAGGAAACGTCGTTATCCTCAAGAGATTCGAGAACCTTACGTCCGAAACCTACCTCGCTGTTCATCATATCCTTCTCGATAGTGATTACAGAGAAGCCCTTCTTACCCGCAAGACCCGTGATAACGTGGTCGCTGTCGTAGCTCGATGCCTGCGAAACTATCATAGTGCCCTTGTCCTCGGGGCGGTTGGTGTTTTTGATATTGATCGGAATACCTGCGTAACGAACGGGGAAGATAGCATCCTCGTGAAGCACGGTCGCGCCCATATAAGAAAGCTCGCGAAGCTCACGGTAGGTGATGGTGTCGATAGGCTGAGGATTTTCGATGATCCTGGGGTCAGCCATAACGAAGCCCGAAACGTCGGTCCAGTTCTCGTAAAGGTCTGCTTCAGCCGCGCGGGCGACGATAGAGCCCGTGATGTCGGAGCCGCCTCTGGAGAAGGTAACAATAGTTCCGTTGGGAGCGATGCCGTAGAATCCGGGGATAACGGCGTATTTGTGATCCTTAAGTTCCATAGAGAGGATGTCGTTGGTCTTTTCCTCGTCGAAGGTGCCGTTTTCGCGGAAGTAGATAACGTTTTCTGCGTCGATAAAATCAAAGCCGAGATATTTCGCGAGAATAAGACCGTTAAGGTATTCGCCGCGGCTTGCGGCAAAGTCGCGTCCCGAATTGTGAAGGACAGCGTTCTTTATGTATTCGTACTCTCCGGAGAGGTCGAAATCAAGGCCGAGGTCTGCGATAATTCCATTGTATCTTTCCTTGATCTTGTCGTAGTGCGCGTCGATCTCCTCGGCAGAAGCTCTTGAACGGACAAGCTCAAAGAACTGATAAAGCATATCGGTGACCTTGGTGTCGCTCGAATATCTCTTTCCGGGAGCGGAGGGAACTACGTATCTGCGGTCGGGATCTGCCTTGATTATATCGGCAACCATACGGAAGTGCTCGGCATCTGCCAAAGACGAGCCGCCGAATTTAACTACTTTTAAACTCATATTTATCTGCCTTTCTGCGCAAAGCGCTTGAAAAAATATACTTAATACCATAGTCACGTAAAAATGACAATATATAGTATATTATATGAGAATTCGCGTCGGTTGTCAATAGTGAATTTTAATAAATAAAGGAGTTTTGCCCTATATTAATAATAGATTTTGTAAAAAAGAGTCATTTTTAGCGAAAACGGGACAATCTCTTGATTTTTAATACGTTTTATGATAGAATACAGTTATTAAGTTTGAAGGAGCTTTTATGAAAACGTACTTTTATCCTGCAGATATTCTGTTACCGAATTTTAACGTAACAAACGGAAAAAAGTGGGCAACGGTTGCCTGCGACCAATATACGAGCCAAAAAGAGTATTGGGACGAGGCAAGAGCGTTTATAGGAGACGCGCCCTCTACCCTTGATCTTATGCTTCCCGAGGCGTATCTCGACCGCGAGGAAGAGATGCTGCCCAAGATAAACGAAAATATGAAGGAGTATCTTTGCGGTGTTCTTTTGGGACATGAAAATGCTATGATATACCTTGAAAGGACTCAAAGCGACGGCAGAGTGCGCCGAGGAATAGTTGGTTGCATAGACCTTGAGGATTACGATTATTCCAAAGGCTCCGAGACGCTTATTCGCGCCACCGAGGGCACCGTGCTTGAAAGAATACCGCCGAGAGTTGCCATTCGCCGCGGCGCAGTCGTGGAGATGCCACATATTATGATACTTATCGACGACCCCGAAAGAAAGGTCATCGAACCTGTTGCAGATAAGTCGGAGAGCTACGAGGTCGCCTACGATTTCGACCTTATGGCGGGCGGCGGTCACGTTAAGGGGTATTTCGTCGAAAAATCCGATTTTGAGGGAATAAACAACGCTCTCGGCGCTCTTGCAACGAGAGAGAACATGAAAGAAAAATACGGTGTGGACGCCGCTCCGTTGCTTTTTGCTATGGGTGACGGAAACCACTCGTTGGCATCTGCAAAGGCGCTTTACGAGGAGATAAAAGCCGAGATAGGCGTTGATGCGGCGATGTCTCATCCCGCAAGATATGCGCTTTGCGAAATAGTCAATCTCCACGATACCGCCCTTGATTTCGAGCCTATTTACAGAGTTGTTTTCGGTGCGGACAAGGCGGGATTCAAGAAAGATTTTGAGACCTATATCGCGTCTCTTGACGGTATGGCTGACGGACAAAAAATAACGGTCATCATTGATGAAAAGGAGACCGAGCTTTCGGTTCCTCACCCGATTTCCCAGCTTGCGGTCGGTACGGTGCAGAATTTTCTTGACGAATACGTAAAGAAGCACCCCGAGGTCACTGTTGATTATATCCACGGCGAGGATACGGTAAGAGAGCTTGCCGGTGAGGGAGCCGTAGGAATCCTTTACGACGGAATGGGAAAGGATATGCTTTTTAAGACCGTAATTTGCGACGGTGCGCTGCCTCGAAAGACTTTTTCAATGGGTCACGCCGCAGATAAGAGATTTTATATTGAGTGCAGAAAAATCAGATAAAAAAGAAACGCAGGAGAGACCGGAGAGGTCTTTCCTGCTTTTGGGTATTAAAGTATCTTTCTGCATCCGTCGATCTGGATGTTTTGTCCCGAGATGTAGGTAGCCTTGTCGCCGCAAAGGAAGCAGATCAGCTCCGCGTTTTCCATATCGCTGCCCGATCTGCCCATATATGACAGGGGATTGGGAACTGTATGGTAAAGATCGTCCTTGCCCGAATCGGAAACGGTACCGGGGGATACGCTGTTGACGGTGATGCCGCTTTCGGCAACCTCCTTGGCAAGAGCCTTGGTAAAGGAGATGATCGCGCCCTTGGTTGACGAATAACAAGCCATATTTTTGTTGCCGTATACTCCCGCAACGCTTGCCACGTTGACTATTCTGCCGTATCCGTTTTCTATCATTTTGGGAAGAACGGCGCGGGTGACGTAGACCACGCCCATTACGTTGACGTCAAAAAACAGCTTCCATTCGTCCACGGGGGTGTCGAGGAAGGAGTGAAAAGTTTTCCAGAGCGCCGCGTTGTTGACGAGGACGTCGATCCTTCCGAAGAATTCGAGAGCATCGGAGACAGACGAGTTTACAATTTCCTCGTTTCTTACGTCGCAGACGTATGCTTTGACTTTTGCTCCAAGCTTTTCGCATTCGGCTTGGGTCAAGAGCATTTTTTCTTCGTTGATATCCATAAGAACTACGTCGTAGCCCTCCTCGGCAAGCTTTATGGCGGTTGCCTTGCCGATACCTACCGACGCGCCCGTAATAAGGGCGACTTTTTTATCGTTTGACATAAATAACATTTCGCAATTTTTACTGATTGTTATAGAAAAGATTGTCCTGAACCTGCTTCATGGCGCGGAGCTGAGGCTGTTCTCTTACCGCGTTTTGCACACAGAGCCACATGCAAACGCCGAGAGAGGTTCCGATCTGACGGATGGTGTGGCAATATTCTCCATTTGCAAGGAAAAGAAATTTTCCACCCACCTCGTTCTTTATTCTGAGTATCGCTCTGATATTTTCCTGTTCCTCGTCTTCGGTATTACTGAAATTGACTATTTTGCAGACGTCTGCTCCGCGCTCCCTCTGAGCCTTTGCATAGGCAACCGCCTCGTCCTCGCTAAGATGCGTGTGGGTGTGGCTGGACATAAGCACCTCGGCACCTGCCGCGTGTAATCTTTCGATCAACTTCTTTTGCTTTGCGACAGCTTCAGGGTTGTGGGTCATTTCGTAGGGCTGAGGGTCGTAAGTGTCCGCCATAACGTCAACTAACGTCGCGCCCGCGCGGATGGCGGCGAAAAGGATCTCGGCACATTCGTCGTCGGTTTTGCCTTTGTTGCTGAAATTGCGGTAGCTCGTTACGTAGATGGGTTTGCCGAGACAGTGCTTGAATACGTTGCGGAAGCATTCCTCGTTGAGGTATTCGGGATTCCAGCCTTCAAGCTGAAATCCAAAGGCATCGGCACCGTCATAGTGAGCGTTCATAACGGCAGAGATTGCTTTGTCGGGTGTGTTTTCGGGGATCATGCAGCAGAGCAGGGGCTTTTGGTAATTCAGAAATGTGGGTTTCATATACTTGATAATTCTCCTTAACGTGAATTCTTTTGTTTCTTATCCTCTTGTCATGGCGATTCTTCCGGATGTTTGAACAGGCTTATTCATGAAGTTTCATTTTTACTTTGCAAAATAATATTATCACATAATAGCGCGCTAATCAATGATAAAAATGAGAGAGATTTAATATTTTTGATATTATTTTGATGATTTAATTGACTTTTGTTGCAAAAAATGATAAAATGCGTTTGTGGGGGTGATGGAATGAACGTTTTTCGTGATATTACCGTGACCGATATTTACGAAGTGGTTACTGTGCGCCAGGTAAAGGGCGTATCGTCTGAAATAAAAGGGCGACCGAATTATGGCATTTCCTTCTGCTATGAGGGGCAACTAACTTATACGCTTGAAGGAGAAAGCTATATTTCCGAGCCGAAATGCGCGATAATTCTGCCTAAGGGGGCTACTTACACGCTACACTGCGAAAAGAGTGGGTATTTTCCGCTTATCAATTTCGATTGCAAAGATTTCTTATGTAATCGGCATATAGTTATTCCTCTGAAAAATCCCGAGCCGCTTATTAAGGAATATGAATATATAAAAAAGCTATCCTTGTTTGAAAAAAACAGGACTAAAAAGATGAGCGCGTTCTATTCTTTGCTGGATGGAATGATCACGCAAGGTGACGAGGACAATTCGGATATTGGCAGAGCTATGGCATTTCTTGAGGCGAATTTGTCGGATCCCGATCTTACAAATGAAGTGTTGGCGAGGCAGGTCAATATAAGCGAGGTTTATTTTCGCAGACTTTTTTCAGATAGATACGGTGTCACTCCGAGGCAATATATTATAGAAGCGCGGATTTTCAAAGCAAAGCAGCTGCTTTCTTCGGGAAACAAAAAGATCTCCGCCGTAGCGGAGGAGTGCGGTTTCGTTTCGGTTTATCATTTCAGCCGTTGCTTTAAGGAAAAGACGGGTATGACGCCGACTGAATATATGAATTCAAACCACATTTTGGGATTGTGAGAATATTTTTTATGGGGGAAGAGAAAATTTTTGCGAAAACTTTCTCTTCCCCCATATCCCTATCTTTTTTCAAAATGTTTCGGGAAAAGGTTAATTTACGGTTGGTATGAGTTTGATGATTTTTTTATTTTTCTTTTGAGCGTATTTTAGGGTGTATTCGGTTCCTCTAGATTCGCCGTCCCATATCGCCAAGACTGTGTCGGCAAGATCAACCATTTCCTCGTTGCGCTTGATCGGGGCGGCTCTGCCGAATTTTTCATATTTGGGGAGAATTATCATTTTTTCAATGTTGTGGCTGTCTGCATATTGCTCTGCTACCTTGTCGATGCCTTTTGCGCCACCGCTGATTATTAGATTGGTTTCTTCGGGGATGTGCCCTGTCAGATCAAATTCTGTTATTGTTCGCGAACCAACTATCAAAAGCTTCATATATTGCATCTCCTTAAATATAGTTTAAAACACATAAACCTTATATTTTACCTAATGTTCCTTATATTATACCATATTAAAATTCTTTTGTAAATAGGGTATAATATTTTTAAAAGAATTTTTAGGAGAAACGATATGCTTGAAAGTCAATATAAAATGAACGTAATTAAAATCGGCTTGAAAATTGCATATTACAGAAAATTGCAGGGAATGACGCAGGAAGAGCTTGCGGAGGCGTGCGGCTTGTCTGTTGGATATGTTTCACAGCTTGAGGCTCCCGGTAGTTGCTTTTGCCCTTCGTTGAGAACTCTTTTCGTTATTGCGGAAGTGCTTGGAACTACCGTGTCAAAGCTTACCGATATTGAGGATTAACCTTTTGTATAAATAAAAAACGCTTGATTTTAGATCAAACTGAAATCAAGCGTTTTTATTTAGTTAGAATATCTTTTCAAAGAGATCGACAACTTCCTGCTTCTTGGGGACGCGGGGATTGGTGGGAGTGCAGCGGTCGTTGAGCGCCGCCTCTGCCATATCCTCGACCTTGCGCATATACTCGTCCTTGGTGATCGAAGGAGCCGCCTCGCGGATGCAACGGGGTACGTTCATCTGAATACGAAGTTCGTCTATGTAGTTGATAAAGGATTTTACCGATGCGATATCGTTGTAGCTTCCCACGCCGATGTAGCGTGCCAGCTTTGCGTATTTGTGGACGCAGGGAGCAGGGTTTACGATAGACATAGTGTGGCTCTCGATTCCCGTGTTATAGCTTATAACGGTAGGAAGAAGGAGCGCGTTTGCTTTTCCGTGAGGAATATGGAACTGAGCGCCCAGCTGATGTGCCATGCCGTGGTTAAGACCCAAGGATGCGGCATTGAACGCCATACCCGCCAGATTGGAGGCGAAGTGCATTCTTTCTCTGGGGAGAAGGTCGCGAGTAGATTCATAATTATAGGAACGGTAGAGATAATCCTTGCATACCTGAGCCGCCTTTTTGGAGTAGAGGTCGGAGAAGGAGGTAGCGTTGGTGCTGACGTAAGCCTCGATAGCGTGGGTGAACACGTCCATACCCGTGTCTGCGGTTATGCTTGCGGGAACGCTTTTTACCATTTCAACGTCGAGAATAGCCTCCTCGGGAAGAAGCTTCTGATCTATGATAGCGTGCTTTACGTTCTTTTCGGTATCGGTGATGACCGCAAAGGACGTTACCTCGCTACCCGTTCCGCTGGTGGTAGGAACTGCAATAAAGTAGGGGAAATAGCCCGGCTCTACCTGATTGGCGAACTGACGCACGCACTTGGTAAGGTCGATTGCGGAGCCGCCGCCTACCGTGATAATGCAGGGAGCTTTATCGCGAATGAGGGCGGTAACGCCTCTGCCAACCGCCTCGACCGAGGGGTCGGGAGCGACGTCGGAATATACGGTATAAGTGATATTTGCCGCGTCGAGGTGCTTGGTGACGTACTTTATAAGACCGCTGGAGACCACGAAGGGGTCGGCGATAATAAATACCTTGTTATATTCAAGAGTTGCAAGACGGGAAAGAGCGTCTGCACCGAAATGAATTGAAGTGTGAAGATTAAAGCTTTGCATTTTGGCAGTCCTTTCGATAAAAATAGGCGGAATTTTTTTGAAATCAAAAATTCACGCCTCACAAGGTTATTATACTACGGTTTTTCTTAAAAGTCAAGGGCTTTTCGAAAAAATGGAATAAAACATTTGATACAATACCGTTCCTGCGCAGTTTTAACAAAAAGCGCAAAAATCTGACAAAAAAGCACTCCTTCGGTGAGATTGAAAAAGGCGCACGAGTCGCCTTTTTGATCTATATTTCAATGACGGCAAAGCCGTATCCCGAAAGCTTCAGGGAAAGCGTTTCTCCGCCGAAGGCGTATTCGGC
>JAZMZI010000158.1:0-1815 GCA_045585895.1 Eubacteriales bacterium
AATTGACGACACAAACAACTGATCTGAAAGGATAAAATCATGCCAATTACCGAAATTCTTGTTAAAAACGCCACTCTTTACCGTGACGAGGTCGCGCTTGTGGAAATAAATCCTTCCCTGCCCGACGAAAAAAAGGTCACATGGAAGGAATATTCGCTTATCGAATCAAGCAAAAATCATCCCTTCAGAACCGAGCTTACTTGGGGTGACTTTGATAAAAAAGCAAACCGTTTTGCAAATCTTTTGCTCTCCCGCGGAATAAAAAAAGGAGACAAAGTCGCAATACTTCTTATGAACTGTCTTGAGTGGCTTCCGATATACTTCGGAATTCTCAAAACAGGTGCCCTTGCGGTTCCTATGAATTACCGCTATACCGCCGACGAAATACGCTACTGCGCAGATCTTTCCGATGCTGACGTTCTCGTTTTCGGTCCCGAATTTGTCGGACGAGTCGAGGAGGTCTGTGACAGAATGAAACGCGTAAAATATATGTTTTACGTCGGTGACGACTGTCCTTCATTTGCAGAAAGCTACAATAAGCTCGTAACTTATACATCGTCTCACGCTCCCGAAATAACGCTTACGGACGAAGACTACGGCGCGATATATTTCTCGTCAGGCACAACGGGCTTCCCGAAGGCTATACTTCACAAGCACGAAAGCCTTATGCACTCCTGCAAGGTAGAGCAAGCACACCACGGACAGACGCACGAGGACGTTTTCCTCTGTATTCCTCCGCTTTATCACACGGGTGCAAAAATGCACTGGTTCGGCAGCTTCCTAGTCGGCGCAAAGTCGGTACTTCTTAAAGGCGTTAAGCCCGAATGGATAATAAAAACGGCATCCGAGGAAAAATGTTCGATCGTATGGCTTCTTGTTCCGTGGGCTCAGGATATTCTGGACGCTATTGATAGGGGCGACATAAAGCTTGACGAATACGCGCTCGATCAGTGGAGACTTATGCACATCGGCGCGCAGCCGGTTCCGCCGTCTCTTATAAAGCGTTGGAAAAAGCTTTTCCCGAATCACGAATACGACACAAACTACGGTCTTTCGGAATCTATTGGTCCGGGTTGCGTTCACCTCGGCGTTGAAAACATACACAAGGTCGGTGCGATAGGCAAAGCGGGATACGGCTGGCAGACTAAGATCGTTGACGGTGACGGAAACGATGTAAACTCCGGAGAGGTCGGTGAGCTTTGCGTAAAAGGTCCCGGAGTTATGACCTGCTACTACAAAAACGAAAAAGCAACTAACGAGGTACTGAAGGACGGATGGCTCTTCACCGGTGATATGGCGCGTGAGGATGAGGACGGATTTATCTTCCTCGTTGACCGCAAGAAAGACGTTATCATTACGGGCGGAGAAAATCTCTACCCCGTTGAGATAGAAAACTACATCAGAAAGCACGACGATATCAAGGACGTTGCGGTTATCGGACTTCCTCACGACCGTCTCGGTGAGATCGCCGCCGCTATCGTTGAGCTCAAACCCGATTGCACGATGACAGAGGAAGAATTCAACGATTTCTGTATGGGTATGCCGCGTTATAAGCGGCCACGCAAGGTAATATTCGCAGAAGTACCGCGAAACCCAACCGGCAAGATCGAAAAGCCGAAGCTCCGCGAGATCTACTGCGGTCAGTCACTCGTCGCAAGACAGAATGAGATACAGTAATTACATAATTATAAAGCCACGACAGACTATGCTGTCGGGGTAAAATATTATTGTTTTATATCTTTACTTATCTTATAAATACTATCTTTCTTTACTTCTTCTCTCAAGCATTTAGTCCAAGTTGACCATTCGGAATTT